>JAJYQK010000124.1 GCA_021794645.1 Actinomycetes bacterium
TCGCCTCGCCCGCCGGAGGCGGCCCTGTCGCGCTCGCAGTTACCTGCCGGTCACCGAGTTCAGTTACTCTCTGGTCACTGCGGGGTATCAGGCCAGGGCCACCGGCTTCTGCCTGCCGCCGAGACGAGGTGAGTGATGAGCGATTTCTCTCTCGAGCTGAACGAGGACCAGCTCCAGGTGATCAAGTGGGTGCACGACTTCGCCGAGAACGTCGTCCGCCCGGCCGCCCACGAGTGGGACGAGCGGGAGGAGACCCCTTGGCCGATCATCAAGGAGGCCGCCGAGGTCGGGCTGTACTCCTTCGACTTCCTCGCCAACTGCTTCGCCGACCCGACCGGGCAGCTGCTGCCGGCGGTGAACGAGGAGCTCTCCTGGGGTGATGCCGGCATAGCCCTCGCCATCTTCGGCTCGACGCTCGGGGTGGCGGGGATCGTGGCGAACGGCACGCCGGAACAGATCGGCGAGTGGGCACCACAGTGCTTCGGCTCTCCAGATGAGATCAAGCTGGCTGCCTTCTGCGTCTCGGAGCCGGACGCCGGCTCGGACGTGAGCAACTTGAAGACGCGGGCCGTCTACGACGAGGCGACCGACACCTGGACCCTGAACGGCACGAAGACCTGGATCACAAACGGCGGCATCGCCGACGTCCACGTCGTGGTGGCCTCCGTCGAGCCCGAGCTGCGGGGACGGGGGCAGGCGAGCTTCGTCGTGCCACCGGGCACCCCTGGCATCTCCCAGGGCCAGAAGTTCAAGAAGATGGGGATCCGGGCCTCCCACACAGCCGAGGTCGTGCTCGAGGACGTGAAGGTGCCCGGCTCCTGCCTGCTGGGCGGCAAGGAGAAGCTCGACGAGCGCATAGCCCGGGCCCGCCAGGGCAAGAAGGCAAAGGGCCAGGCCGCCATGGCGACGTTCGAGGCGAGCAGGCCGACCGTGGCCGCCCAGGCCGTCGGCATCGCCCGGGCGGCCTACGAGTACTCCCTCGAGTACGCGAAGGAGCGCACGACCTTCGGCAGGCCGATCATCGAGCACCAGTCGATCGCCTTCAAGCTGGCCGACATGAAGACCCGGGTCGACGCCGCCCGCCTCCTCTACCAGCGGGCCGCCTGGATGGGCATGAACGGCAAGCCGTATGTGGCAGGGGAGGGCTCGATGTCCAAGCTCTTTGCCGGTGAGACCGCTGTCTGGGTGACAGAACAGGCCATCCAGATCCTCGGCGGCTACGGCTACGTGCGCGAGTACCCGGTCGAGCGCTGGCACCGGGACTCGAAGATCTACACGATCTTCGAGGGAACGAGCGAGATCCAGCGTCTCATCATCGCGAGGGCCGTCTCAGGGGTCCACATCCAGTAAGTCGGGCGGCCGGCCCGAGGGGCTCCCCGATGAAGGGCCCGGGGAGGCCACCGGCCGCTGCGGGCCGAGTTCCTGCAGGCCATGCGGGGAACGCGAGAGAGCGCCGGGGCCAAGCGGGATGGTCCGGCCCGCAACGAGGCGGCTCGGCGGCTTTCCTCCCGGTGGCCCGCTGCCGCCTCGAGCTCGCTCTCGACCTTCCCTTCGAGAGCGGACTCGGCCATGGCGAAGCAGCGGCGCGCCGGCCGGCCGGATCGGGACCGACCGCCCCGTCGTCGCCGATGGGGGCTGTGCCCGCCAGAAGGATGCGGTCTTCGACCCTCAGAGCCCGTACGAAAGAGAGTCCCCCTCGAAGGGGGGGGCCGCTCGTTCGCCACCCTTTCCCCGTCCATTTTCGGGCGCTAGCCTCGAGCCGTGCACCACTACTGAGTCGACCTTGCCGGGCGAGATTCGCGTGCCTGCCGGCCGACTAGCGTCGGTCGGCTCATGTTCGCCCTCCCGCTGGCCGACCCGGGCCGTCCCGACACACGCTCGCCGCTTCGCTTCCTCTTTTGGTGCGCCCGCGGGCAGCTGCGCACCATCGTGAGCGGCTCTGCCTTCGGGGTCGTCTGGATGGTGTCGCAGGCGGCCATCCCCCTCGCCCTCGGCGCCGGGCTGGGCGCGGCCATCCGCGGCTCGGGCGCCGACGTCCTCTCGTGGTCCCTTGTCGTCCTCGCCCTCGGCCTCCTGCAGGCCGCCGCCGGCATCCTCCGCCACAGGCGGGCCGTCGCCAACTTCCTCATCGCCGCCTGCAGGGTGCAGCAGCTCGTCACCCGCCGGGCCACCCTCCTCGGGGGGGACCTGGCCCGCAAGGTGGCTGCCGGCGAGGTGGCCAACCTCGGCGCCTCCGACGTGGAGCGGATAGGCGACGCCCTCGACGTCGTGGCCCGCTTCACCGGCGGCGTGGTCTCCTACATGGCCGTCGCCGTCGTGCTGCTGGTCGCATCGCCGCCGCTCGGGGCGATCGTCGTGGGCGGCGTGCCGGTGGCGGTGCTGGCGGTCTCGCCCCTGCTGCGGCCCTTCGAGCGCCGCCAGAGCGCCGAGCGGGACCGCCGGAGCGAGGCGAGCTCCATCGCGGCTGACACCGTCACGGGCCTTCGCGTCCTGCGCGGTCTCGGCGGCGAGCCCGTCTTCGCCCGCCGCTACCGACAGGCCTCGGCCGGCGTGGCGACCGCCTCCATGTCGACGGCCAACCTGCAGGCACTCTTGGACGGGGCCCAGGTCGTCCTGCCCGGCGCCATCGTCGTCGCCGTCACCTGGTTCGGCGCCCACCTCGCCCTGCGCGGCGCCATCTCGGCCGGGGAGCTGGTGGCGTTCTACGCCTCGGCTGCCTTCCTCGTGATACCGATGCAGACCTTCGTCGAGACCGCCTCGAAGTGGACCGCCGCCGCCGTGGCCTCCCGGCGCGTCATCGACATCTTGAACCTCGAGGTCCACATCGACTCGAACGAAGAGGTCGCCGCCATCGACGTCGCGCCGGCGGGGCCGCTCGAGGACGCTGCCACCGGAGTCCGTGTTCGTCAGGGCTCTTTCACAGTCGTCGTGCCGGCGACTCCGGAGGAAGGGACCGCCCTCTTGGAGAGGCTGGCGCGCTGGGTGGACGGCCCGGTCGAGCGGTCCTCGGTCACATGGGGCGGCCGCGACGTCGGCACGCTCCCGCTCGGCTGGTACCGCCAGCACGTCCTCATGCTCGAGCGGGCCCCGTTCCACCTGCGCGGCCGGCTTCGGGCGGCTCTCGCCGTCGGCTCCGAGCCGGCCGTGGCGACCGCCCTCACCGCCGCCCAGGCGGACGAGATAGTCGCCGGGCTCGAAGAGGGGCTCGAGACCGAGCTGCCGGAGCAGTGGAGGAGCCTCTCTGGGGGCCAGCGCCAGCGGCTCTCGCTCGCACAGGCGCTGGCGGCCTCCCCCGATGTCCTCCTCCTCGACGATCCGACGAGTGCCGTCGACGCCCACACCGAGGCGGCCGTGGCGGCCGGCCTCACCCAGCTGCGCGCCGGCATGACGACGGTCGTCTCCACTGCGAGCCCTCTTCTGGCCGAGCGAGCCGACGAGGTGCTCCTGCTCGACGGCAGAGTGCTGCTGGCCGGCACTCATGCCCAGCTCTGCGCCGAGAGCCGCTACCGCCAGCTGGTGCTGAGGGAGGAGCCGGTCAGTGGCTGAGAGCGGGGGTGACCGCGGCTTTCCCGTCGCGCCGATGACGACCGTGCGCCGCTACGTGCGGACCGCCTTCAAGCGCGAGAGGGGGGCGACGGCGCTCGTCATCGCCTTTTTCGCCCTGGCGAGCGTTGCCGGCCTGGTCGGGCCGCAGGTGCTCGGAGAGGTCGTCTCGACCACGGCAGGCAAAGGCCACGCCATCGGCCGGGTCGACCTGGCGGCTGCCATCTTCCTTGCTGCCCTCGTGGTCCAGGGGCTGGCGGCGACGGCCGCCTCTCGCATGGGGGGACACCTCGCCGCCCGCCTTCTCGCCCGCTTGCGGGTCGACTTCGTCGACGCCGTGCTCGCCCTCCCCGTCGGTGTCGTCGAGGATGCCGGCACCGGTGAGCTTCAGACGAGGGCCTCCTCAGATGTCGAGCAGCTCACCTGGTCGGTCCGCCGGGCGGCTCCGCAGATGGTCATCGCCATCGCCCAGTGCCTGGCGATCGTGGCAGCCCTCGCCTACACCGCCCCGCTCATCTGCGCAGTGTTGGTGCCGACGCTGCCAGTCCTCGTCCTCGGGACCCGCTGGTACCTGCGCCGGGCCCGGCCCGGCTACGAGCAGACGATGTCGACCTGGGACCGGGCCAACGGCCGGGTGCAGGAGACGGCGGCCGGCGGCCGGACGATCGAGACCATGCGCCTGGCCGAGCGGCGCATCGCCGAGGTGGAGGGCGACATCGCCAACTGGGTGGCGGCCGAGCGCTACACCCTCCGGCTGCGGACCATCTACTTCCCCGTCACGGAGGCCTGCTACGTCGTGCCCCTCGTGCTCGCCCTGGCCTTCGGGGGAATGCTGCACGCCCACGGGCAGCTCTCGATCGCGGCCACCGCCGCCAGCGTCCTCTATGTGCAGCTGCTCATCTCCCCGGTCGACACCGTCCTCAGCTACCTGGACGAGATCCAGCTCGGCACGGCCTCTTTGCGCAGGCTGCTCGGAGTTGGTGAGGTGGAGGCGCCCTCCCTCTCCGAGAGGTTGCCGGAGGGCTCGCGGGTCGTAGCCCATGACCTCCGGTACGCCTACCGGAGCGGCCGGGACGTCCTGCACGGCGTCGACCTCGCCCCCCGGCCCGGCTCGCGGGTCGCCCTCGTCGGCCCGAGCGGCGCCGGCAAGAGCACCCTGGCGCTCCTCCTCACCGGCGTCCATCCTCCGAGGAGCGGCAAGGTCGAGGTCGGTGGAGTCGAGGCCCACCGCATCCCGCCTGAGCGGCTGCGGCGCCAGATCGTCCTTGTCACCCAGGAGTACCACGTCTTCAACGGCACGCTGCGCGAGAACCTCTCGCTCGCTGCTCCGGAGGCCGACGACGGGACGCTCGTCGCCGCCCTCGAGTCGGTCGACGGTGGCCCGCTCCTCGCCCGGCTGCCCGCCGGCCTCGACACCAGCCTCGGGGCCGCTGCAGAGCAGCTCTCGCCCGGCGAGGCCCAGCAGCTGGCCCTCGCCCGCCTCATCCTGGCCGATCCCCACACCCTCGTCCTCGACGAGGCGACGGCGCTGCTCGACCCGCGGGCCGCCCGCCACCTCGAGCGTTCGCTCGCCCGCGTCCTCGAGGGCCGCACGGTCATAGCAGTCGCCCACCGGCTCACCACGGCGGCCGATGCCGACGAGGTGGCGGTCGTGGAAGGGGGCCGTATCGTCGAGCGGGGGAGCCACGAGGAGCTGCTGGCGGCCGGCGGCAGCTACGCCGGCCTCTGGCGCGCCTGGGAGGGGAGGGGGGCTTAGGTCTCCGGGCGGCGGATGCCCCGCAGGCCGCCCCAGACGAGGTTGGCCACCCTCTCGGCCAGCACCATCGCCTCGGCCTCGACGCCGACGACCGAGCCGTCTCCCTCGGCGAGGGCACCCTTGGTGGTGAGGGCGTGGGGCCGTTGCATCTCGGCGAGCCACTCCCGCGTGACTCCCTCGGTCATCCCCACGACGGCGACCGCCAGGGTGCGGCGGTGGTCGTCGTCGATGTCGGCGTCGATGAGCGGGCTGAGGAAGTCGGTGATGGCGGCCTCTATCGAGCGGAGGCCGTCTGCGATCTCGTCGTCGTTCGGCGCCTGGTAGAGCATCCTCATCGCCGCCTGGTTCTCGAGGGCGAAGCGAAAGTAGGCCCGAACCCCGGCCTCGACCTGCCGGCGGGGGTTCGGCTCAGCCCCGGCGGCCTCCTCGAGGGCCGCCACGAGGCGGGTCGTCACGTCGTCGATGAGCTCGAGGTAGAGGGCCCGCTTGGAGGCGAAGTGCTGGTAGAGGAGGGGCTTGGTGACCCCGGCGGCCGTGGCTATCTCCTCCATCGTCGTCGCCGAGTAACCGCTGGCGGCGAAGGTCTCGAGGGCGACCTCGATCAGCTGGTGGCGGCGGCGTGCCGCCGTCAGGCGGCGCCGCGGCCCTCTGGCGTTGGCGGCTACGGCAGACATGCTCTGTCAAGTTTACCGCCGGTAAGTCCGAACCGTTGCCGGCGATCCTCCCCGAGCGAGTAGAAAAGTGCGATGCCTCGTCGCGCTCTCATCACCGGCATAACCGGCCAGGACGGCTCCTACCTGGCCGAGCTCCTGCTCTCGAAGGGCTACGAGGTCGTTGGCATGCTGCGGCGCTCGTCCACGGTGAACTTCGAGCGGATCGCCCACATCCAAGACCGCATCACCCTCGTGACGGGTGACCTCCTCGACGAGGTCTCGATCATCAACGTCCTTCGCGAGCACCGCCCCCAGGAGGTCTACAACCTGGCGGCGCAGTCCTTCGTGCCCACCTCCTGGAGCCAGCCCGTGCTGACAGGGGAGGTGACCGCCATGGGCGTGACGAGGATGCTCGACGCCATCCGCCTCACCGACGGGGAGATCCGCTTCTACCAGGCGAGCTCCTCGGAGATGTTCGGCAAGGTGCAGGAGGTGCCCCAGAGCGAGCGGACGCCCTTCTACCCCCGCAGCCCCTACGGGGTGGCCAAGGTCTACGGCCACTGGATAACGGTCAACTACCGCGAGAGCTACCAGATGCACGCCACCTCGGGCATCCTCTTCAACCACGAGAGCCCCCGGCGCGGCCTCGAGTTCCTGCCCCGCAAGGTGAGCAACGGCGTGGCCCGCATCAAGCTCGGCCTCGACGACAAGCTCCGCCTCGGCAACCTCGAGGCCAAGCGGGATTGGGGCTTTGCCGGCGACTACGTGCGGGCGATGTGGGCGATGCTGCAGGCGGACGAGCCGACCGACTACGTGATCGCCACCGGTGAGACCCACTCGGTGCGGGAGTTCTGCGAGATCGCCTTCGAGCGGGCCGGCCTCGACATGGGGCGCCACGTCGAGATCGACGAGCGCTTCTTGCGGCCGGCCGAGGTGGACCTGCTGGTGGGCGACCCGAGCAGGGCGAAAAAGGAGATGGGCTGGGAGCCGGAGGTGGGCTTTCCCGAGCTCGTGCAGATGATGGTCGACGCCGACATCGACCACCTGCGCTCACAGGTCGGCTGAGCCGCTTGGCCTGATCGCCCCCTCGCCCCGTAGCATTGGGGCGATCCCATGGCGCCAGCAGTCTTCCTGCATGAGGCCGTCGTACTGTCCGGCCGCTTCCCTCTCCTCGCCGGAGCCTCGCTCCAGATCGAGGAGGGTGAGATAGCCCACATCCGTGGGGCGAACGGTGCTGGCAAGACGAGCCTCCTCCGGCTCTGTGCCGGCCTGCTGCCCCTCCACCGCGGGGCCGGCTTCGTCCTCGGCCACGACCTCTCGCTCGACAGGCGAAGCCTGCGGCGCCAGGTCGGCCTGCTCGGCCACCAGAGCTTCCTCTATGAGGAGCTGACGGTCGGCGAGAACCTCCGCTACGCCCTCCGGGCGAGCGGCTGCGACCGGCGCCGGGCCGAGCCGGCGGCCGCCCGCCTCTCGCTTGCCGGCCGCCTCTTCGACACCCCCGTCGCCCGCCTCTCGGCCGGACAGCGCCGCCGGACGGCGCTGGCGGTGCTCCTCGCCCGAGACCCGGCGCTCTGGCTGCTCGACGAGCCCCACGCCGGCCTCGACGAGGAGGGCCGCCACCTCCTCGACTCCCTCATCGCCGGCTCGAGGGCGAAGGGGCGGACGGTGGTCCTCTGCTCGCACGAGCACGACCACGCCGCCTCGCTCTCGGACCGGGTCATCGTGGTGGCCGGCGGCCGCGTCCTGCAGGAGCCGGCCGGTGTGGCGTGACGCCCTCATCGTCGCCGGCAAGGACCTGCGCATCGAGCTCCGCTCGAAGGTCGCCCTCAACCAGGTCGTCCCCTTCGCGGCCGTCGTGATACTGCTCTTCGGCCTCGCCCTCGGGCCGGACCGCGCCGCCCTCTCGCCGGCCGCCGCCGGCCTGTTCTGGGTGGCGGTCCTCCTTTCGGCCGTTCTCGCCACCCAGCGCTCCTTTGCGGTCGAGGCGGCCGACGGCGCCCGGGACGGCCTCCGGCTCTCGGGCCTCGACCCGGCCGGCATCTTCCTCGGCAAGGCCGGCGCCGTCGCCGGAGAGCTGATCGTGCTCGAAGGGCTCTTGTCGGTCGGCGTGGCGGTCCTCTACGGCCTGCAGCTGACGGGCGGGCTGGTGCTGGTGGCCGCCTGCCTGGCCGCTACGGTTGGCCTGGCCGCCGTCGGCGTCACCTATGGCGCCGTCGCCTCCGGCCTTCGCATCAAAGAGACGCTGCTGCCCTTGCTCTTCCTCCCCGTCGCCGCCCCCGTCCTGCTAGGGGCGACAAAGGCCTGGCAGGAGGCCCTCACCGGGCGCCCCGGAGCCGGAGCGGGCTGGCTCGGGGTGCTGGCCGCCTTCGCCGTCGTCTACGTGGCTGTCGGCATCGTCGCCTTCGGCCCCTTGCTGGAGGAGGCGTGAAAAGCAACAGGATCCTCAGGCTGACCGGGGCGCTCGGCCTCGCCGGCGTCGTCGCCACCTTCTGGCTCGGGCTCTTCGTGACGCCGAACGCCGAGTTCTTCGGCTCTCTCGTCCGCCTCCTCTACGTCCACCCCTCGATGGCCTGGGTGGCCTTCCTCGCCTACGGGATGGCCTTCTTGTCGAGCCTCCTCTACCTCTGGCCCCGCACCCGCCACCCCCGCTTCGACCACCTGGCTGGCGCCTCGGCAGAGGTGGGTGTGGTCTTCACGGGCCTCACCCTTGTCACAGGCTCGATCTGGGGCCGGACGACCTGGGGCGTCTGGTGGACCTGGGACCCCCTCTTGACGACGACGGCCCTCCTTTTCGTGCTCTACCTCGGCTACCTCGCGCTGCGGCGGGTGCCGGGCGACCCGGAGGTGGTGGCCCGGCGGTCAGCCATCGCGGCACTCATCGCCTTTATCGACGTGCCTATCGTCTACTTCTCGGTCACCTGGTGGCGCAGCCTCCACCAGCCGCCGACGGTCAACCTCGCCAGCCGGCACCTGTACGTCCACGGCATCATGGCCTTCACCCTCTTTTTGAGCTTCGCCTCGTTCACCCTCGTCTACGCCTGGTTGACTGCGCAGCGCTACCGCCTCTACGCGCTGGCAGAGAAGGAGGCCGACGAGGGTCTCGACCTCGCCCTCGAGGAGCGGCGGGCCGAGGGGGTGCCCGCTTGAGCGGCTACGTCGAAGCCGGCTATCTCGTGGTGGTGCTCGGGCTCGGCGGCTATGCCGTCAGCCTCGTCGCCCGGCAGCGCTCGGCCCGGGGCCGCCTCGAGCCGAAGCGGACCCCGCCGACCCCGCGGGAGCCGGGAGCAAAGAGATGAGCACGGCGACGACGCCCGCCCCGGTGGCCGCCCGGCAGTCCGCAGCCGCCACCCGCCGGCGTCTTGCCATCGTCGGGGTGATCATCGTGGCCGCCCTCGGCTTCCTCGTCTACAAGGGCCTCACCTCGGCCATCGTCTTTTTCAAGACCGCCAGCGAGGCGTTGGCCAACAGGGCGGCCCTCGGCAACAGCACCTTCCAGCTGGAAGGGACAGTCGTGCACGGCAGCGTCCACCACCTGGGCGGGGCGAGCGTGGCCTTCGAGCTCCGCCAGGGCGGTGCCACCATCCACGTCGTCAACTCGGGGGAGCCGCCGCAGCTCTTCCGGCCCGGCCTGCCCGTCGTCGTCGTCGGCCACTTCGTCGGGACGAGCGACAGCTTCGCCTCGGACCAGATCATGGTGAAGCACTCCCAGCAGTACATCGCGGCCCACCCCAGCCGGGTGAGGGCGGCCGGGGCCAAGAAGTCCCCCGCCCGGCCGTGAACGCCCTCCTCGGCCAGATCGGGGTCGCCCTCGGGCTCGTATCGGCCGCCGGAGGGACCATCGGGCTCCTGATCGGCCTGCTCCGGCGGAGCGATGCTCTCATCCGGGCGGCCTCGAGAGCGATCTTCGGGCTGGTGGCGGGCGTGCTGCTGGCCGTCTTCGCCATGGAGCACGCCCTTTTGACCCACGACTTCTCGCTCTCTTACGTGGCGAACAACAACGCCCGCCAGACCCCGCTCCTCTACGACATCACCGGCATGTGGTCGGCGCTGCAGGGCTCGATCCTGCTCTGGGCCCTCATCCTCACCGGCTACCTGGCCGCCATGTACCGCCGCTTCCGCCACAGGGTGACCGACCGCCTCTTCGCCACGGCAGGGCTGGTCGGGATGGCCATCGCCACCTACTTCTTCGGCCTCATGGCGGGCCCGGCGAACCCCTTCCTCACCGTGGCGGGCCATCCGGTCTCGAACGGGCTCGGGCCGAACCCCCTCTTGCAGGACAACCCGCTCATCGCCGTCCACCCCGTCTTTCTCTACCTCGGCTATGTCGGCTTCACGGTGCCCTTCGCCTTTGCCATCGCCGCGCTCGTGACCGGCCGTCTCGGCGAGGGCTGGCTGGTCGAGACGCGGCGCTGGACGGTGACGGCCTGGGCCTTCCTCACCGTCGGGATCGTCATGGGCGCCTGGTGGTCCTACCAGGTGCTCGGCTGGGGTGGCTTTTGGGCCTGGGACCCGGTGGAGAACGCCGCCCTGCTGCCCTGGCTGTGCGCCACGGCCTACCTCCACTCGGTGATGGTGCAAGAGCGGCGGGGGCTGCTCAGGGTGTGGAACCTCTCTCTTCTCATCGCCACCTACTCGCTCACGATCCTCGGCACCTTCCTCACCCGCTCGGGTGTCATCGTCTCGGTTCACGCCTTCAGCGACTCCGGCCTCGGACCGGTCCTCATCGCCTTCTTCGGTCTCGTGGTGGCGGCCGGGGTCGGCCTCATCGCCTGGCGGGGCGACCGGCTCCACTCGCCAGGCTCCATCGACTCGCCCGTCTCCCGTGAGGGCGCCTTCCTCGTCAACAACCTTCTCTTCGCCGCCTTCGCCCTCGTCGTGCTGATCGGCACCGTCTTCCCCCTCTTCGTGCAGGCGCTCTCGCACCAGACGATCTCGGTCGGTGCCCCCTACTTCGACGCCGTCACCGGGCCGATCGGCTTCGCCCTCCTCTTTTTCATGGCGGTGGCGCCCGTGCTGCCCTGGCGCTCGGCCTCCGCCGAGCTCCTCCGGCACCGTCTGGCCATCCCGGCCTGGCTCGGCGTCCTCGTCGTGGTGGCCTGCGTGGCCGGCGGGGTGCGCGGCCTCACCCCCCTCGCCGCCTTCGGGCTGGCGGGCGTGGCGGCAGGCTCGGCCCTCCGCCAGCTCGTGCTCGCCACCATCTCCGCCCACCGCTCAGGGGCCGGCGCCTGGCGGGGCATCGTCGGGCGGGCCAACGGCGGGATGGTCGTCCACCTCGGGGTGGTCATGGTCGCCTGCGGGCTGGCGGCGGCCACCTCCTTCGGCCACCGCTCCACCGTCACCCTCCGCCCCGGCCACACAGCGGTGGTGGAGGGCCACACGATCTCCTTCCTCTCGGCCCGCCACTTCACCCACCCCAACGACAACGGCGTCGTGGCGGCCGTCGTGGTCGACGGCGACAGGATCCACCCGGCGATCAGCAACTTCCCCGGCCAGGAGGGGATCGGCACCCCCGGCATCGACTCCTCGTTCTTCTCGGGCGACCTCTACGTGACGATCGACGCCGCCCCGCCGGGCGGCAGGGGGCCGGTCACCTTCGGCATCGTCGCCCAGCCGATGGTGATGTGGCTCTGGATCGGCGGCTTCACGATCGGCATCGGCGCCCTCCTCGCCGCCGTGCCCGGCCGCCGCCGGCGGGGGACCGAGCCGGCCTCGGCTGGGACCGTCTGGTCGCGGCGCTCCCCGGCCGGCCGGCCGATCGCCCCCGAGGCCGAGGTCGAGTCCGCCCCCGGGGTCGTCCTCCCCGTCGGGAGTCAGCGGTGAACGAGCTGGCCCGCCGGCGCTTCGCCGTCGCCCGCTGGTCGGCGCTCGGCGTGCTCGTCGTGGTCGGGGTGCTCGTGGCGGTGCTCGCCACCCGCCCCTCGGCGGCCGAGCAGGTGACCCAGAGCCCGCTGCTCGGAAAGCCGGCGCCCGCTCTCGCCGGGCGCACCCTCTCGGGGGACCGGCGGGTCTCGCTCGCCAGCTACCGGCACCGCTGGGTGCTCGTCAACTTCTTCGCCTCCTGGTGCACCGTCTGCGTCGCAGAGACGCCCCAGATCGAGCGGTTCTACTACTCCCGCCCCGACGGGCAGCGCCCGGCCGTGATCGGCGTCCTCTACGGCGACACGGTGGCAGACGGCATCGCCTTTGCCCGCAACGAAGGGGCGACGTGGCCGGCCATCTCGGACCCGGGAGGAAACATCGCCTCCAACTGGGGAGTGGCCAGCCTCCCTCGCTCCTACCTCGTGGCGCCGGATGGCCGGGTGGTGGCCGCCATCCTCGGCGGCATCACCTCCTCCCAGCTCGACCAGCTCCTCGTCTCGAAGGCGGCTCGCCTCGCCGCCACCGCCCCGTGAGCCGGGCGAAGCGGGGCTCGCTCCTCGCCTCCAGGCTGGCCTGGTCCCTCCTGGCAGCCATCGCCGTCGCCGTTCTCGCCTACGGCAGCATCCACGGCAACCCCAACTCCGACAAGGCCCGTGTCGCCGCCTTGGACGGGCTCATAAAGTGCCCCGCCTGCCAGGACCTCTCGATCGCCCAGTCGAACGCACCCTCGGCCGTCGCCCTCCGCCACGAGGTCTCCGGCTTTGTCGCCCGCGGCTGGTCGGACGGCCGCATCGAGTCGTGGGTGACCGCCCGCTACGGCGCCGGCGCCCTGCTCGTCCCCACCTCCGCCGGCGGCGGCGAGGCGCTCTACCTGCTCCCGGTGGCCCTCGTCGGCCTCGGCGTCGGCGGCCTCGGCTGGTATCTCTGGCGGCGCCGACCGGGGGCGAAAGCGCCGGCCGGGGGCGGGAGCGCGGCGTGAGCGACTCCCAGCTGGCCGAGGAGCTCTCCTATCTGAAGCGGTCGCTCGCCGACCTCGAGGAGGAGCGCCAGGCCGGCGACATCTCAGAGGCCGAGTACGCCCGCCTCTTCTCCCGGTACCACGAGCGCCTCCGCTCGCTCGAGGCGGAGGCCGGGCCGGCCGGCAGGGGCGAACCGCCGCCCGAGCAGCCCCGCCCTTCTCGTCGCCGCAGCCGGCGCCGGCTCTACCCGACGAGCCGGCGGGGAAGGCTCGTCACCGGCTGGAGCGCCTTTTCCAGCTTCCTTCTCGCAGCCCTGTTCCTCTCCCTCGGGGTCGCCGGAGTGGGCCCGTTCTCCTCGCCGGCCTCGCTCAGCACCTCCGAACGGGTCCAGATCATGCTGGCCGAGGCGTCCGTCCTCGGTAGCTCGGGCAAGGTCGGCCTCGCCCTCTCCACTTACGACAAGGTCCTCGC
>JAJYQK010000158.1 GCA_021794645.1 Actinomycetes bacterium
GCGGCCACGCTGAGCCCGAAGGCGGCGGCGTACTTCCCGCTCGCCGGGGCGGTGATCGGCTCGGCCGAAGGGCTCGGCTGGTCCCTTGCCCGCCGGGCGGCGCCCCCCCGGGTGGCCGGGGTGCTAACCACGCTGGTCGGAGTGGCGCTCACGGGGGCGCTCCACCTCGACGGCCTGGCTGACACGGCCGACGGCCTGCTGTCAGCCCCGCAGGCCAAGGATCGACTCGAGATCATGGCCGAACCAGCGGTCGGCAGCTACGGGGCCATGGCGGTGGCTCTCAGCCTGCTCGGTCGCGCCGCCGCCCTCTCGGAGCTCTCGCCCAGCCCAGCTCTGCTCGCCGGCCTGGCCTGCGGGTCTCGCTCTGTGATGGTGCTGGCGGCCAGCTGGCTGCCCTATGCCCGGCGCGAGGGACTCGGCGCGGCCATCGTGCCCGAGCCGGCAGCGAGGCGAAAGATCACGCTGGCCGGCGGCGGCGGCCTGGCGGCCGGTGCCCTTCTCGCCCGGCTCGGTCACGAGCGCGGGCTGCACGCCTTCCTGGCCGGGCTCGCCGCCGCCGGGGCCTGTCTCGAGCTGGCTCGGCGGCGCATCGGTGGTTTCACTGGGGATGTCCTCGGCGCCGCCGGGACGCTCTTTGAGACCGTCGGCCTCATGGCCGCTGCCAGATGAGGTTGCCGCCTGCCCGGCAGCGGATGGCTCAGGCGGCTCGGGGCTACCTGCTCGACCTGGTGTTCGGTGAGCTGCCGGAGACCTTCCACCCGCTCGTGGCGTTCGGCCACGCCATGCAGTGGATCGAAGGTCGGCTCTACGCCGACTCCCGCCTGAGCGGCCTCGGCTACATGGTGCTCGGCGTCGGACCAGCCGCCGCCCTCGGCCACCTCTTCTCAGCTGCACCGGCCGCCTGCTACTTGTCTTGTGGAGGCCGCGCGCTGGCAGCGGCCGCCCTCGATGTCTCGGCAGCACTCGACGGGGGCGATCTCGATCTGGCCCGGAGCCGGCTGAAGGCTCTCGTGGGTCGGGACACCTCGACCCTCGACGAGGGCGAGATCTCCCGGGCAGCCGTGGAGTCGGTGGCCGAGAACTCGGTCGACGCCGTCGTGGCCCCCCTCTTTTTCACTGCCGCTCTCGGCGGCGCCGGGTCGCTCGGTCACCGGGCAGCCAACACCCTCGACGCCATGGTCGGCTACCGCAACGAGCGCTACTGCCGTTTCGGCTGGGCGAGCGCCCGCCTCGACGATGCCCTCGCCTACCTGCCGGCCCGGTTGACGGCGGTTCTCATCGCAGCGGTTCGCCCGGGAAAAGCCGGGGGGATCTGGCAGACGGTGCGCCGCGACGCCCCCTCTCATCCCTCCCCGAACGCCGGGGTGGCCGAGGCGGCCTTCGCGGCCGCCCTCGGCGTCACCCTGGGCGGTACCAACTCCTATGGCGGGCGTCTCGAGCACCGAACCCCACTGGGAAGGGGGCGGCCGGTCGAGCCCGGGGACATCGCGGCGGCGGTGAGATTGCTCGAGGAGGTGGGGCTTTTGGCGGCCGTGCTGCTGGCAGCTGCCTCGCTCACCGGGGGTCGAGGAGAGGGCGGACGCCGATGAGCCCGCAGCTGCCAGCACCGGGCGAGCACGGCGGAGACGGCGCCCTGCTCGCCCGGGCCCTCGGGCTCAGGCCCGAGGAGATCCTCGACCTCTCGGCTACCTTGAACCCGCTGGCGCCCGACGTAACGGCGGTCGTGCGCAAGGAGGCGGCCGTCACAGCTCGCTACCCCGAGGCGTCAGCTGCCACGGGAAGCCTGGCGGACGCCATCGGTGTAGCCCGAGAACGGCTCCTCCTCACCAACGGGGGGGCCGAGGCGATAAGCCTCGTGGCCGCCGAGATGGCTCCTCTCCGGGTCGTCGAGCCCGAGTTCTCGCTCTGGCGTCGCCACCTCGGCCCCGCCGGCCTCTCCCCGGACCCCTCCCGTAGGGTGCGCTCCAACCCCAACAACCCGACCGGGCTGCTGGCGGGCCTGAGGGAGAAGGCGCTCGTCTGGGACGAGGCCTTCTACCAGCTGACGACAGGCTGCTGGACCAGGGGCGACGCCGACGAGGGCTCGACGGTTGTCGGTTCTCTCACCAAGCTCTTTGCCTGCCCCGGGCTGCGCCTCGGCTACGCCCTTTGCCCCGACGGGGAGGTGCGGGAGAGGCTGGCGGCCCGCCAGCCGGCCTGGTCGGTCAACGGACTGGCGCTGGCCGTCCTCCCCCACCTGCTGGCAGCGGCTCGTCTCGGGGAGTGGCGCGAGGAGTTGGCCTCTCTCCGTGAGGAGCTCGTGGGCCTCCTCACGACCGCTGGGCTCGAGGTCGCCGCCGGTACCGCCCCCTGGGTGCTCGTGCACCGGGCCGGCTTTCTCCGCCCGGCCCTGGCCCGCCATGGGGTCCTCGTGCGGGACTGCTCCTCTTTCGGCCTGCCCGACACCGTCCGCCTCGCCGTGCCGGGACCGGCAGGGATGCGGCGTCTCGCCAACGCGCTGGCTGCCTGCCTGGAGGAGTCGAGATGAGAGCTCCGGGCCTCATGGTCTGCGGAACGGGGAGCGATGTCGGCAAGAGCCGGATCGTCGCCGGCCTCTGCCGCCTCTTCGCCCGCCGGGGATTGAGGGTGGCGCCGTTCAAGGCCCAGAACATGGCGCTCAACTCCTTTGTCACCGAGACAGGCCACGAGATCGCCCGCTCGCAGGCGAACCAGGCGGCGGCGGCCTGCGTCGTCCCCGAGGTGGCGATGAACCCCGTGCTGCTGAAGCCGACAGGCATGATGCGCAGCCAGCTCGTGGTCATGGGACGGCCCGTCGGCGAGGTAGCGGCCGGGGAGTACGCCCGCCGGAACGAGGCCCTCTTCGAGACCGTCCTCGCCGCTCTGGGGGAGCTGCGCAGCCGCTACGACCTGGTGCTGGCCGAGGGTGCGGGCGGGGCGGCGGAGATCAATCTGCTCGAGGCGGAGATCGTCAACCTGCCTCTCGCCCGTCGGGCTGGCCTGCCGGCCATCCTCGTCGGCGACATCGAGCGGGGGGGCGTCTTCGCCTCGCTCTTCGGCACGGTGGCTCTCCTCCCCGAGGAGCTGGCGGCCTGTTTGGGCGGCTTTGTCATAAACAAGTTCCGAGGTGACAAGGGCCTCTTGACGAGCGGTGTCGAGGAGATCGAGCGACGCACAGGGCTCGGCTGCCTTGGCGTGCTGCCCCACCTCGGCCCTCTCGTCGTCGACTCCGAGGACTCGCTCGCCCTGGAGCAAGGCTTTGCCGGCGAGGGTCCTGTCGCCGGCGAGGTGATCGATGTGGCCGTCGTGCGGCTTCCCCGCCTCTCGAACTTCACCGACTTCGACCCCCTGGCCCTCGAGCCGGGGGTGAGGCTGCGTTATGTGAGCACCCCGGCCGCACTGAACGGAGCCGACCTCGTGGTCCTGCCCGGCTCGAAGACGACGGTCTCGGACCTCGACTGGCTGCGCCGGCGGGGCTTCAGCGCCGCCATAGAAGCTGTCCTCGCCCAAGGCGGCGTCCTCCTTGGCATCTGTGCCGGCTATCAGATGCTGGGCACCGTCATCGACGACGAGCACGAGTCTCGGGCAGGAAGGGTGGCCGGCCTCGGCCTCATCGAGGTGGAGACTTCGTTTGTGAGGGAGAAGACGACCCGCCAGAGCCGGGGAAGGGACCTGGAGGGCAACCCCGTCTCGGGTTACGAGGTGCACCACGGCCTCCCCCGATCGGCCGAGAGCCTCGAGCCCTGGTTCGTCCTCGAGCGCGACGACGGGGCGGTCCCAGAAGGGGTCGCCACCGAGCAGATCTTCGCAACGAGCTTGCACGGTCTGTTCGAGGGAGATCAGTTCCGGTGGGCCTTTCTGAGCGGAATCGCCCGACGGAGGGGCAAGAGCGTCTTCGTCGGAGAGATGAGCTATGAGTCGCGGCGACAGGCAGAGATCGACAAGGTGGCGGACTCGCTGGAGGAGAATCTCGACCTGCAGCGGCTCGAGGCGGTGCTGGGGGAGGCGACCAGATGACGCCTGCCGACAGACGCTGGGAGCGTCCCGTTCCGGTCGTCGGCGACACCACCTCAGCAGCCGAGCGACGGGAGGATCCCTCTGGTTGGCGCTTTTCCGAGCAGATCCGGGCCGCCTTCTACGAGGTGGTCGCCTCCCGCCGCGACGTCCGTCGGTTCCGTCCTGCGCCCATCGAGCCGGAGATTCTGACGAGGGTGCTGTCGGCTGCTCACCAGGCCCCCTCGGTCGGTCTCTCGCAGCCGTGGCGTTTCGTCGTCGTGACGGAGGCCGCCACCCGGGAAGAGGCGGCCGCCATCGCCGAGCGGGAACGACTCCGGCAGGCCTCGCTGCTCGAGCCGGAGGCGGGCCGGCGGATGCGTGACCTACAGCTCGATGGGATCCGGGAGGCCCCCGTCGGCATCGTCGTCTGCTGCGACCGGCGGGCACCGGCAGCGGGGGTGCTGGGCCGAGCCACCTTCCCGGACGCCGACCTCTGGTCGTGTGCCTGCGCGATCGAGAACCTCTGGCTGAGCGCCAGGGCGGAGGGTCTCGGTCTCGGCTGGGTGACGCTCTTTCCCCCTGAGGAGCTCTCCCGGCTCGTGGCTGCCCCCGAGGGGGTGTGGACCCTCGGCTGGCTCTGCCTCGGCTATCCGGACGAACGTCCTCCCGAGCCCGGTCTGGAGCGATCCGCCTGGGGACGGCGGGCACCCCTCAGCTCTGTCCTCGTGAGAGAGCGCTTCGGGGCGATAGCCCCCCCACCGCCCCGCTCCCGCCTCCGGGCTCCCACTCAGCAGGCGGTCGTCGCCGCCCGGGACGACTCCGACCTCTTGCTCACCGCCCCCGGTTCTCTCGGGGCCCTCGACCGGGTCCTCGACCGGCTCGGCGCCCTCGGCCTGAGCGAACGGGACCGCGGGGTGCTGCTGCTGGCTGGCGCCGACCATCCTGTGACCCGACATGGCGTCTCGACATATGGCCAGACGGTGAGCCGGGAGGTCCTAGAGGCGGCGGCAGCCGGCGAGTCTTTGGGGGTGGCCGTCGCCCGGGCGGCCGGCCTCGACTACGAGGTGATCGACGCCGGGGTGCTCGGACCCCCCGTGGCTGGTGCCTGCGAGCTGCGCCCCCGCCAGGAGAGGGGCGACCTGCTCTCTGTCGACGCCCTCACCACAGCCGATGCCGATGCTCTCGTGCGGGCCGCCAGCGAGCTCCAGCATCTCTGGCAGGGGCGACGCCTCGTCGCCCTGGGCGAAGTCGGGATCGGGAACACGACGGTGGCGGCCGTGCTGGCGGCCCTGCTCCTCGGGCTCGACCCCGCCCAGGCGACCGGCCTCGGTGCGGGGGGCGACGCCCGTACCCTCGAGCGCAAGCAAGCCGTCGTGCAGGGCGCCTGCGAGCGCATCGCCGCCCGCCGGCTCAGTGATCCGCTGGCGCTCCTCGCGGCGGGGGGCGGTCCCGAGATCGCCGTGCTCACGGGCGTCGTCCTCGGTGTGGCTGCTGCCGGCGGTGCCGTCGTGCTCGACGGGCTCGCCACCGGGGTGGCGGCCCTGCTCGCCCTCCGGCTGGAGCCGGCTGTGGCCGCCAACCTCGTCGCCGGCCAGCAGAGCCGGGAGCGGGCTCATGCAGCTGTGCTAGATGCTCTCGGAGTCGAGCCACTCCTCGACCTGAGACTGCGGGCGGGTGAAGGCGTCGGCGCCTCGCTCGCCACCCAGCTGGTGCTGAGCGCCATGAGAGCACGGGCCCTGGCGGGAAAGGTTGAGCCCAAGAGCTCGCCCACCGTCTAGCTACCCGCTCGCCACCCAGCTACCCGCCCGCCGCCCAGCTATCCGCCCGCCGCCCAGCTATCCGGCAGCCACAGTCGCCTGCTCTTCCTGCCTGAGCACCTCCGCCCGCCGCCGGGCGTTCGAGAAACTCGGTATGAGGTAGGCCAGGCCGGCGAGCGATGGCCCGACGAACATGAGGGCCATGCCGAGGAGGCGGAGGAGCGAGTGCGGCTCTGTCAGCAGCCCGCCCACTCCGGCCAGCGCCAGCCCACTGAGGCCGAGCCAGCCCGAGAGCCGCCCGGTCCGTCCCGCCCGGCCGAGCACCCCGAGCAGGGCCACGCCACCGAGGACGAGGAGGAAGCCGAGGAGGCCGTGGGCGAGGTAGAGCCCCTCGGCCTTCTTCGGCAGCCAGCCCGCCGGTCGCCCGAAGGGGACGAGGACGGCGGCGGCGAGCCCGAGGAGGACCTCGAGGGCGACGAGGGCGCTGAGGATGGAGGCGAGGCGGGCGGCGAGGGGATCGACGCCGGCCGCCAGCTCGTAGTGGAGCTGCCCGGTGCCCGGCATGGAGGCGAGCTCGGCCTCGTGGCTCTTTTGCTTACGCGCCCTGTAGGCCTCCGGGTCCTCGTGCACGAGCTGCCACCAGCCCCAGAGGGCGATGAGGGCGAAGATCGGCCACTCGATGGAGTAGACCCAGCTGAGCTCGTTGCCAGCGAGGGCCCGGGTGGCCTGCCACCATCCTGCCAGAGCGCAGCCGGGCGCCACCACCGCCACCTCGAGGTGGAGGAGAAGGGCGCGGCGCGAGAGCCAGCGCGCCCTGAACGAGCCGCTTTCCCGCCTCGAGCGGCGCCGCTCCGCCGCCTCGCTCGCCTCGGGGGCAAAGGCGGCGTAGGCCTTGGTCATCTTGCGCTCGGCGACAAAGGCGCACAGCGGCACGGTCCCGGCCAGCAGGACGAGGACCATCTTCCACTTCGGGATCTTGAGGCGGAGGGTGAGGTCGAGGGCCGTCACGAGATAGACGATGTACAAAAAGCCGTGCATGGTGCCGACGACGTTCACGACGACCGGCTTTCCGGCGGCGAACTGCAAGGGGATCCCCACGAAGACGAGGACGATGAGCAGCACCGCCGTCGTGAAGGCGAGCACCCTGTATCTGATCAGCGAGGTGCGGTCACTTCCTCGCCACCTTGGCTGTCCAGTCGGCCGTCCGGCCATCTCCAAGCGCCTCCGGCTCTGATCCTTCTTGTCGGCGGTGCCAAGCGACGCACCGGCGACGGCAGTCGCAAGCGAGCGTACCCGTCGAGCTGGCGCCGGGCCGGCTGCGGCGGCTAGGTCGAAAGCGGCTCTTCCCGCCTCGGCGACCTGGTACGGCGGGCCGCCTGCCGCCTCACTCCTTTTTCTCCTCGTGGCCGCCGAAGCCCTTGCGCATCGCCGACAGCACCTTGTTGGCGAAGTCGTCGAGGTTGCGGGAGGAAAAGCGGGAGTAGAGCGCCGTCGTCAGCACCGGCGTGGGGACGCCCTCGTCGATGGCGGCGATCGAGGTCCAGCGTCCCTCACCGGAGTCCGAGACCCGGCCGGCGAACTCGCTCAGCTCCGGAGAAGCGGCGAATGCCTCAGCTGTCAGGTCGAGGAGCCAGGAGCTGACGACGCTGCCGCGGCGCCAGAGCTCGGTCACCGAGGCGACGTCGATCTCGTACTGATAGAAGCTGGGATCCTCCATCGGCGCCGTCTCGGCGTCGCCCTTCTGAGCGCTGGCGTCCTTGCCGGCGTCCGCCCGCTGCAAGACGTTCAGGCCCTCGGCGATGGCGGCCATCATGCCGTACTCGATGCCGTTGTGCACCATCTTCACGAAGTGGCCGGCCCCGCTCGGCCCGCAGTGGAAGAAGCCCTCCTCAGCGGTGACGACCGCCCCGTCCCGCCCGGCCGTCCGCGGAGCGGCATCGGTGCCCGGGGCGATTGTGCGAAAGATCGGCTCGAGCCGGTCGACGACCTCCTTGTCGCCTCCGATCATGAGGCAGTAGCCGCGCTCGAGGCCCCAGACACCGCCGCTCGTGCCGCAGTCGACGAGGTGGACCCCCCGGCGCGCCAGCGCCGCAGAGCGCCGGATGTCGTCGCGGTAATAGGAGTTGCCGCCGTCGATGATGACGTCGCCCTCGCCCATCTCGGCCGCCAGCTGCTCGATGGTCGAGCCCGTGATCTCGCCGGCAGGGACCATCACCCAGGCCGCCCGTGGCCTCTCGAGCTTCGAGACGAAGTCGGCCAGCGAGTCGGCGCCGGTGGCCCCCTCGGCCACGAGCGCCTCCACCGCCTGCGGGCTGACGTCGTAGACGACGCAGCGATGGCCGTCGCGCATGAGGCGGCGGACGATGTTGGCCCCCATCCGCCCGAGGCCGACCATGCCGAGCTGCATCGGGTTGGTTGTCGTCATCTCCACTCTCCTTGGGGGCTCGTGCTCGCCTCGATCGTAGGGAGGTGGGCGGCCGGGCCGCCCGTCAGCCCGAGAGGCTCAGGCCGAAGCGGCTGGTGACCGCCTCCCCCGGGGCGAGCGCCAGCAAGTGCTGCCCGCTCTGGAAGGCGTTGGGCGGACAGGTCATCGGCTCGGCACCGAGTCCCCGCCGGCGCCGGTCCGAAGCGAGGGTGTCGCCGGTGTAGAGCTCGACGATCGGGTAGTGCTCGTCCACCCAGAGCGATGCGGTGGCGCCGTCGTTCCCGCCCAGGTGCACCCAGGCACGGCCTTCACCGTCGCGGGCGAGGTCGGTGAAGGCCGAGTCGATGGCAAGCGAGCCGAGCGGGCGCGGCTCAAAGAAGTCGAACTCGGTGCCGGCGACGAGCTCGCTCCCGACAGGGAGCTGGCGAGCGTCGGTGAGGAAACGGCGCCCGGCGCGCAGCTCGAGGTGGCAGGAGTCGATCGTCCCCTCGCCCGGCGAGAGGTAGGGGTGCTGGCCCGAGCCGTAGGGGAGGGGATGGTCCCCGAAGTTGCGGGCCGTCGTCTCGACCTCGAGCCCGGCCCTGCTCAGGCGGTAGGTGATGGAGACCTCGAGGGAGAAGGGATAGCCCTGCATGGGGTGGAGCCGGGTCGAGACGACAACCTGGTGCTCAGAGCTCTGCTCGGCCTCCCAGTTGCGCCAGCGCAAAAGGCCATGGATGGCGTTCGACTTCTCGACCTCGTCGATCGGCAGCTGGTGGTCCTCGCCGCCGAAGCTGTAGCGGCCGTCCGCCAGCCGGTTGGGCCAGGGGATGAGGGGGGCGCCATGGGCGCCGTCGCAGACCGAGCCCCTGTCGTAGGCCTGGATGACCGGCCGCTCACCCACCTGGTAAAGGCGAAGGCCGCCACCCACCTCGACCACGACGGCCTGCTGGTTCTCGAACGAGATGCTGTGCTGTTCCCCTGAGGGTGTGCTGTTCACCGGCGCTTCCTTGCTCGACTAGTCGCTCTCCCTACCCATTTCGGGGCGACCGATCAAGGCGGGCCGGCCCGAGCAATCCTTGCTATATGCAATAATTGCACTATGAAGTCACCGGCTGGAGCGCTCGACAGCACCAAGCGAGCCGGAAGCCGGGAGGAGCCCGATTCGGTCGTCGATGCCCTCTTGTCGGCCAGCCGAGCTCTCGTGGCCGTGGCAGCCCGCTCGCTCGCCGAGGCGGCCGAGGAGGTGACGCTCACCCAGTACCGCACTCTCGTGGTGCTGGCAGCTCGGGGGCCGCAACGGGTCGCCGAGCTGGCGGCCGCCGTCTCGGTCACCCCCGCCACCGCCACCCGCATGTGCGACCGGCTCGTGCGGAAGGGTCTCGTCCGGCGCCGCAGCGACCGGTCGGACCGCCGCCAGGTGCAGGTGACGCTGACCGATGCCGGCCGGCGCCTCGTCGATGCCGTCACCGCCCGTCGCCGCGCCGAGATAGCGACCATCGTCCGGCGGATACCCGCCGACGAGCGCCCCGTCGTCGTGCAGGCGCTCCGGCGCTTCGCCGAGACGGCGGGCGAGCGGCGCGACGAGGACTGGGCGACGGGGTGGGACCTGTGAGCGCCGCCGCCCCAGCTGCCCAGACGACCTGGTGGCGGGCGCTCGGCCGCCGGCTCAGGGCAGCCGGTGCGGGCTGGTTCCTCCGGTCGAGCTTCACGCGCAAGTGGCTTGCTCTCGGGGTGATCATCGGCGTCGTCGCCGGTCTCGGTGCCGTCGTCTTCTACAGCGCCCTGCTCGCCGCCACCCACTTCTTCCTAGGCACGCTGGCCGGTTACCGCCCCCCGAGCCCGGCGGGCGAGGGCAACTTCCCGGGCTCTGCCGACTTCGCCCGCCCCTGGGCGATCCCGCTCGTCGTCGCCCTCGGCGGTCTCCTCTCGGGCCTCCTCGTCTTCGGCTTCGCCCCCGACGCCGAGGGCCATGGCACCGACGCCGCCATCTCGGCGGTCCACAACAACCCCCGCGGGATCCGTTTTCGGACGGTGGTGGTGAAGATCGTCGCCTCGGCCATAACGATCGGCTCGGGCGGCTCGGGCGGCCGCGAGGGGCCGACCGGCCAGATAAGTGCCGGCTTTGCCTCGCTGCTCGCTCGCATCTTCGACCTGAGCCCGGCAGATGCCCGCATCGCCGTGGCGAGCGGCATCGGCTCTGGCATCGGCTCGATCTTCGGGGCTCCTCTCGGCGGCGCCGTCCTCGCCACGGAGATCCTCTACCGGGATGACTTCGAGGTGGAGGCTCTCCTTCCCTCCTTCATCGCCTCGATCGTCGGCTATGCCCTCTTCGGGGCCATCGAGGGCTACGGCCCTCTCTTCGGCTTCGTCGAGCACTACCAGCTGCGCAGCCCCTTGGGGCTCTTGTGGTTCGCCGTCATCGGGGTGGTCGGCGGTCTCATCGGCCTTGCCTATGCCAAGGGCTTCTACGGCATCGGCGAGCTCTTCGGGCGCTTGCCGCTGCCGCGGGCGCTCCGCCCGGCGCTCGGCGGCCTCCTCGTCGGCGCCATCGCCCTCGCCGTCCCGCAGGTCCTCGGCACGGGCTACGGCTGGATCCAGCGGGGGCTGGGCCACGGCCTCTTGGGCATCCCCCTTTGGATCGTGGTGCTGCTGCCCTTCGCCCGCATCGTCGCCACGGGGCTCTCGATCGGCTCCGGCGGCTCGGGCGGCATCTTCGGCCCCGGCATGGTGATAGGGGCTTTCACCGGAGCTGCCTTCTGGGACCTGTTCCACGGGGTGTTCCCATCCATGGGGGCGGACCCTGCCCCCTACGTGGTGGTGGGCATGATGGCCTGTTTCGGCAGCATCTCCCGGGCGCCGCTCGCCGTCATGTTGATGGTGGCCGAGATGACAGACAACCTCCTCATCGTGGTGCCGGCGATGGTGGCGGTCGGCCTCGCCACCCTCATCGTCCGCCGCAACGACGACACCATCTACAGGAGCCAGCTGCGCAACCGGGCCGAGGCCCCCGCCCACCGGATCCTCGCCGGCATGCCCCTCCTCGCTCGCATCGCGGCCTTCCAGGCGATGGCCCGGCCGCGGGTCATCCTCTCCTCGGAGGCGAGCTGCTTCGAGGCACTCGCCCAGATGGCCGAGGCCGACGTCACCGAGGCACCCGTCGCCGATGCCGAGGGCCGTTTCACAGGGGTCGTGCGGGCTGCCGACCTCGAGGAGCGGGTCGACGACCTAGCTGATGCCGCCGTCAGCTCGCTCGTCGACCCGCACTTTTCTCCTGTCCAACGAGGTCAGCATCTTGACGTCGCCCTCGAGATCCTCACGACCACCGCCCAGACCTGGACGCCTGTCACCGACGAGGAGCGGCGGGTGGTGGGGACGCTGGCGATGTCGGACATGGTGCGGGCCTACAGGAGGGAGCTGCAGGGCAGCTTGCGCAAGGTGGCCGAGCTCACGGGCGCCTCGGGCATCTACGAGGCCCGTGTGGAGGAGGGGAGCGCCCTGGCGGGGAAGGCGTTACGGGAGGCGGCCGTCCCCGCTGGGGTGATCGTGACGGCGATCGAACGGGCCCGGACGGTCGTGCTGCCCGAGGGGCGGACCGTTCTCCAGCCCGGAGACCGGCTCATGCTGCTCGGCTCGCCCGAGAAGACGGCCACAGTCGGCCTCCTCGGCGCCGCCCCCAGCTCGAGGAGCGATCCGGCTCAGCCCGGGGGGGAGCTCTCGGAGGTGCGCCCGGCCGCTTCGAACAGCCAGTAGTCGGCCGGCTCGGGGGGTTGCCCGCCCGGGCTGGTGCCAGGAGGAGGCGACGAAGCCCCTTCGGGCTGCGAGGCAGCTCACCCCGGCAGGTCTCACCGGCCGAGGCCCCTCGCCGCCAGAGCGGTGAGCGAGGGGGCGTAGCGTCTTTGCCATGTGCCGAAACATCACCCTCCTGCGGGGGCTGCAGCCGCCAGCTTCCGACGAGGAGATCGAGGCAGCCGCCCGTCAGTACCTGCGCAAGGTCGGGGGGGTGGACAAGGTCTCGCCGGCGACGGCGGCAGCCTTCGACAAGGCGCTGGCGGCGGTGGCCGCCGCCACCGCCAGCTTCATCGCCGAGCTGCCGCCGCGACGCCAGCCTCCCCCCACGGCACCGCCCCTTCGCCGCCTTGCTGCTCGTTCCTCGTGAGCCCGACCGAGGAAGGCGAGCTGACAGCCAGCCAGTACGACGCCATGGCGGCCCCCTATGCGGCTTGCAACCGAGTGAACGCCGCCAACGCCTACTACGAGCGGCCGGCCACGAAGGCCATGCTGGGCGAGGTGAGGGGTGCCCGCCTCCTCGAGATCGGCTGCGGGGCAGGCGAGCTGACCGACTTCCTCGTCTCAGCCGGTGCCCGTGTGACGGCTGTCGACGTCAGCGCCGGCATGCTGGCGCTGGCGAGGGAGAAGCTCGGCGCGAAGGCGGAGCTCTTGCAGGCGGACCTGCACGACGGGCTCTTTTTCCTCGCTGACGGGGAGGTCGACCTCGTGGTCGCCTCGCTCGTCCTCCACTACCTCGAGGACTGGGGGCCGGTGCTCGACGAGGTGCACCGCGTCCTGCGACCCGGAGGGCACTTCGTCTTCTCGACCTTCACCCCACCTGGGACGGGCGCAACCACAGCCCTGGGGACTACTTCAAGAAGCTGCAGGTGACCGAGGAGTGGTCGATCGCTCGAGCGGGCTTCGTGATCGAGCAGCTCGACGAGCCCGAGCCGCTGGCCGAGCTGCAAGAGGTGGACGCCGCCTCCTACGAGGAGCTCTGCCGCTTCCCCTTCTTCTTGCTCTTCCGGCTGCGCAAGCAAGTGCCGCCGGCCGAGCCCCGGGGCCAGCTGAGGCCGGGCGCTGCTCGCTAGAGCGACTGCTCGTAGACGACGAAGGAGCTGAGCTTGGCGACCTGGTCGTAGAGGGAGCGGGCCCGACCGTTGTAGGACTGGGTGTGCCAGTAGAGCCGGTCGGCCCCGCGGGCGCCCGCCTCGGCGGCGGCCGCCGCCAGCAGCCGCCGGGCGGTCGGGCCGCCGCGGGCCTCCTCGGCCACGAAGAGGTCCTCGAGGT
>JAJYQK010000189.1 GCA_021794645.1 Actinomycetes bacterium
ATCATCTACCTCTTCCAATAGAGCGAGGCCGATAAAAGTGAGTGACGAGGCAATGGCCTTCGAGCAAGAGAAAACCGACACGACGAGCGACGATGGGACGGCCGCGGCCGAGCCCGTGCTCGCGAGCGACGAGAGCGGCTCGGACGCCGCCGAGCCGGGCGTCGAGGCCGCTCCGGAATCCGCCGGACTTGGCGAGGGGATCGACGCCGGCGCCCTCGACGAGCTGCTCGGAGAGGAGCTCGAGGAGGAAGAGGAGCAGGCCCCCCGCCAGCCCTCCCCCTACGACAGGCCTGGTAGCTGGTACGTGGTGCACACCTACGCCGGCTACGAGAACAAGGTCAAGTCCAACCTCGAGAGCCGCATCCAGTCGATGAACATGGAGGACCGCATCTACGAGGTCCTCATCCCGATGGAAGAGGTCATGGAGGTGAAGAACGGCAAGCGGGTGGCGGTGCAGCGCAAGGTGTACCCCGGCTACCTGCTCTGCCGGGCCGCCCTCGACGACGACTCCTGGTCGGTCATCCGCCAGACGCCGGGCGTGACGAGCTTCGTCGGCCCGGGCACCCGGCCCACCCCCCTCTCGCGAAGCGAGATCGAGAGCATCCTCCAGGTGCAGGAGGAGGGCGCCCCCGAGGCCCCGAAGAGGACGAGGGCCCGCCTCGAGCACGAGGTGGGAGAGACCGTCCGGGTGAAGGAAGGTCCCTTCGCCGACTTCTCGGGCCAGATCGCCGAGATCAACGAGGACCAGCTGAAGCTCAAGGTCCTCGTCAACATCTTCGGCCGGGAGACCCCGGTCGAGCTCGAATTCAGCCAAGTCGCCAAGCTCTAGGCGAGAAAAGGAAGAAAGGGCGCCTCATGGCACGCCGCCGCGTCGTTGCAGTCGTGAAGATCCAGCTCCCAGCCGGGGCCGCCACGCCGGCCCCCCCGGTCGGGACCGCCCTCGGCCCCCACGGCGTGCAGACGATGGAGTTCTGCAAGCAGTACAACGCCGCCACCGAGGACCAGCGGGGGACGATCATCCCGGTCGAGATCACCATCTACGAGGACCGCTCGTTCTCGTTCATCCTGAAGACCCCGCCCACGACAGTGCTGCTGCGCGAGGCGGCCGGGATCGAGAAGGGCTCCACCGCCACGGGACGGGAGGGCGCCGGCACCATCACCGACGCCCAGCTGGAGGAGATCGCCCGCAAGAAGATGCCCGACCTGAACGCCAACGACATCGAGGCCGCCAAGGCCCAGGTCGCCGGCACTGCCCGCTCCATGGGCATCCAGGTCGCCTGAGAGGGGACGAGATGAGCAAGGGAAAGCGCTACACCGACGCGGCGGCCCGTTTCGACCGCCAGCAGCTCCACACGCCGTCTGAGGCCATCGACCTCGTGAAGTCGCTGGCGGCGGCGAAGTTCGACGAGACGGTCGAGCTGGCGGTCCGGCTCGGGGTCGACCCCCGGCGGGCCGACCAGATCGTGCGCGGCTCGCTCAGCCTGCCCGCCGGCACCGGCCGCACAATGCGCGTCGCCGTCTTCGCCTCGGGCGAGCAGGCGGCCGAGGCCCGGGCCGCCGGGGCCGACGTGGTCGGCGCCGACGACCTCGTCGCCCGCATCGAGAAGGAAGGCTTCTTGGACTTCGACGTCGCCATCGCCACCCCCGACCTGATGGCCCAGGTGGGCCGGCTCGGGCGGGTGCTCGGGCCGCGGGGCCTCATGCCCAACCCGAAGACCGGCACCGTCACCACCGACGTCGGCCGGGCCGTCACCGAGTTCCAGGGCGGCCGGGTCGAGTACCGCACGGACCGGGTCGGCAACGTCCACGTCCCGATCGGCAAGGTCTCGTTCAGCCGGGAGCAGCTGCTCGAGAACTACCGGGCCGTCATCGACGAGCTCGTGCGGGTGAAGCCGGCCGCCGCCAAGGGTCGCTACGTCCGCTCGGTCACCCTCTCTTCCACCATGGGACCGGGCGTCCCGATCGACCCGGCCCGGGCCCGGGTGACAGAAGAAGAGGTGGCTGTCCCGGCCTGAGCCGGGCGCCGTCGGGAGGCCCCGGGCCCGTCGGCTACCATCACGGGGCACAACTGAGCAGACGCTCGCCGTAGACATCCGGTGCACGAGAGTGCCTAAGGGGCCCATGGCCCGCCCGACGAGGCGAAGCCAGACGGCTTCATCTTGTCCTCTTGCGCCGCCCACCGGTCTACGGCAGAAGAACGCAAGAGTCCGATCGAGACGAGAGGAGCCGAGGTGCCTGGCCCAAGAGCCGACAAGGTCACCGCCGTCGACGAGGTGAAAGAGCGCCTCGAGAACGCCGAGGCGGCGATCCTCACCGAGTACCGCGGCCTCAAGGTGGGCGACCTCGCCACCCTGCGCCGCTCCCTTAGGGGGGCGGGGGCCGAGTACAAGATCTTCAAGAACACCCTCGTCCGCCGGGCGACGGCCCAGACCGGCACGACGGCGATGGACCCCCTCCTCGAGGGGCCGACGGCCATCGCCTTCGTCGAGGCCGACGTGGCCGCCGTCGCCAAGGTGCTCCGCGACTTCGCCCGCACCAACCCGGCCCTCGTGCTGAAAGGGAGCCTGGTCGGCGGCAACCTGCTCGACGCCAGCAGCACGGGCCGCCTCGCCGACCTCCCCTCTCGCGAGACCCTCCTCGCCCAGCTGGCCGGCGCCTTTGCCGCCCCGCTGCAGCAGATGGCCGGCCTGCTGAAGGCGCTGCCCCAGAACCTCGCCTACGGCCTGAGCGCCCTCTTGGACCAAAGGCGGGAGGGCGGCGAGGCCGCCGAGGCGCCCACCGAGGTGCCGACGGAGGAGCCGGCGGCCGAGGAGCAGGCCAGCGCCGTCCCGGCGCCAGGCGATGAGCCGGCCGAGGAGCCAGCAGGCGAGCCGGCCGAGGCCGGCGAGGACGCCGAGTCCTAGCAGAGATCGAAAGACCGAGAGAACAGGAGCAACAATGGCAACCAAGGAAGA
>JAJYQK010000104.1 GCA_021794645.1 Actinomycetes bacterium
GGCCCACTACCTCTGCGGCGGGGTGCTCACCGACCTCGACGGCCGCACGAGCCTGCCCGGCCTGCTGGCGGCGGGCGAGGTCGCCTGCACGGGGGTGCACGGCGCCAACCGGCTGGCCTCGAACTCGCTGCTCGAGGGGATGGTCTTCGCGGCGAGGGCGAGCGAGGCGGTCTCGGCCGGCCGGCTCGAGGCCGAGGCGACGGGGGTCTTTGCCGAGGGCGCCGTCCCCCTCTCCCGCCTGGGCCGGCTGCAGCCCGCCACCCCGGGCGGTGACGCCCGACTCGACCCGGCCGAGGGCCGCCGGGCGCTGCAGGCCGAGATGAGCGCCAATGCCGGGGTCGTCCGCGACGCCTCCTCCCTCGCCGGGGCGGCAAAGGTGGTGGGCGAGCTCGAGGTCGCCTTCACCTCCTCGACCCGGGCCGCCGGCGCCGAGATGGCCAACCTCTGCCTGATCGCCCGCGCCCTCCTGCAGGCGGCGACGGAGCGGCGCGAGAGCCGGGGGGCCCACACCCGGGCGGATCACCCCGCCTCTTCGGAGGAGCTGCGCCGCCGCCTCGTCTTCGGAGAGGGCGAGCCCGCTGCCTGAGCCCGAGCCGCCCGTCGTCGACCCGCCCGGTCCCGCTGTCTCCCGGGCAGTCCTCGCCGCCCTGGAGGAAGACCTCCTCCCCCTCGGCGACCTGACCGCCTCCCTCGTGCCGGCCGACCTGGAGGGCGAGGCCTTCTTCGTCGCCCGACAAGAAGGGGTGCTGGCGGGAACTGCCTGCGCCAGGGAGGCAGCCCGCCTCGTGGGCGACTTGGAGGCCTCCTTCTCCTGCGGCGACGGTGCCGAGGTGGTCCCCGGCCAGGTCATCGGCAAGATGGCCGGCCGCTACCGCTCGCTTCTCACGGCCGAGCGGACTGCGCTCAACTTCCTCTGCCACCTCTCGGGCGTAGCCACTTTGACGGCCCGGTACGTGGCGGCCGCCCGGAGCGCCAACCCGGCCTGTCGGATCTGGGACACCCGCAAGACGACGCCCGGCCTGCGCGCCCTCGAGAAGGCGGCCGTGCGGGCCGGGGGCGGCGTGAACCACCGGGGCAGCCTCTCTGAGGGCGTGCTCGTGAAGGACAACCACCTCGGGGCGGCCACCATCGCCGAGGCGGTCGGCAAGGCCCGAGCGAGGTTCCCGGGCCGCATGGTGGAGGTCGAGTGCGACAGGCTGGAGCAGGTGAGAGAGGCCCTCGAGGCGGGCGCCGGCCTCATCCTCTGCGACAACATGGCCCCCACCGAGCTCGCCCAGGCCGTCTCGCTCGTCCGCTCCCACCCCCGGGGCGGAGCCGGCGCCGTGCTTGTGGAGGCCTCCGGCGGCATCAGCCTCGAGACGGTCGCCGCCTACGCCGCGGCCGGGCCCGACCTCATCTCGGTGGGCGCCCTCACCCACTCCGCCCCCGTCCTCGACATCGGCCTCGACCTGGCGCCGCCCTCGGGGCGAGGCGGGGTCGAGTAGAACTTCGCCGTGCTGCTAGCCATAGACGTCGGCAACACCCAGACCGTCATCGGCCTGTTCGACCCACCGCTGCCCACTGCCGGCCCGGCCGGGCGGGCCAAGGGGCCGGGCGGGGAGCTGGTCGACCTCAAGCACCACTGGCGGCTGGCCACGGTGGCCGAGAGGACCTCCGACGAGCTGGCGCTCCTCCTCGTCGAGCTGCTCCGCCTCGTCGGCTACGACGTCTCGGCGTCAAGCGACGTCTCCCGCCACCTGAGCGGCATCGCCGTCTCCTCCTCGGTCCCGCGGGTGACGACGGCGCTGCGGGAGATGGCCAGCCGCTGGTTCGCCCTCCCCCTCGTCGTAATCGAGCCCGGGGTGCGCACCGGCATGCCGATCCTCTATGACAACCCGAAGGAGGTGGGCGCCGACCGGATCGCCAACGCCGTCGGGGCCCTCGACCTCGTCGAGCCGCCCCTCATCGTGGTGGACCTCGGCACGGCCACCACCTTCGACGTCGTCTCGGCCGCCGGGGAGTACCTCGGCGGCGCCATCAGCCCGGGCATCGAGATCTCGATGGACGCCCTCTTCGCCGAGGCGGCCGCCCTGCGGCGGATCGAGCTCGTCGAGCCCCGCAAGGTGATCGGCAAGTCGACCGTGGAGTCGATGCAGTCCGGGGTCGTCTACGGCTACGCCGCCCTGGTGGACGGCCTCTGCCGCAAGATCATGGACGAGCTCGGCGAGGCCCACGTCCTCGCCACCGGCGGCCTGGCCGGCCTGATACGCCCGCTCTCAGAGGTGATCGAGCTGCACGAGCCGTGGCTCACCTTGCACGGCCTTCGCATCGTCTACGGCCGCAACGCCGGGCCCGAGGGGAGCGAGGCGGGGTGAGCGGCAAGGAGATCCCCTACCGCTTCGCCGACGCCACGCCGGCAGCCGAGGTGACGGCCCGCTTCTCCCACCTCGAGCCGGGGGGGGAGTCGGGCGAGAGCCTCCGCGTGGCCGGCCGGGTGATGCTCCTCAGGCTGCAGGGCAAGCTCGCCTTCGCCACCTTGCGGGACTGGAGCGGGCAGGTGCAGCTGTTCTGCCTGGCGGCGGTGACAGAGGACTTCGAGGAGCTGAAGCGGGCCAACCTCGGCGACTGGATCGGGGCCGAGGGAGAGGTGGTGCGCACCAAGCGGGGTGAGCTCTCGGTGAAGGTGGCGCGCTGGAGCCTTTTGGCAAGGGCGCGGGGCGGCTTCGGCGACAAGTGGCGGGGCATCCACGACCCCGAGGTCCGCCTCCGCCAGCGGGAGGTCGACCTCTGGGCGAACGAAGGGGTGCGCGAGCGCTTCCTCCTCCGCTCCAAGGTGGTGGCGACCCTCCGCCAGCTCCTCTCGGCCCGGGGCTTTGTCGAGGTGGAGACCCCCGTCCTCCACCCGATCCCCGGTGGGGGGCTGGCCAAGCCGTTCATCACCCACTACAACTCGATGCACTCGGACTTCTATTTGCGCATCGCCCTCGAGCTCTACCTGAAGCGCTGCGTCATCGGCGGCTTCGAGCGGGTCTACGAGATCGGCCGGGTCTTCCGCAACGAGGGCACCGGGTCGAAGTACAACCCCGAGTTCACGATGCTCGAGGCCTACCAGGCCTACGGGGACTACCTCGACATGGCCGAGCTGCAGGAGTACCTGATCGCCGGCTCGGCGGCCGCCGTCACGGGCGGTACGACGGTCACCTTCGAGGACCGCCCGCTCGACCTCACCCCACCCTGGCGGCGAGCGACCATGAGCGAGGTGATCGAGGAGGTGACCGGTGTCGAGGTGAACCTCGAGATGGGGCTGGCAGAGCTGCGCCGCCTGGCCGGCAGCCTCGGGGTCGAGGTGGCCGAGCGCTTCGACGCCGGCCAGGTCATGACCGAGATCTACGAGAAGACGACCGAGCCGAACCTCTGGGGGCCGGTCCACGTCATGGACTACCCCGAGTCGGTCTCCCCCCTCACCCGCAAGCACCGCTCCAAGCCCGGCTACGTCGAGCGGCTGACGCCGATCGCGGCCGGCCGCGAGCTCGGGGAGTGCTACAGCGAGCTCGTCGACCCGGTCGACCAGCGGGCCCGCTTCGAGGCGCAGGCGGCCGAGCGGGCGGCCGGCGACGAGGAGGCGATGATGACCGACGAGGACTTCCTCCGCGCCCTCGAGCGGGGCATGCCCCCGACCGGCGGCATCGGCCTCGGGGTGGACCGGCTCGTGATGTTGCTAACCGACGTCCACCACATCCGGGAGGTGCTGTTGTTCCCCGCCCTCAGGCCCGAGGCCCAGCGTCCCCCGGAGGACGATTAGCCGGCCATCTCCTCGAAGCGCTCCCGCGCCCCCTCGGCCGCCCGGTAGAGGTCGCAGGCGACGTCTTCTGCCAGGTTGGCGAGGCGCTCTGTCACGCCCCCGCCCTCGAGGCGGACGGCCGCTGCCGTCGCCTCCTCGGCGTACTGGCGGGCGACGAGGGCGGCCTCGGCCACCCCGACGGAGCTGGCGACGAGGTGGCGCGCCCTCTCCCGCTCCTCGGGTCCGAGGGGATGGCCGAGCAGCTCGGCCAGGTGGGCGCCGATGGTGCGGTCCCCGAGCGCCCTTTGCACCGGCAGGGTGTAGACGCCCTCGGCCAGGTCCTGGCCGGGCGGCTTGCCGAGCTCGTCCTCGCTGGCGATGACGTCGAGGATGTCGTCGCGGATCTGGAAGAGCATGCCGAAGGACTCCCCGAAGGCGGTGAGGTCCTCCACCTGCGGGCGGGCGAGCCCGGCCGTGAGGGCGCCGATCCGGCAGGCGGTCGACATGAGCGAGGCCGTCTTGTTCGAGATGGCACCGAGATAGTCCTTCTCGTCCCGGCTGACCTGGAAGGCCGCCCGGACCTCGGCCACCTGGCCCTGGCAGAGGCGGGCGAGCGTGGCCGCCAGCAGCCCGGCGATCTCGGGGCCGAGGCTGGCGGCGATCTCGGCCGAGCGGGCGAGGAGGAAGTCGCCGGCGACGATGGCGACGAGGTTGCCCCAGCGGGCGTTGACCGACTCGACGCTCCGGCGCCGCACCGCCTCGTCCATGACGTCGTCGTGGTAGAGCGAGGCCAGGTGCACGAGCTCGACACAGACCCCGCCGAGGATCGAGTCGCGGGAGATCTGGGGGCGGGCGAGCTCGGCGGCCGTGAGCGTGAGGGCGGGCCGGATCCTCTTGCCGCCGGCGACGATGAGGTGGCCGGCCACCTCGTTCAAGAACGGGTCGTCCCCGGTGACGGACTCTTTCAGGCACTCCTCGAGGCGCGCCAAGTTGGCTGCCCCGACCGGAAGCGCGAAGAGGTCGGACCCGTTCACCGCAACGGACACTAGGCCAGTTGCCGGTGCTCTCCGAACGTCTGGGCCAGGGCGGGGCAGGTTCGAGATCGTCACCTGCGGGGAAGGCCAAGGGTGGCGATGGTGTTGTACCCCACATCGACCGATCGGCCTCCGCCGTGGTGGCAACCGTTCGGGAGGGGGCCGTCGCTAGACTGGCAAACAGAAAGACGACGAGATCAAGCGATTGAGCCCGTTGCATAGCCATCGAGGAGCCGCAGTTGTTCGAGCGATTCACTGACCGGGCAAGAAGGGTGCTGGTCCTCGCTCAGGAGGAGGCACGCCTCCTCAACCACAGTTTCATCGGTACTGAGCACATCCTCCTCGGCCTGATCCACGAGGGCGAGGGCCTGGCGGCCAAGGCACTCGAGTCGCTCGGCATCTCCCTCGAGGCGGTGCGCGAGAAGGTCGAAGAGACGATCGGACCTGCCGGCTCGGCCCCGACCGGCTCGCCGCCGTTCACGCCGCGGGCAAAGAAGGTCCTCGAGCTCTCCCTCCGGGAGGCCCTCCAGCTCGGCCACAACTACATCGGCACCGAGCACATGCTGCTCGGCCTCGTGCGGGAGGGCGAGGGCGTCGCCGCCCAGGTCCTCATCTCGCTCGGCGCCGACCTCTCCCGGGTGCGCCAGCAGGTCATCTCCCTCCTCTCGGGCTTCCAGGGCCGCGAGACGGCCGCCTCCACCGCCGGCAGCTCGGCGAGCGGCGGCAGCGAGACGACGACCGGCTCACCGGTGCTCGACCAGTTCGGCCGCAACCTCACCCAGCTGGCCCGCGACCACAAGCTCGACCCGGTCATCGGGCGAGCCAAGGAGATCGAGCGGGTCATGCAGGTCCTCTCGCGCCGGACCAAGAACAACCCGGTCCTCATCGGCGAGCCCGGGGTCGGCAAGACCGCCATCGTCGAGGGCCTCAGCCAGAAGATCGTCTCCAACGAGGTGCCCGAGACCCTGAAGGGCAAGCAGCTCTACACCTTGGACCTCGGCGCCCTCGTCGCCGGCTCCCGCTACAGGGGAGACTTCGAGGAGCGCCTGAAGAAGGTGCTGAAGGAGATCCGCACCCGCGGCGACATCGTGCTCTTCATCGACGAGCTGCACACCCTCGTCGGGGCGGGGGCGGCCGAGGGCGCCATCGATGCCGCCTCCATCCTGAAGCCGATGCTGGCCCGGGGCGAGCTGCAGACGATCGGCGCCACGACGCTCGACGAGTACCGCAAGCACCTCGAGAAGGATGCCGCCCTCGAGCGGCGCTTCCAGCCGATCAAGGTGGAAGAGCCCTCCCTCCACCACACCATCGAGATCCTGCAGGGGCTGCGGGACCGCTACGAGCAGCACCACCAGGTGACCATCACCGACCAGGCCCTCGTGGCCGCCGCCAACCTGGCCGACCGCTACATCTCGGACCGCTACCTGCCCGACAAGGCGATCGACCTCATCGACGAGGCCGGCAGCCGGCTGCGCATCCGGCGGATGGACACCCCGCCCGAGTACCGCGAGATCGAAGAGGAGCTCTCGGGGCTCCGCTCCCGCAAGGAAGCCGCCATCGAGAAGCAGAACTTCGAGGAGGCCAAGCGGCTGGCGGACGAGGAGAAGGAGCGCCTCGAGCGAAAGGGCGCCCTCGAGGCCCAGTGGCGGGCAGACGGCGTCGACCTGTTCGACATCGTCGACGAGGACGTCGTGGCCGAGGTGCTCGCCAACTGGACGGGAATCCCGGTCTACAAGCTGACCGAGGAGGAGACCTCCCGGCTGCTCAGGATGGAAGACGAGCTCCACAAGCGGGTCGTCGGCCAGGAGGACGCCATCGGGGCGCTCTCGCGGGCCATCCGGCGCACGCGGGCCGGGCTGAAGGACCCCAAGCGCCCGAGCGGGTCGTTCATCTTCCTCGGCCCGACCGGAGTCGGCAAGACCGAGCTCGCCAAGGCGCTCGCCGAGCTGCTCTTCGGTGACGAGAGCTCGCTCGTCCAGCTGGACATGAGCGAGTACATGGAAAAGCACACCGTGAGCCGGCTGGTCGGCTCGCCTCCCGGCTATGTCGGCTACGAGGAGGGCGGCCAGCTGACAGAGGCGGTACGGCGCAAGCCGTTCTCGGTCGTCCTCTTCGACGAGGTCGAGAAGGCCCACCCAGACGTCTTCAACGCCCTCTTGCAGATCCTCGAGGACGGGCGGCTCACAGACGCCCAGGGCCGGACGGTCGACTTCAAGAACACCGTCCTCATCATGACCTCGAACCTCGGCACCGGCGACCTGCGCAAGGCGGCCGTCGGCTTCCAGAAGTCGACCGAGGCCGTCACCCACGAGCGGATGAAGGCCAAGGTGCACGACGCCTTGAAGCAGCACTTCCGGCCCGAGTTCCTCAACCGGATAGACGAGGTCATCGTCTTCCACGAGCTGACCCAGGACGAGGTCGTCCAGATCGTCGACCTCATGGTGCAGCGGGTGCGGGACCAGCTCGAGGGCCAGGGCATCGGGCTCGAGCTGACCCCGGAGGCGAAGATCTTCGTCGCCAACAAGGGCTACCAGCCAGAGCTGGGCGCCCGCCCCCTGCGGCGGGCCATCCAGCAGCTCATCGAGGACCCCCTCTCCGAGAAGATCCTCTGGAAGGAGTTCCGGGTGGGCGAGACGGTCATCGTCGACTCGAACGGTGAGGAGCTGTCCTTCCGGGCAGTCGAGGGCTTCGAGCCCCCCACCGTCGAGCTGGCGGGAGCCGGAGCAGACAACTAGAGCGGCCGAGCGTGGAAAGGGCCCCGGGTAACCCCGGGGCCCTTTTTCTTTGCCGGCACCGCTGACACACCCTCGTCCTAACTTGCGGGCATGGCCCGCTCCTCTCGTGGTTACTCCTGTGCCTCCTGTGGGGCCCGCTCGCCTCGCTGGGCAGGGCGCTGCGCAGCCTGCGGTGAGTGGAACGCCCTCGTCGAGGACGAGCCACCGGGGCCGCCGCCGCGAGCTGCCCTCAGCTCCAGGGCTGTCCCCCGCCCCGAGGGCCCCTCCCCGCTCTCCGAGGCACCTCTTCGGGCCGTCGAGGCCGCCCCGACGGGGCTCGGTGAGCTCGACCGGGTGCTCTCGGGCGGCCTCGTGCCCGGATCGGTCACCCTGCTCGGGGGGGAGCCCGGCATCGGGAAGTCAACCCTCGTGCTGCAGGCCGCCACCGCCGCCTGCAGCGGCGAGAGGGGACGGTGCCTCGTCGTCACGGCCGAGGAGTCCGTCGAGCAGGTACGGCGGCGGGCCGAGCGGCTCGGCTCCCTCCCAGGCGACTGCTACCTCTTTTCCACCGGGGACCTGATGGCCGCCCTCGAGGCGGCCGACAAGGTCGCCCCGGGCCTGCTCGTCATCGACTCGATCCAGGCGATCGCCGACGGCTCTGTCAGCTCGCCCGCCGGCTCTGCCACCCAGGTGCGCGAGTGCGCCCAGTTGCTGGCGCAGTACGCCAAGGCGACAGGCACCGCCACCATCCTTGTCGGCCACGTCACCAAAGAGGGGAGCCTGGCCGGCCCGCGCACCCTCGAGCACCTGGTCGACACCGTCCTCTACTTCGAGGGAGACCGGCACCACGCCCTCCGCAGCCTCGTGGCCGTGAAGCACCGCTACGGGGCTGCGGGCGAGATGGGGCTGTTCGAGATGAGAGAGGACGGCCTCTCCTCTCTCGACGACCCGAGCGCCCTCCTGCTGGCGGACCGTCAGGCCGGCCTGCCCGGTAGCGCGGCGATGCCGGCTCTCGAAGGGCGCCGGCCTCTCCTTGTCGAGCTGCAGGGCCTCGTGGCGCCGGCCCACGGCCAGCAGCCCCGCCGGGTGGTGCAGGGGGCGAGCTCGAGCCGGGTGGCGATCCTGCTGGCGGTCCTCGAGCGCTGCTGCGACCTGCCGGTCGGGGCTGCTGACGTCTTCGTGTCGACCGTCGGAGGCATAAAGGTCTCCGAGCCGGCCGCCGATCTCGCCATCGGCCTGGCGGTCGCCTCCAGCCTGCGGGGCCGGCCGCTGGCCTTTGATGCCATCTGCTTCGGCGAGGTCGGCCTCGGCGGAGAGCTACGCCAGGTGAGCAGGCCCGAACGGCGCCTGGCCGAGGCGGCCAGGCTCGGCTTCCGTCGGGCGGTCGTACCCCGCAACACGCCGGCCGGCCAGAGCGGCCTCGAGCTCGAGGAGGCCGGCTCGCTGGCCGAGGCGATCGCCGCCGTCGGCCTGCTGGCCCCGCTCGCCGTCGCCGGCGAGCCCTCGGCTGCAGCCGGCGCCCTCTGACGGGCCGGCGGGCCGACGTAAGGCGCCAGCGCCCCGGGCGGAGCTCTCCTGCTGCTTGCTTGGCTCGCCCGTCCTCTGAGGACCGCCGTGAGATGGCGACCCCGCTTGGTCCTTGAGGCGGGGCCATCCGAGGGGGCGAGAAGAGGATCGCTGAGGGGCCAGTTGCCCCCGTTCCACGGTGCCGCGTGCTGCTGCAAGGAGCGCTTTTTCACTCGGTGACATGGAGGGGCGAAAAAGCTGGCACAATTGGGGCCCGTGCCGCCAGGAGCGGCGAGAGGCGCGTCCAGGTAGTGAGCATGCGCTGCGCCCAGCCGAGACGCGTTGCTCGTTTTCGTGAGGAGTCTGATTTGTTCGACGTCGGCGACAAGGTTGTCTATCCCCACCACGGGGCCGCGACCGTTGAGCGTCGCGAGGTGCGCGAGGCCTTCGGCGAGAAGCGGGAGTACCTCGTCCTCCGGCTGGCCTACGGCGACCTCACATTGATGGTGCCCGCCGACAACACCTCCGAGGTGGGCCTGCGCGAGGTCATCAACGACGAGGAGGTGGAAGAGGTCTTCGCCGTCTTGCGCAAGAAGGAAGCGCGCATGCCGACGAACTGGTCTCGGCGCTACAAGAACCACGTCGAGAAGCTCAAGTCCGGCGACATCTACCAGGTCGCCGAAGTCGTGCGGAACCTCTCCATCCGCGACAAGGACAAGGGGCTCTCGGCAGGCGAGAAGCGCATGCTGACCCGGGCCCGCCAGATCCTCGTCTCCGAGCTGACATTCGCGATCGGCGTCAGCGAGGAGGAGGCCGAAGAGCGCCTCAACGCCGCTCTTCCCTAGGTCCCCCTTGCCCCGCCCCGACGGGCCCGTCTACTCGATCGTCGTCGCTGCCGGCGACGGCACGCGCTTTGGCGGCCGCAAGCAGCTGGCGGTCCTCGGTGGGCGCACCATCGTCTCGCTGGCGGTGGAGGTGGTGGCCGGCCTCTCCGACGGCGTCGTCGTCGTCGTGCCGCCTGACATGGCTGACCGCCCCCGGCTCCTCGACGAGCTCGGCCTCGTTGGCCTCCGGGCAGAGGTCTTCACCACCGCCGGTCGCGCCACAAGGGCGGGCTCGGTGCGGGCGGGCCTCGACCGTGTCCCTCCGAGCTGTCGCCATGTGCTGGTACACGATGCTGCTCGGCCACTTGCCAGCGCCGAGCTGGCGGCCTCCGTGCTCGGCGCCCTGGCCGAGGGCGCCCGGGCGGTGGTGCCGGGCCTCCCGCTGACCGACACGGTGAAGCGGGTGCGAGACGGCGCTGTCGTGGGGACACTCGAGCGGAGCGAGCTCGTGGCGGTGCAGACCCCCCAGGGCTTCTCGGCCCCCCTCCTGCGAAGGGCTCATGCCGGAGAGCCGGAGGCCACCGACGACGCCGGGCTCGTCGAGGCGCTCGGCGAGCAGGTCGTCGTGGTGCCGGGTGAGCCGTGGAACTTGAAGGTGACCTCGCCCGATGACCTCGAGCTCGCCTCCCACTGGTCGGCCCGCCGCCAGGGCCGGGTCGGGAGCACACCGTGAGCCAACGTGTCGGCATAGGCATAGATCTCCATCGCTTCGGCGACGACCCTGGCCGGCCCCTCGTCCTCGGGGGAGTGGTCTTCCCTGGTGAGGCCGGCCTCGAGGGTCACAGCGATGCCGACGTCGTGGCCCACGCCGTCTGCGACGCCCTCTTTGGAGCCGCCGGCCTGGGCGACATCGGGCTGCACTTCCCTGACTCGGACGAGAGCTGGCGAGGAGCCGATAGCCTGGGACTTCTCGCAGAGGCGGCCGAGCGGGTGAGAAGGGCCGGCTACCGCCTCGTCAACGCCGACTGCTCGGTCGTGACAGAGCGCCCCCGTCTCGCAAGTGTGCGGGACGAGATGATGGTGAAGCTCTCGGCCGCCGCAGGAGGTCCCGTCCACGTCAAGGCGACGAGGCCAGAGAGCCTCGGGGCGTTAGGGCGTGTCGAGGGGATCGCCTGTTTCGCAGTGGCAACCATCGAAGAGTCTGGAGAGTGAGCATGGAGAGCGACGAGAAGGGCTCGGAGCCCGAGAGGGACCGGCCGAGTCGCCCGCGACCTCGCGACTCAGAAGGTGGGCGTGGATCCTTCCGCGGTGAGAGGGGGAGGCGAGAGGAGCGCTCGGGCGGCTACGGAGGCGGCCCCCGCCGCAGCGGCGGTTCTGGTGGTTCTGGCTACGGAGACCGCGACCGGCAGGGCTCGGGCGGCTACGGGGGCGGCCCCCGCCGCAGCGGTGGTTCTGGCTACGGAGACCGCGACCGGCAGGGCTCGGGCGGCTACGGGGGCGGGCCCCGCCGCAGCGGTGGTTCTGGCTACGGAGACCGCGACCGGCAGGGCTCGGGCGGCTATGGGGGCCGCGACCGGCAGGGCTCGGGCGGCTATGGAGGCGGCCCCCGACGCACCGGCGGTTCCGGCTACGGGGACCGCGACCGGCAGGGCTCGGGTCGTCCCTACCGGGACCGTTCCGACCGACCCTCCGGTTCCCGGCCGCAGCGCGACTACGGCGAGCGGAGCGGGCGAACCTACGGGCCACCGGCCCGCCGCCCCGCCCCCCGCCGCTTCGAGGAGCCGGGCATCGGTGATGACGGCGGGGCCTTTTCAAGCGAGGACTCCCGCTCGCTCGGGCGGGCCGCCAGCACGGGCCGCAACCTGTGGACCCCCCGGCCGACCCAGGCCCGTCGCCCCGGCTCGCCCGCAGGGAGGGCGAGCGGCCCTCGTCGCTCAACCAACACCGTCGGAGGAGAGCAGGTCGAGGGACGCCAGGCCGTGCGAGAGCTGCTGGCCGCCGGGACGCGAATCGTCAGCGAGGTGTTCCTCGTCGAGGGGAGCGACCCGTCGCCGATCCTCGGGGAGATCGACAACCTCGCTCGCAGCAAGAACGTCCCTGTACGCATGGTCTCGATTCGTCGCCTCGAATCGGTCCAGCGGACAGAGACGCCCCAGGGCGTCGTCGCCTTCGCCGAACCGCTGGAGGCTCTGGACCTGAGCGACCTCGTACTGGAGGGGGAGGGCGAGGGGGACAAGGCCGCTCCGGCCCCCTTCCTCCTCGTCGTCGACGGCGTCACCGATCCCCACAACCTCGGAGCGGTCCTCCGCAGCGCCGAGTGCGCCGGAGCGACGGGGATCGTTCTCCCGCGGCACCGGGCGGTTCACGTCACGGCAGCTGTCACCAAGGCTGCAGCCGGCGCTGTCGAGCACCTGCGCATAGCTCTCGTGCCAGGCGTCCCGAGCGCCCTTCAGTCCCTCGGAGAGCTCGGGGTGCAGACCGTCGGCCTCGACGAGCGGGGCGAGCAGTCGATCTTCGACCTCTCACTCGGCAAGGAGCCGGTCGCCCTCGTCCTCGGTGCCGAGGGAAGGGGGCTCTCCCCCCTCACCCGGCGCCGTTGTGACGTGCTGGCTCGGATCCCTCTGCACGGGGAGATCTCCTCGCTCAACGTCTCGACCGCCGCCGCGGTCGCCTGCTTCGAGGTGGCTCGCAACCGCACCTAGCGGGAGTTTCCGGGATGGCGGAGGGTGAAGGCCCGTCGCCCCAGGTCAGCGCCTCGTCTGGGGACAGGGCCTCTATTACCTAACTCGGTGGTGCGAAGGCCTCAAGCCCGAAGAGATCGACGAGCTGGCGTTGGGTGTCGTTCATCTCGGTGAGCATGCGCCGGGTGCGTGGACGGCCTCCAGTCGAGGGGTAGAGAAGCACGGTCTCTTGGAGCTTTCTGAGCTCGTGTAAGAGGTCGTTGGCGCTCATGTCGAGGCCGGCCCGACGCACCTCGCGGACCATGAGCCGGAGCACGCTCAAGGCAAGGACGCAGCAGAACAGGTGAACGGTGATCTTCTGGTCGGTCCAGTGGAACACCGGAGCGACAGCGACACAGTCGGGGTCTTTCAGCTGGCGGAAGTCACTTTCTACGATCCACTGGGAGCGGTAGGGCCGCCACCACCTCTTCGATCGTCCATTCGAAGCGGTCCGTGATGAGGACGCGCTTGCCGAACACCTCGTCTTCGAGTGTCTCCGCCTTGTCGGCGTCGATCGAAAACTCGAGGCTTAGGTCCTTCGGCGAGGTGCCGGTGAGGCCCTCTAACGGGAGTTTCCGGGAACTCCCGCTAGGGCTGCAGC
>JAJYQK010000048.1 GCA_021794645.1 Actinomycetes bacterium
ATGCCAGGCGTGGCCACCAACCCGCTCGACGAGGAGCTGGCCATCGCCTGGCCCATCGCCGTCGACCCCGCCGATCGGAGCCTGCTCTCCGAACGGGATGCCTCCCTCCCCCCGTTCAGCTCCCTCGGCTGACCAGCCTCCCGCCGCGAAGGGGCATACTTCGCGAGTCCGTTCACGCCAGGAGGAAGAAGTGGAGATACCGCCGCGCAAGGAGACGACGAGAGGGCCGGCCGAGACATTCACTGGTGAGGTGTGGCTGGACACGATCTATCACCCGGAGCCGCCACGGCGGGGACGGATCAACGCAGTCCGCTTCACCCCCGGGGCCCGCAGCGCCTGGCACCGGCACGCCCTCGGTCAGACCCTCTATGTCACCGAGGGCGTCGGGATCGTCCAGCCTCGGGGCGAAGAGGCGGTCGAGATCCGGGCGGGCGACATAGTGGAGATCCCCGCCGGCGAAGTCCACTGGCACGGCGCCGCAGCCCGTCACTACATGTGCCACCTCTCGATAACCGAGCTGCCCGAAGACGGGAGGCCCGAGATCGACTGGCAGGACCAGGTCACAGACGAGGAGTACCGGGAGGCGGCCGGATAGAGCCCGGCGGTCGAAAGGGCCCTCGAGGCATCGCCGGCGCCCGGTCAGCGGTCGCCTGCCACCGGCAGGTCCTGAAAGATGCCTCGGCTGGAGCAGCTGCTCGATGCGGTCGAGCGCCCCGCTCAAAAGGCGAAGTGCAGTCCCTTGTGGGTGAGCCGCCTGGCCCTCGTCAGGCCTTCTCCCAAACCGGTCCCACCCCTCCTCCTGCTGCGACAGCTCTGCCTCGCCTCCCCCTGAAGCACTTCAGCAAAGAACGGCCCGACCCGCCATAGGCGAACTCCGGCCACCCCGACCAGCTCGCAGGACTTCTCAAGCTCGGCCGCGCCGCCACGAGCTCACCACCGCCCGCCGGGAGGCCTCCCGGGCGGGCGGTGGTGCTCGTCACTTACGGCTCAGGCAGACACGGTGCCGGGCCGCCCCTCAGCTGCACCCGCTCGTAGCCCCGCAGCTAGGGCAGGCGTAGCAGGAGCCGGCCCGCTGCATGACGTTGCCGCAGGCGTAGCAGTAGGGCGCGTCCCGGCTCTCCATCTGTGGCTGGCTCGTCGACCGAGGTCCGGAAGCGGCCGATGCCACTGCGTCGCCACCCGCTCCGAAGCGCTCCTTCTCCTCAGCGAGCGCCCGCGCCCCGTCAACCTCTTCCAGCCCGGGCAGCGTCGGCTGGGTCCGCTCGCCTGTCGAGAGGACACCGAGCTCCAAGCGCTCGTCGTAGCTTAGGTAGTCGATGGCAAGGCGCCGGAAGATGTAGTCCACGAGGCTCGAAGCGAGCCGGAGGTCCGGGTCGTCGGTGATGCCGGCCGGCTCGAAGCGCATGTTGGTGTACTTGCGCACGAAGGTCGCGAGCGGCACGCCGTGCTGGAGACCGAGGCTGACAGAGATCGAGAAGGCGTCCATCACCCCAGAGAGGGTCGAGCCCTGCTTTGAGACCTTCATGAAGACCTCTCCGGGCCGCCCGTCCTCGTACTCGCCGACGGTGACATAGCCCTCGCAGTCCGCCACCCGGAAAGCAAAGGTGTTCGAGCGCCGCTTGCGCGGCAGGCGAGCCCGGCTCGTGGTCGGGACAGTCACCTCTGCGACCGCAGCTGCCGGCTCCGCCTTCACCTCCTTCTTCGTGGTGGAGAGGGGCTGGGCCACCTTGCAGTTGTCCCGGTAGATGGCGATCGCCTTCAGGCCCATCTTCCAGGCGTCGATGTGCAGCTGCTCGATCTCCTCGACAGTCACCTGCTCGGGCATGTTGACGGTCTTGGAGATGGCCCCGGAGATGAACGGCTGCGCCGCCGCCATCATCTTCACGTGGCCTGTGTAGTGGATGACATTGTCACCCATCGAGCAGGCGAACACGGGCAGGTGCTCCGCCTTGAGGGCGGGGGCGCCGACAATCGTCTTGTGCTCGTCGATGTGGGCGACGATGCCCGCTATCTGCTCCGCGCTGTAGCCGAGGCGGCGCAGCGCCCGCGGCACGGTCTGGTTGACGATCGACATCGTGCCGCCCCCGACGAGCTTCTTCGTCTTCACGAGACCGAGGTCCGGCTCGATGCCGGTCGTGTCGCAGTCCATGAGGAAAGAGATCGTCCCCGTCGGGGCGAGCACCGTCGCCTGGGAGTTGCGCACCCCGTGCTCCTCTGCCAAATCGACAGCTGAGTCCCAGGACTCCTGGGCGGCAGAGAGCAGCTCGGTCGGCACCAGCTCCTCGTCGATGTCGGCCACCGCCGAGCGGTGCATCTTGAGGACGTTCAGCATCGGCTGGGCGTTCTCGTGGAAGCCGGCGAAGGGACCCATCCGGGCCGCCGTGCGAGCCGAGGTCTCATAGGCCGCCCCGGTCATCAGCGCCGTGATGGCCGCTGCCCAGGCCCGCCCCTGGTCCGAGTCGTACGGGATCCCCTCTGACATGAGGAGGGCGCCGAGGTTGGCGTAGCCGAGACCGAGCTCACGAAAGCGGCGGGTCGTGTCGCCGATCCTCTCGGTCGGGTAGTCGGCGTTGCCGACGAGGATCTCCTGGGCAGTGAAGACCACCTCGCAGGCGGCCTTGAAGCCCTCAACGTCGAAGTTGCCCTTCTCGTCGCAGAACCTGAGCAGGTTGAGGCTGGCGAGGTTGCAGGAGGAGTTGTCGAGGTGGACGTACTCGCTGCAGGGGTTGCTGGCCGAGATGCGCCCGGTGTTCGGAGCCGTGTGCCACTTGTTGATGGTGGTGTCGTACTGAAGGCCGGGGTCGGCGCACTCCCAGGCGGCCTCGGCAATCTCCCGGAAGAGCTGGCGGGCCCGCACCGTCTCGATGGTCTCGCCCGTCGTACGGGCAGTGAGCGCCCAGTCGGCGTCGTCGAGGACCGCCCTCATGAACTCATCGCTGACCCGGACGGAGTTGTTGGCGTTCTGGTACTGGATCGAGTGACCGTCGCCCCCGTCGAGGTCCATGTCGAAGCCGGCCTGGGCGAGCACCCGGGCCTTGCGCTCCTCCTTCGCCTTGCACCAGACGAACTCACGGATGTCAGGGTGGTCGGCGTCGAGGATGACCATCTTTGCTGCCCGGCGCGTCTTACCGCCCGACTTGATGGTGCCGGCCGAGGCGTCTGCTCCCCGCATGAAGCTGACAGGCCCCGAGGCCGTACCCCCACCTTGCAGGTGCTCTCTCGAGGAGCGGATGCGCGAGAGGTTCACACCCGAGCCCGAGCCGCCCTTGAAGATCGTCCCCTCTTCGACGTACCAGTTCAAGATGGCGTTCATCGAGTCCTCGACGGCGAGGATGAAGCAGGCCGATGCCTGCTGGGGCACGCCCTTCACGCCGATGTTGAACCACACCGGCGAGTTGAAGGCGGCCTTCTGCTCGACGATGAGGTGCTTCAGCTCATCGCTGAAGGCGGCTGCCTCGGCGGCGTCGAGGAAGTAACCATCCTTCACTCCCCAGTTCGTGATGGTGTCGACGACCCGGTCGACCACCTGGCGGAGCGACCACTCCCGCTCCTTGCTATCGAGGGTTCCGCGGAAGTACTTCTGGGCGAGGATGTTCGTGGCGTTCATGGACCAGGTGCTCGGCACCTCGACTCCGAGCTGCTCGAAGGCGACCTCCCCCGTGCGGTAGTCGGAGATGCGCGAGTCACGCCGCTCCCAGGCAACCTGGTCGTAAGGATGCTTGCCGTCTTCTGTGAAGTACCGACGGATCCCGATGCCGACTCGCTCTCCCGCTACGGCCATAGCCCTTTTCCCTTCCCCTGTGCCCGGGCTGATCCCGAACTAGTTTATTGACTCCAACCACAACATCTTGTGTAGCCCGTGTAGGCAGCCACCAGATAGCCGGATAATTACAACACCGTAACTACGCCCGTGTCAATGGGCGACGCCCCTCAACCGACCTGCTCAGAGGGCGTTCGCGAAGGTTTGCGCGCAAGCTACCTTGCCGGTGTGACAGTCGTCGTCGCCATCGATGCAGGCACCACCGGCGTCCGGGCCCTGGCTGTGAGCGAGCGTGCCGAGATACTCGACATCTCATACAGGGAGCTCAACCAGCACTTCCCCCGTCCCGGCTGGGTCGAGCACGACGCGGGCGAGATCTTCTCCCTCGTCGAAGAGACCCTCGGTGAGCTGACGGCTCGTCTGCTCGAGCGAGGCCACACGATCGCCGCCATCGGCATCACTAACCAGCGGGAGACCGCGCTGGCCTGGGACAGGAGCACCGGCGAGCCACTCCATGCAGCCATCGTCTGGCAGGACCGCCGGACGGCCGATCGCTGCCGGCAGCTGGAGGAGGCGGGCCACCTCCCCCTCGTGCGCTCGAGGACTGGGCTCGTGCTCGACAGCTACTTCTCTGCCACCAAGTGGGAGTGGATGCTCAAAGAGGGTGGTCTCGTCCCCTCGTCCCAGCTGGCGCTCGGGACTGTCGACGACTGGCTCGCCTGGAAGCTGACGGGCCGGCACGTGACCGACGTCTCCAACGCCTCGCGCACCCTCTGCTACGACCTCGGGGCCGGCAGCTGGTCAGAAGAGCTCTGCCTGCTGTTCGGCCTCCCCCTCGCCAGCCTCGGCGAGGTGGTGGCCTCCTCGGGGCGAATCGGCCCCGTCAGCGGCGAGGTGGCCGGCGGCCGGCTGGGGGGCGTGCCCCTCTCCGGGCTCGCCGGCGACCAGCAGGCGGCGCTCTTCGGGCAACGCTGCACCACAAGAGGTGCGACGAAAGTCACCTACGGCACGGGCAGCTTCGTGCTCATGAACGTCGGGCCCGAGGTGCCCGCCCCGGTGGAGGGGCTCGTGTCCACTGTCGCCTGGCAGCTGGGCGAGGCCCGGACAACCACCGCCTATGCCCTCGAGGGCTCGGTCTTCTCCTCCGGGGCGGCCATCCAGTGGCTGCGAGACGGGCTCGGCATCATCGCCGAGGCGGCCGAGCTCGAACCGCTCGCCTCCTCGGTGTCGAGCTCGGGTGGGGTCTACCTGGTGCCGGCCTTCGTCGGCCTCGGCTCGCCCTGGTGGGACCCGAGCGCCCGCGGTGTCATCGGTGGTCTCACGAAGGGCACGGGCCGGGCGGAGCTGGCCCGAGCGGTGATCGAGGCGATGGCCTTCCAGGTCCGCGACGTGCTCGAGGCGATGGTGAGAGGCTCGGGTTGTGAGCCCGAGCTCATCCGCGTCGACGGGGGCGCCTCTGTGATGGACCTCCTCTGCCAGCTCCAGGCGGACCAGTCGCAGGTGGCCGTGGTGAGGCCGGCCACGGCCGAGGTGACCGCCCTCGGCGCCGCTTTCCTCGCCGGGCTGGCCGAGGGGGTCTGGAGCTTCGAGGACCTCGACTCGCTCTTGAACGAGGAGGCCCGCTTCGAGCCGGCGGTCTCAGCTGCCCGAGCTGACTCCGACCATCTCGTCTGGCTGCGAGCGCTGGAGGCGAGCCGCCACCTCGCTTGAGGAGGGCAGCCGTTCACCGGCCGGCTTCCTCGAGGCGTAGCGGTCGACGTAACGCTGCCCCGAGAGCTGGGCTATCTCCCACATGACCTCGTCGGTGGCCCGCCTCAGCACGAGGGGGTCATCCAACCGGGCGCCGTGGCGGGCGCGCAGGTCGATCGGGCGACCGAAGTTGATCTCGACCCTCTTGAAGGGACGCAGCATCCGCGCCCCGATCGGCTGCACGGCGCGGGTGCCCCTCACGCCGACCGGCACGACGGGGCAGCCCGCCTCGAGTGCCAGCCGGGCGACGCCGGTGCGGCCCTTGTGGAGGCGGTCGTCGGGGGACCTCGTCCCCTCCGGATAGATGCCGAGGCACCCGCCTCGCTTGAGGAGGGCTGCCGCCTCCGAGAGGGAGCGCTTCGACCCGGCCCCGCCGGAGCGGTCCATCGGTATCTGGCCGACGAGGCGGAAGAACCAAGCGGTGCGGCGGGACTCGAAGTACTCCGCCTTCGCGACGAAGGTCACCCGGCGGGAGAGGACGAGCGGGATGAAAAGTGAGTCGCAGAAGGCCTGGTGGTTCGAGGCGATGATGAGCGGCCCGTCCTCGGGCACGTTCTCGAGGCCGCGGACCTCGAGCTTGAAGCAGCCCCGCAGCAGCGGCGTGAGCAACAGCTTCAGCAGCCCGTAGACCACGGCAGGAAGGCTAATGGCGACAGAGCGCGCTGGTCCACGGCAAGCCCGCCTGTCTCCCGGCCTCAGAGCTTTCGGAGGGTCCTTCGCAGCGAGCGGACGGCCTGGGCGATGCGTTGCTCGTTCTCGATCAAGGCGAAGCGGACGCTGCCCTCGCCGCCGGGCCCGAAGCCGACGCCGGGCGAGGTGGCGACCGCTGCCTCAGCCACGAGGTACTTCGAGAAGTCGAGCGAGCCCATCTCGGCGTAGGCGGCCGGCAGGGGTGCCCAGACGAACATCGTCCCACGGGGCCGGTCCACCTCCCAGCCGATGCGGGAGAGACCGTCGCAGAGCACATCCCGTCGGGATTGGTAGATGGCGCTCACCTGGGCCGGGTACTCCGGAGCCTCGTTCATAGCCACCGTGGCGGCGATCTGGATCGGCTGGAAGGTGCCGTAGTCGAGGTAGCTCTTGAGTTGCGAGAGCCCGGCGACTACCTCGGCGTTGCCGACGAGGAAGGCCACCCGCCATCCGGCCATCGAGAAGGACTTCGTGAGGGTGTAGAGCTCGACGGCGCACTCCATCGCCCCGGGCACCTCGAGGATGGAGGGCGGTCGGAACCCGTCGAAGGCGGTGTCTGAGTAGGCGAAGTCGTGCACGAGAAGCACCTCTCGCTCCCTCGCCCAGGCGACGGCCCGGGTCATCGCCTCGAGGTCGACACAGACCGTGGTCGGGTTGTGGGGGAAAGAGAGGATCGCCACCCGTGGCTTTGGCGCGGCGGCGGCCCATGCCTCCTCCAGGGCGCCGAGCAGCTCGTCACCCGAGGCCGTCCCCTGCCGGCCGAGCCGGTCGAGCCGGATGAGCTCCACCTTCGCCCCGGCAAAGACGGGGGCGTACATGTGGATCGGATAGGAGGGTGAAGGGGAAAGTGCCGTGTCACCGGGCCCGACGAGGACCCACATGAGGTGCGAGAGCCCCTCTTTCGCCCCGATGGTCGAGACGACCTCTCGCTCCGGGTCGAGCTCGACGCCGAAGCGGCGGAGGTAGAGCTGGGCGACGGCCTGGCGAAGCTTGGGGATGCCCCGGCTGGCCGAGTAGCGGTGGTTGCGGGGGTTGCGCACCGCCTCGGCCAGCTTGTCCACCGCCACGGCGGGTGAGGCGATGTCGGGATTGCCGAAGCCGAGGTCAATGACGTCCCGGCCCGCTCGACGGGCAGCCACCTTCAGCTCGTTCACCTCGCTGAAGACATAGGGCGGGAGCGAGACGACGCGGCGAAGCTCCATCCCTGGACGCTAGGGCCCGGTCTGCCCCTCGGTCTACTCGCCGAGGCGAGCCAGCCGGCGGGCCCTCACCACGAGGTCGAGCGAGGAGGGCCAACCCCACACCGCCCAGGTTGCGCCCGCCTTCTCGAGGGCCTGCAGGGCAGCTGCCGCCGCGGAGGCAGTCTTCGGGAGCGGTCCTCCCCATGTCACCGGCACCGCCAGGTCGGCCACAGCCAGGGCGACCGCCTCGGGCGACACCCCCCAGTAGTTGACGGTCGCCCCCACCTCTTCTGCCAGCTGCACGGTGAGGCTGGGCCGGTCGGTCCGCCGGGCGCTGCCCGCTCCGACCCAGCACTCGATACCGCGGCCACTGAGGGCTCGCACAGCCTTGGCCAGACTCTCTTCCCGGGCGCGGACGCCGAGGTAGGGCAGGCCGTAGGCCGTGTGCTCTGGCTCGCTCGCCCGGTCGCCCGTGCCGAGCCCGGCGATGAGGCGCGCCCCGGCTGCCTGCTGGAGGGACTCGAGCGAGGCGATCACCACCTCGTCTGGAAGGAGGCCGATCCGGGCGACGAGCGTCCCTACCCGGATGACCGAGGTGGCGGCTGCAACGGCGCCGAGCAGCGGGTAGGCATGGAGCGCCGGCCGGGCAGGCTGGCCCATCGGGAAGAGGTGGTCGAAGGAGAAGACGCCGTCGATGCCGAGCTGCTCGGCCTCCCGGGCGGCCCCGAGGACGGCCCGGGCGTCATCGCTGAAGGTGGGGAGGGTGACCCCGAGCTTCACTGCGGCGCCGGCGTGAGAGCGACGCCGGCCGCCTCGAAGGCGACCGCTGCGGCCCCGACCGCGCCGCCGCGCTCTCCGAGGGAGGCGGGCCGGATCTCGATGGCGGGACGCAGCTTCGCCCCCTCGAGCTGCCCGGCGAAGGCCGCCCGCGTCGGCCCGAGCAGCGACTCGCCAGCGCCCACGAGACCACCTCCGATCACGATGACACGGGGGTCTAAGACGGCTGCCAGGTTGGCCAGACCGAGCGCCAGCCAACCGGCGAACTCCTCGAGGATGCCCACGGCCTCCTTGTCGCCCTCGGCCACCGCTGCGATCACATGCTCGCCCCGGACGGTGTCCGCCTCGCCCCCGGCCAGCTCGACGATGTGGCTAGCTCGCCCTGCCAGGGCGTAGTCCCGGGCCATCCGCCCGAGAGCGGTCCCCGAGGCGTACCGCTCCCAGCAGCCCCGCCGCCCGCAGCCACAAGGCGGCCCCTGCGGGTCGACCACGACGTGTCCGATCTCACCTGAGAAGTTGTTCGCACCTCTAAGCAGCTTCCCGCCCGAGACGATGCCGCCGCCGATGCCGGTACCGAGGGTGACGAAAAGGACGTCCTTCTCGCCTCCGGCGGCCCCGAAGGTCGACTCGCCGGCGGCTGCGCAGGTGGCGTCATTGTCCACCTGGACAACAGGGGCAGCCGGGCCGAGCCGCTCGGCGAGCCGCCCTCGTAGGTCGGACCCGCTCGCCTCGCTCAAGTTGGGCGAGAAGGTGAGGACGCCGCTCGGGTCGACGAGGCCCGGGAGGCCCAACCCGAGAGGGGGCCGGCCGCTCCCGCCGCCCGAGGCTTCCGCCTCCTCGCCGAGAGCGCGGTACACCTCTACGAGCTCGTCGAGGAGGCCGGCCGCATCGTTGACGGTTGGCCGCCTCTCCTCGGCCAGCACCCTCCCGTCCTGCCCGATGGCGACGCCGAGGAGCTTGGTGCCGCCGACGTCGAGCCCGACGCTTATCACCCCGGGGACTCTACGCGTGCCTTCAGGTCTCGGATGGCGGCGTGCAGGATGTTGCCTTCAGCCCGGCGCTTGATGAAGCCGGGCAAGGGGACCCGCAGCTCGGCCACGAGCTGGTAGGTGATCTCGGTCTTGCCGTCGCCAGCCGGGCGGAAGCGGTAGTAGCCGTCGAGGCGGTTCGTGAGGTCGCCGTCGCGCTGCACCCAGGCGAACTCCTCGGGGGCCTTCGAGTAGTCGTAGACGAGCGTGTAGGAGGTGGAGCGGCCGAAGGCGGCGGCCCGGAAGGCGCAGATGACGGCCCGGCCCTGCTCGTCTCGCTCGAGCACGTCGACTTCTTTCAGGTCGGGGACCCACTCAGGGTAGGACTCGATGTCGGCGACGACCGCGAAGCAGCGCTCGGGAGATGCGTCGACGAGCATCCGTTCCGTTGCGTGCTCGGTCACCGTTCCTCCTCTGTCCGCCTCTATCTGACCCTCCGGACAGTACCCAACGAAGGGGGGCGCTGTCGGATTATTCGCTAGAGAGCCCCGAACCTTGCGAGCGCCTTTCCCAGGTCGGCCGCCAGCTTGTCGTAGGAGAACTCCGCCTCGGCCCGGCGCCGCCCTGCCGCCCCCAGGCGAGCTCGCAGCCCGGCGTCGGCGACGAGCGCTTCGAGGGCCTCTGTCACCTCGGCCAGGACGGCCGGCCTTTGGACCACGAGCCCCGTCTCCCCGTCCGCGACGGCCTCAGCGGCCCCGCCGCTCGCCCCGGCAAGCTGGGGCACGCCGCATGCAGCTGCCTCGAGGAAGACGATCCCGAAGCCCTCCTGCTCGAGACCGGCCCAGCGGTTGCGACAGCACATGGAGTAGACGTCGGCTGCCCCGTACAACAGCGGCTTGTCCGTCTCGCTCACCCGCCCGAGAAAGGCGACGTCGAGCCCGGCCTCCGCGGCGATCCTCCTCAGCCGGGGCTCGTCCCGGCCGGTGCCGGCGACGGCGAGGACGAGGTCTGGCTGGGCGGGGCGGAGTCGGGCGACGGCCCTGATCAGGACGTCGACCCCTTTTCGCGGCACGAGCCGGTGGAGCCCGAGCACGAGCAGCCCGTCAGCCGGCAACCCGAAGCGGAGCCGCACGGCTCGGCGGCGGGACGGCTCTAGGGGCACGAAGCGCTCGGTGTCCACCCCCGGCGGCACGACCGCCACGGGCGGCAGGGCGGGGCCGGCCGCCCGGCGCGCCTCGGCGCTCGGATAGGAGCCGGCCGCCACGACGAAGGAGGCCTTCGAGAGCACCGAGGAGAGAAGGCTGCGGGCGGCCGGCAGACGACCGGGAACCGTCACCTCGGCCCCGTGGAGGACAACCCCATAGGGACGCGAGAGCTGGGGCCCGATGAGGCCAAGCGGCAGAGCGGGGTCGACGACCACGGCGTCGGCATCCCTTCTCGCTGCCAGGGCGCCTACGGCCCGGGCGACAGCCGGCGTGGGCCAGAGCAGGCCTCGCTCCGACCGCACGACCTCGAAGGCCTGCTCAGCGTCGAAGTGGCCGGAGCCCTCGTAGCTCGTCGTGTAAACCGCCACCTCCTCTGGGGGCAGGCGGCGCCAGAGCTCGTGCAAATAGGACTGGATGCCACCCACCTTTGGCGGGAAGTCGTTTGTCGCCAGGACATGGCTCACGCCCGCGCTCTCCCAACAGGCCGGAGCTTTTGCCAGCTCAGATCAGCTGTCACACCCTCCCCCTAGCCTTTCTGCAAGGAAGCTGCCAGAGACGACGAGACCAAGAGAGCATCCGGAGGCAGAAGTGGCGACCACACCCATTGCAGTCAGCTGCGAGGAGTGCAGCCTCGAGAACACGAGTGCCTGCGACGACTGTGTCGTCTCGTTCCTCCTCGGTCCGCCGGCATCGGAGGCGGTCGTGGTCGATGTCATGGAGGCCCGGGCCATGCGCCTGTTGCAGAAGGCGGGCCTCATCCCCGAGCTCAGGTTCGAGAAGAGGGCCGGCTAGCTCGCCGTGAGGGCGGCCTGGTCGAGCTCCTCGACCGCCTTTCCCGAGCCGCACCAGCGGCAGAGGACATCCTCGACCCGCTCCTCGAGAACCTCGACCTCCTCCACGGTCTCCTCCCCACCGATCGAGAAGTGGTGGAACGACCTCGTCCTCACGCTGGCGACGACGTCGAAGCGAGTGAGATTGCCGCAAGCGGTGCATCTGTAGCGCGCCATCGGCCACACGGTACCGTTCTTGCGATGAGCGAGAGGGGATCTCTTCTAGAACGCGTGAGCCCGCGGCTGCGGGCCGTCTGGGAGATGTCCATCCCAGAGGTGAGGGAGTACGCCGGAGTACACGACTACGACGGCCAAGTCCTCGACCTCTCCCCTGCGTCCGTGCGAGCAGGCCTGGCGCGGCTCGGCAAGGGGCCCCGCGAGCCCGATCGCCACGACCAGGCTCACCTCGAGGCAGCCGAGGCCGGCCTGCGCGCCAGCTACGAGGTGGCAGAGGTCCACCGCTGGAACCCCCTCGTCCACCTCGACAACCTGGACCTCGCCTGCTACGACCGGGAGTACGCCCCCACCGAGGTCCGGGCCGAGGCGCGCCGCCGGCACCTCGAGTTGTGGCCGCAGGCCGTGGATGCCTCCCTCGAGTCGCTCGACCGGGTGCCGGCGCCGGTTGCCCGCGCCCTGCTGCCAGCGGCGGCCGGCCTGACAGAGGGGGTGGAGGACGAGTCAGCCCTCCGGGCCGCCGCCCGCCTCGTCGCCCGGCTGGAGGAGGCCGCCACCACCGGGCCGACCGACTGCGCTCTCGGCGAGAAGGTCCTCACGAGCCTGCTCAGCGAGCCCGAGGCGATCCCGGTCGACCTCGGCCGGCTGGAGGTGCGGGCCGACGCCGAGCGCCTGCGGCTCTCCCAGCACCTGGCCGAGGAGTGCGCCCGCTACCGGGCCGGCTCCGAGCCTGGCGACCTGCTGCCCGAGCTGTTGGCCGACCACGGTGAAGCCGAGGGCATCTACGAGGAGGCCGCCCGGCTGATCGGCGAGATAACCGCCTTCACCCTCGACCATGACCTGTTACCCGACCCCGGTGGGTCGTGCCGGGTCGGGCCGGCCCCTGCCTCCCGGCGCTGGGCCACCGCGATGATGTCGCCGGGCGGCGCATACGAGGCCGAGGCTCCGGCCTGGTACTACGTCAACCCACCCGATCCCTCTTGGTCCGAGAGGGAGCAGGCCGAGTGGCTGGCTGTCTTCAGTGCGACCACGCTTCCTGCCATCACCGCTCATGAGGTGACGCCCGGCCACTTCGCCCACCAGCGCATCCTCGGGGCACGGGCCCGCTCGGACGTTCGGAGGTCGCTCTACTCCTACTCATTTGTGGAGGGCTGGGCCCACTACGGCGAGGAGCTGCTCGTCGAGGAGGGCTTCAGGGCCGACGACCCCCGCTATGCCATCGGAGTCTGGGTGGAGGCTCTGTTGCGGGTGACCCGGCTCGCCTGCGCCCTCGGCCTGCACCGGGGGACGATGACCGTAGAGGAGGCGGTGCGCCGCTTCGAGGAGGACGCCTTCTTGCGGGGGCCGGCCGCTCGGGCCGAGGCGTGGCGGGGCAGCTACGACCCGACCTACGGCCGCTACACCTGGGGGAAGCTCGAGATCATGGCTCTGCGGGACGACGCCATAGCCCAGTGGGGCGGTCGCTACAGCCATCGCCGCTTTCACGAGGCACTCTTGTCCCTCGGCTCCCCGCCTCTCGGCACCCTCGGTGATGCCCTCGGCTCCTAGGGGTCGGCGGCGCCCTGCCGCCGCTGGTGGCTGAAATAGCGGTCGAGGGCCTCGGCCAGAGAAATGAGCGCTGGCGGTTGGGTATCGAGGCCGGGTAAGTCAACCGCCCCAGCAGCAGGAGCCAGCGGCCCGCCAGTCGGCGATGGAGCCGCCTGCCGATTGCGGCGAGAACAGCTACGTCTGCCCAAGCCGACGCTCGCGCCCTAGG
>JAJYQK010000026.1 GCA_021794645.1 Actinomycetes bacterium
GAGGCCGTAGAGGAGAGCGGCCGTCGTGACGAGGCCGAGCACCACAACCACCCCGAGGGCCCGGTAGTAGAAGATCGTGTAGAGCATGACGAGGGCCAGCCCGAGCAGGCCCGCCAGCAGTCCGGCCCGAAGAGAGCTGGCACCGAGGGAGGGCGAGACGACCTCGGAGGTCACCTTGACGAGGGTGATCGGGACGGCGCCGTAGTTGAGGTTGATGGCAAGGGCGTTGGCGCTGGCAGAGCTGAAGTTGCCGGTGATCTGGCCCGAGCTGCCGAACTGGGCGCCCGTGGCATCGATGACCGGGGCGGAGATGACTGTGCCGCCGAGGTCGTCTGCAACGAGCTTTTGGTAGTTCCGGGTCGCCATGGCGTCCCAGACCCTCGTCCCCTTCGGCGTCAGGTTGAACTGGACGAGAAAGCCGGTGCCGCTCTGGTAGACGGCGTTCGCGCTCGCCACGACGGTGCCGCTCGCCTGGGAGGGCCCGAGCAGCATCCGCTCGCCGTGTCCTCCCTGCACCTTCAAAAGCACGGTCCGGTTCGGGAGGTCGTAGCCCGGTGAGGTCGTCTTGTAGCTCGCCAGGGGCGGATAGGGCCCCGGGTTGGAGAACTTCGTCGGCGTGTAGCTCGAGGGACAGCTCGGGAAAGCGGCCGAGGCGGTGCTCGAGCTGGTGGACTTCGCCGGGGTCGTAGTCGAGGTGGTGGTCGAGGACTTCGCCGGGGTCGTAGTCGAGGTCGAGGTGGAGCCCTTGGAGCTGGCCGAGGGCGGCTTGGTGGTGGAGGTGGCGGAGGACTTCGGGGACTTGCTGGTGGCCTTGGAGTACGGCGGCGCGTAGCAAAGGACGGGGCGGAAGTAGAGCTGGGCCGTCGAGCCGATCTGGGAGAGCACCTTGCGGGCGTCCTTCACGCCGGGCAGCTGCACGACGACGTTGCTGCCCTGCACGTTGATGTTCGGCTGGGCGACCCCATAGGCGTTGGCGCGGTTGTCGAGGATCGACACGGCCGTGCTCAGCTTCTGTTGGGAGACCTGCCTGCCTGTGGCACAGCTCGTGGTCGAGTGCCTGGCGGCCGGGCAGTAGACGACCGAGAGGCCGCCCCGCAAGTCGAGGCCGAGGAGGGGCTTCCAGTTGGCTGCGAGGACGCCGACCAAGGCGCCAAAGCAGACGAGACAGGTTAAAACGACGCTCAGGATGAGCTTTCGGGTCATGTACCTTCCCTGTCCTCGCTGTCGGCGGGCACCGCTGGGGTGCCGTTGCCGACAGGGGACGCCGTCTCTTCTGCTGAGTGGTTGCCCGCCACCGTGTAGGGCAGCTTGACATCGCCGCTCCCGCTCTCGGACTGCTCCCCCGCCGTCTCGTCATCGCCCTCGACGGTCTCTGGCACGGGTGGGGTGACCTTCCGCCCGAGCGCCTGCTTCACGACCTCGACCTCGGTGTTGGGCGCGATCTCGACCCGGGCCCTGTCACCCTCGAGCCAGGTGACCCGGCCGATGATGCCCGAGGTCAGCATGACCTCGTCCCCGATCTCGATGGACGCCTGCACCTGCTGGGCTCGCTGCGCCCGGCGCCGCTGGGGCCGGATGAGGAGGAAGTAGGCGATCGCGGCGATGATGACCACGAAGATGATCGTCGAGCTGGCGTTGGTGGCCGGCTTCTTGGCGGTGGTCGCTGCCAGCAAGAGGTGCTGGGCAGCAAGGGCGATGTACGTGTGGGGCATTAGCTCCCTGCCAGTCGGAGAGAAACGACCGACACTGTAGCTGTTGGCAGGTCGGCCACTTGAGCAGGCCATCGACCGGCAGCAGCTCTTGCGAGCGCAGCTGGCCGGTGGAACTAGATCCTACCGCTCTCTGGCTGCTCGGTGGCCTCGTCGAACAGGCTCGGGGGTGGGGAGGACTGCAGGCCAGACGGGGTGGGGAGCCCGAGGTGGACGTAGGCCCGCTCGGCGGCCACCCGCCCCCTCGGCGTGCGCAGCACGAGGCCGCAGGCGACCAGGAAAGGCTCGTAGACGTCCTCGACCGTCTCCGGCTCCTCCCCGACGCACACAGCGAGGGAGGAGAGCCCGACGGGCTGGCCGGCAAAGCGGATGCAGAGCGTCTCGAGGATGGAGCGGTCGAGCCGGTCGAGGCCGAGCTCGTCGACCCCGAAGTGCTCGAGGCCGGCCCGGGCCGAGGCGCGGGTGATGACTCCGGTCCCCTTCACCTCGACGAAGTCGCGCACCCGGCGCAGGAGGCGGATGGCGAGGCGGGGTGTCCCGCGGGAGCGGCGGGCTATCTCGGCTGCCCCCTCGGCGTCGCTCTCGACTCCGAGCAGCCGGGCCGAGCGGGTGACGATCTGTTCGAGCTCGTCGGGGTCGTAGTGGTCGAGGCGGGTCACGAAGCCGAAGCGGTCCCGGAGCGGCCCGGTGACGAGCCCGGTGCGGGTTGTGGCACCGACGAGGGTGAAACGGGGCAGGTCGAGGCGGATGGAGCGGGCGGTCGGGCCCTTTCCGATCACGACATCGAGCTGGAAGTCCTCCATCGCCGGGTAGAGCACCTCCTCGACCGCCCGCCCGAGCCGATGGATCTCGTCGATGAACAAGACGTCGCCCGGGTCAAGGGCCGTGAGGAGGGCGGCGATGTCCCCGCTGCGGACGAGGGCAGGCCCGGAGGTGATCCGGAGGTTGGCCCGCATCTCGGCGGCCACGATGCCCGCCAGCGTGGTCTTTCCGAGCCCGGGCGGCCCGGCGAAGAGGAGGTGGTCGACCGGCTGGCCCCGCCGGCGGGCCGCCTCGAGGACGACGCCGAGCCGCTCGCGCAGCTGCCGCTGGCCGATGAAGTCGTCGAGGCTGCGGGGTCGCAGGCTCGCCTCGAGGGCATCCTCCCCCTCCTCCTGCAAGGGGAGGACGACGCGCTCGGCGCCCTCCGGGCCGGCTACGGCCTCCTCATGCAGGATCTCGCGGCGGGGGCTCACCTGCTCACCGCCGCGGTGCCAGCTCTCGGAGGGCGAGGCGCAACAGCTCCTCGATGCTCTCGCTCGCCGGCAGCACCCGCAGCACAGAGCGGATCTCCTCGCCGGCGTAGCCCAGCTGGACGAGCGCTTCTGACACCTCGGCGGTGGCCGAGGGTGCCGGGCCGCCCGGCTGACCGGGCGGGCCGCCGAGCGGTGCCTCCAGCTGGTCGAAGCGGGTCTTCAGCTCGAGAATGAGCCGGGCGGCGGTCTTCTTCCCGATGCCCGGCACGAGCGTGAGGGCGTCGGCGTCGCCGGCCGCGACGATCTCCCCCAACCGCTCCGGCGAGTAGACCGAGCAGATGGAGAGGGCCAGCCCGGGTCCGACGCCGTGGGCGGCGAGCAGGAGCTCGAAGCTCTGGCGGGCCTCGGAGTTCGCGAAGCCGTAGAGGGTTATCGCCGACTCGCGCACGTGGGTGTGGACATAGAGGGCTATCTCGCCGTCGCCGGGGGCGGCGCCGGCAGCCAGGCTCGGGGGGACGAGCACCCGGTAGCCGACCCCGCCGGTGTCGACGGTCAGCTCCACCGAGCTCTCAGCAAGGGAGCGCCGCTCGAGCACGAGCCCGCGCAGGTAGCCGATCATGCGAAAAGCGCCTTCTCCCTCGCCCAGGGCGAGGCGCCGAGGTGGCAGATGGCAAGGGCGAGGGCGTCGGCGGCATCGGGCGGGCGCGGCACCTGCTCGAGGCGGGCGAGCCGCACGACCATCTCTTGCACCTGCTCCTTGGTGGCGTTGCCGTAACCGGTGACGGCCAGCTTCACCTCTGCCGCGGTGTACCAGGCCACCCGGCAGCCCTGCTCGACAGCGGTGAGGAGGGCGATCCCGCTCGCCTGGCCGACCGACATGGCCGTGCGGGCGTTCGAGCGGAAGAAGATCCGCTCGACCACGACGGTGTCGGGCTCGAGCTCGGAGATGAGCTCAGCGAGGTCCGCCCGCAGCCCTGCCAGGCGCCGCGGCAGCGGCTCGGCCGGGTCGGTCGTGACGACGCCGGCCGCCGTCGCCCGGAAGCCGTCGGGCCCTTTCGAGACGCAGCCGTAGCCGCAGCGCGAGAGCCCCGGGTCGATCCCTAGGACAAACATCCGTTCGATGCTATCCCGGGAAGGGGAGCAGCGGGGGGATTTCTAGACCGCAGCCGCCTCGAGGATCTCGTCTGGGATGTCGAAGTTCGACCAGACGTTTTGAACATCGTCGTGGTCCTCAAGCAGCTCGATGAGCCGGAGCACCTTCTTGGCGGCCGACTCCTCCTCGACAGCCACCCGCGTGCTCGGCACCATCTCCAGCTCGGCGGACTCGAGCTTTATCGAGGCCTGCTCGAGGGCATGGCGGAGCGCCGGCAGGTCGGCCGGGGCCGAGGTGAGCATCCACTCGTCACCCTCGCCGCTCAGGTCCTCAGCGCCGGCCTCGAGGGCGACGGCCATCAGCTCCTCCTCGGAGACGTCCTTTGGCAGCATGACGACGCCCTTGCGGGCGAACTGCCAGGAGACCGCCCCCGGCTCTGCCATCGAGCCCCCGTTGCGGGTGAAAAGCGAGCGGATGTCAGCCCCGGTGCGGTTGCGGTTGTCGGTCAGGCACTCGACGATGATCGCGACCCCGTTCGGGCCGTAGCCCTCGTAGGAGACGGCCTCGTAGCGGACGCCCTCCAGCTCTCCTGTCCCCCGCTTGATCGCCCGCTCGATCGTGTCAAGAGGCACCGAGGCGTCCCGGGCTTTGGCGTACATCGTCCTCAAAGTGGCGTTGGCGTTCACGTCGCCCCCGCCCTCGCGGGCCGCCACCTCCACCTGGCGGATCAGCTTGGCGAAGAGCTTGCCCCTCGCCTTGTCCTGCGCGCCCTTGCGGTGCTTGGTGGTCGCCCACTTCGAATGGCCCGACATCTCAGTCTCCTTCGACTTCTCTCAACAACAGCTCGTGCAGGCGGCTGTCACCCTCGAGCTCGGGATGGAAAGACGAGACGATCACCGGGCCGGAGGCGCAGACCACCGGCCGGCGGGTGCCCGGCTGGCCCGGCACCTCCACCTCGGCCAGCACCTCGACAGCGGGGCCGGTCTCCTCGACGACGGGTGCGCGGATGAACACGGCGTGCATCGGCTCATCCAAACCCTTCACCTCGAGATCGGTCTCGAAAGAGCGCACCTGTCGCCCGAAGCCGTTGCGCCTGACACGCACGTCTATCGCTCCGAAGCAGCGCTGGTCGGGGCGGCCGTCGAGAACCTTCGTGCTGAGCAGGATCATGCCGGCGCAGGTGCCGAGCATGGGCAGGCCGTCGGCGACCATCTTCTCGAGCTCTGCGTCGAGGCCCGAGGAGGCGAGGAGGAACGACATGGTGGTCGACTCGCCCCCCGGCAACACGAGGGCTTTGAGGCCCGCCACGTCGGCCGGGCGGCGGACGACGACCGGCTCGGCGCCGAGGCCGGCCAGCACTGCGGTGTGCTCGCTCACGTCTCCTTGCAGGCCGAGGACGCCGACGCGCCGGGCCCGGGAGCGCCGATCGGCCATCCTCACCAGCCTCGTTCGGCCAGCTTCACCTCGAGAGAGGAGATCTCCTTGCCCTCCATCGCCGAGCCGAGGCCGGTCGAGACCTTGGCGACGATGCTGGGGTCGTCGTAGTGAGCCGTCGCCTCGACGATGGCCCGGGCCCGGCGGGCCGGGTCGTCGCTCTTGAAGATGCCGGAGCCGACGAAGACCGCCTCGGCTCCGAGCTGCATGACGAGGGAGGCGTCGGCCGGGGTGGCGAGGCCACCGGCGCAAAAGAGCGGCACGGGCAATTTGCCGGTGGCGGCGATCTCCTCGATGAGGTCGATCGGTGCCTGCAGCTGCTTGGCCCAGGCGTAGCGCTCGGCCGAGTCGGCCGTCTGGATCTTGCGCATGTCGCCGATGATCGAGCGGAGGTGGCGGACAGCCTCGACCACGTTGCCGGTGCCGGCCTCTCCCTTCGAGCGGATCATGGCGGCGCCCTCGCTGATGCGGCGGAGCGCCTCTCCGAGGTTGGTGGCCCCGCAGACGAAGGGCACCTGGAAGGCCCACTTGTCGATGTGGTGCGCCTCGTCGGCCGGGGTGAGCACCTCGGACTCGTCGATGTAGTCGACCTCGAGCGACTCGAGCACCTGGGCCTCGGCGAAGTGGCCGATCCGGGCCTTGGCCATGACCGGCACCGTCACGGCCGCCTGGATGCCCTCGATGAGGGCCGGGTCGCTCATGCGAGCCACCCCCCCGTCGCGGCGAATGTCGGCCGGCACCCGCTCGAGTGCCATCACGGCCACAGCCCCGGCGTCCTCTGCGATCTTTGCCTGCTCGGCATCGACGACGTCCATGATGACGCCGCCCCGCAGCATCTCGGCCAGCCCGCGCTTCACCCGCGAGGTACCCGTCCTTACATCACCGCCGCCTGAGTTCTCGTTTGCAGTCACGGCTGCCATTCTACTGGGCAGGTGAAGGGCCCAATCTGAGCTAGAGCTCCTCCAGCACCGCTAGGCGTTCTGCCGGGCCGAATGCCCCGAGGCGAAGGTCGTCGCGGGGAGTGACGAGCCACTGGGAAGCGGTCTCGGCGAGAACAGCGGGGCGCACGGCGGCAGCAGGGGCGGCCTCGGCGGGCGCGCCCGCCTGGGCCAGGGCCTGCGACAGCCCAGGTGGGTAACGGGTCACCTGCACGGCCGCCAGGTCGGCCGCCAGCTCCCGGTCCTCCCCCTCGAGGTAGGCAGCGGCCGCCCTCGCCCCCGGAAGCGGGAGCCGGCCGCCCCGCAAAAGGACCACAGAGAGCCCCGCCGTCAAGGTGTCGAGCCGCTTCAGGTGGGAGAGCTCATGGGCGACCACCCCTTCGAGCTCGATCCGCTCGAGGACCGAGAGGAGCCCGGTCGTGAGGTAGAGGCGGGCGCTCGAGCCGTGGCCGGAGGCGATCGAGTTCACCGCCGGGTCGACGAGCACGTAGAGCCCGGGCAGCTCGAGGCCGAGGGCGTCGCAGAGTGACTGGGCGACGTCCCGGTAACGCTCGGCGGCGACCTCGGGCAGGAGGCCCGCAGCCACCGCCTCGGCGACGCTGATGCCGCCGAGGCGGTGAGCGGGTCCGCTGGTGGCTGCCCGCCAGGCCCAGAAGGCGACCGCTGCCCACAAGACGAGGAGCACTCCGCCGACGGCGAGAAGGGGCAGCGCCACGAGCCCGAGCAGCAGGAGAAGGAGGCCGAGGCCGAAGGGGGCAGCGAGCACTGTCAGCGCCCGCCGGCGGGCGGACTCGGCCGCCCGGCGCCAGGCCTCGTCGCGCCTGGCGGCCACCTCGGCCAGCACCTGGCGGCTGCTGGCGAGCGCCTCCGCCTGCGCCTGCTCGGCCCGGCGGGACCGGTCGTCGACGGCCCCCCGCCGACGACGGCCCGAAGGCTGTCGGGCGCGGGAGGAGGAGGGCGGTGTCACTCGGCTCAGTCTAAGAGGAAGAGCCCCGCCCAGAAGGTGTCCGCTCGAGCGCCAGCCCGTAGAGCTCCCGGTAGGTGGTGGCGACCTCGGTGATGGAGCACTGGCGGGCCCGGGCGGTGCCGGCCGCGACGAGGCGCTGGCGGAGCTCCCCATCTGTGAGGACGGCCTCGAGCCCGGCGGCGAGCGCGGCGGGATCGCCGGCCGAGAAGAGCCGGGCCGCTCCCCCCGCCGCCAGGGTGTAGCCGGGGATGTCCGAGGCGAGCACAGCCGTCCCCGCCGCCATCGCCTCGAGGAGCACGATGCCAAAGGACTCGCCCCCCACAGCAGGGGCGACGAAGCAGTCAGCCGCCGCCACGACAGCGGCCGCCTCGTCGTCGGGGAGGGCGCCGAGGAAGCTCACCGCCACCCGCCCGGCCGCCTGGCGCTCGAGCGCGGCCCGCTCCGGCCCCTCCCCCACCACGACGAGCCGGGGCGGCGACTCGAGCAGGCCGAGCGCCTCGAGGAGGACCGAGAGGCCCTTTCGCGCCTCCAGCCGGCCGAGGAAGGCGACGACCGGTCCGGCGGGGTCTTTCGGGCCGGCCCCGGCCGCCTCCTTCCTCACGGCGGCGAACCGTCCGAGCTCGACCCCGTTCGGGACCAGGCGGAGCTGCCCGAGCGGGCCGAGAACCTCCTCTGCCGTCATGGCCGCAGCCGAGGAGACGGCGGTGGCGAGAACCAGGCGCCGGCGGGCGAGAGCGCCGAGCAGGCGGCCCTCGAGCCGGTAGAGGGGGTCCGTGCCGGCTCGATGGAAGGTCCCGACCACCGGCGCACCAGCCCAGAGGAGGCCGACCAGCGGCGGCCCCGGCAGGAGAGGCTCGTGCACGTGCACGATGTCTGGCAGAAAGGCCCGCAGAGCCCGCCAGCTGCGGGCGAGGGAGGGCGGCCCGGGCGACACGGGTGCCCGGGAGCCGTTGACAGCGAGAGAGAGGCTCGGACCGGTCGCCTCGATGAGGAGGGCCTCCTTGCTCGCAGGCGCCGGGCGAGGGCCGGGAGCGATCAGCCGGACCGTGTCGCCCTGCTCGGTGAGGGCGACCGCCAGGTCGCGGACCTGGCTCTGCACCCCGCCGAAGACCTGCCAGTCGTAGCCGGAGACGAGAGCGACCCGCACGTGCGAGAAGCTATCGGGCCTTCCTCCCGCCCAGCTTGGAGTGGGCCCTCCGGCGGGCCGCCTTCTCGTTGTACATGGCGGCGTCGGCCCAGTGCAGCAGGCGCCCCAGCTCGGCCGCGCTCGCCGGGAGCGTGGCTGTGCCGATGCTCGCACCGACCTCGACGAGGAGCTCGCCGATGCGGAAGGGCTCTTGGAACTGGGCGGCAGCTCGCTCCCCGACAGAGCTGATGTCCTGCTCGTTGGCAAGCAGGACGAGGAGGACGAACTCATCGCCGCCGTAGCGGGCCACCGTGTCGCTCGGACGGACGGCCGCCCGGAGGCGACGGGCCACCCCGACGAGCACCTCGTCGCCGACGAGGTGGCCGTAGGTGTCGTTCACCTGCTTGAAGTCGTCGAGGTCGATGAGCACGAGGCCGACAGCCAGCTGCTCGCGGCGTGCCAGCTCGACCGCCCGCTCGGCCCTCTCGGAGAGAAGGAGGCGGTTGGCACAGCGGGTTAGCGGGTCGTGCAGTGCCAGCTCGGTGAGCTCGAGCGCTGCCTTCTTCGCCTCCGTGACGTCGTGGAAGGCGGCCACGGCGCCGAGCAGGCGACCGCTCTCGGACTTGAGCACCGTCCCGTTCGTGGAGACGATCCGCCGCGGGCCCCGGTCGCCCGGCTCGAAGACGAGTTCGAGATCGCTCACCCGCTCGCCCCGTAAAACGCGCAGGAGCGGATGGTCATCTGGCGCAAGCGGTCGGCCGTCCGGCCAGAAGAGCCCGGCCGTCGTCGGTCGGCTCCCGACCGCCACCTCTTCTGGCCCGTAGCTTCCGTAATGACGGAAGGTGGCATTGGTGACAAGGACGCGGCCCCGGGCATCGCAGGCCACGACGGCGGCATCGAGGCTGCCGACAAGTGCGGCCAGGAACTCGCGTTCCTGCTCGAGCTGGCGGTCAGCCTCTGCCGCTGCCGCCAGGGCGGCCTCGGCCCGGCGTCCGTCGGCCACCCTCACGCACCTGCCCCGGTCGGCCAGTTGGGCTGGAAGGCGTGCCACTGGGAGGGTGCGGCCCGGATGAGGTCCTCGAACTCCCGCGTGAGGGCGCTCGTGAGCGCCTGCAGGTCGGAGCGGAACCGGCCGGTGCGCTCGATCTGTATCTCCGGGCGGATCACGCCCCGGTAATACCCCCGCGGCCGCTGGTACACCGCCGCCGGAAGAAGCGCCGCCCCCGTCCGGAGGGCGAGAGCAGCCGGGCCAGCCGGCAGCCGGGTCGCCTCGCCGAAGAAGTCCACCTCGATGCCGTTGCCGGCGATGTCACGGTCGGCCACCAGTCCGACCACCTTGGCCTCCCGCAGCCGCCGGGCGAGAAGACCGGTGGCCTTCGGGCCGAGCGGGACGACCTCGAGGCCGAGGGCGCTTCGCTGGCGCCGCATCCACTCGAAGAGCTCGGGCGAGCGGGCCGGCTCCACGACGGTTGTCATCGGGTTGCCCTTAAGGGTGAGCCAGCGCCCGCCGACCTCCCAGGAGCCGAGGTGCGGGAGGGCGAGGATGACACCACGCCCCTCCGCCTGGGCGTCTAGGACGGCCTCGTAGTTCTCGATCACGACGTGGCTCAGCACAAAACGCGGGCTCATGTCGATGAGGCGGGCGCTCTCGATCCAGTAGCGGGCATAGGAGGAGAAGGCGGCGTCGACGGCGGCGTCGACGGCCTCCTCCCCGGCATCAGGGCCGAGCACACGGCGGAGGTTGGCCGCCACCACCTGGCGGCGCTCTCGGGTCAAGTGGCCGAGGGCGCTCCCGGCCGTCTCGGAGACGAGGCCGGCGAGCGGGCGGGGCATCGCCCGCAGCGGGTAGGAGAGCCCGCGATAGGCAAGGTAGGCCACACGGGCGGCGCCCGGGGCCGTCAGCTGGGGCGCCTGCTCGCCCTCCCCCACGAGGGGGACGGGCCCGGCTGCCTCGCTCAGCGCCCGGAGCCGAGCCGCCGGCTCAGGGCCGAGGCGGCCTTGTCACTCCGGCGCTGGCGGTGCCGCGAGCTGACTCGGGCGGTCCGCTGCGAGGCGCCCACTCTCTCGGAGGCGAGGACGGCGCGGAGGCGAGTCGAGAGCGGCACGGTGTCGCGCCGGCGCGGGCGGGCGCGGCGGGCGGCCGCCCGATCAAAGCTCTGCCCGGCCGCCCGGGCCTGGCGCCACTCGATCCAGCGGGACTCGACCTTGGCGGGCCTCCAGTTGCTGAGAGCGGCCGGCTGGCGGCGGGAGACGAGCGGCTCGCCGCGCAGCTCTGCTGTCGCCTGACGCCAGATCTTCACGAAGCGCTGCAAGGCGGTAAAGACGCAGAGGGCCAGCAGCACCGAGAGAAGCGGGATGAGCACGATGTTGAAGGCGAGGGCCACCCCGAGCATGATGAGCCGCTCGGCCCGCTCCATCAGGCCGCCCTTGGCCTCCCAGCCGAGCAGCTCGGCCTTGGCTCGCTCGTAGGAGATGACGTTGCCGACAGCGAGGATGGCGAAGGGCAAGAGGGCGAACGCCGGCGTCCTTCCTTCAGCCAGGTACCAGGCGAGGCCACCGAACATGAAGCCGTCTGCCACCCGGTCCGCCACCGAGTCGAGGAAGGCCCCCCGCCGTGAGCTCGAGCCGGCCGCCTTGGCCACCGAGCCGTCGAGGGTGTCCATCAGGCCGCCGGCGGTGACGAGCGCCACACCGATCCAGAGGTGGCCGAGCGCGATGACCGCACCGGTGACCGCAGCCAGCACCAGGCCGGCCAGCGTCACCTGGTCGGCCGTCACGCCATGGCGCGCCAAGAACGGCCCGGGCCCGCGGCCTTGCCGGCCCTCTCTCTTGCTCTCAGCTCCTAGAGGCGGGGGAGCGCCCTCGCCCTCAGGCTGGCGGGTCGAGCCATCCGGGCTCTCGCTCCCCGCCCGGCGTCGGCGGCCGTCGATCATCGCACTCCTTTGCTCAAGTGCTGCACCCAGCTTACCAGGAGGCCTTGCCGGACCGGAGGGTCGACGGCCCGGTCGACCCTCTCCGCCCGAATAGTGACCCTGTAGTAACTGCCCTCCCCTGCTCTAGGCTGAGCTGGAGCGACACGACTTGGAGGGGGCGCGGCGCTTATGAGCGAAGCGGGCCGGGGGCGGCTGCGGCGCTGGCATGCCAGGTGGCTGCTGGCTGTGCCGGTGGCTGGCGCTCTCTGGGTCCCCCTGTACGCCCGAGCCCTGCCACACCTCGGGCCCTTCCCCTTCATCGTCTGGTTCCAGTTCGCCTGGGTGGTTGCAGCGGCCGGCATCACCCTCCTCGTGCACCTCATCGAGCGGGAGGCCGACAACCACGAGGCACCCGAGCCCGGCGAGAGGCTGTGACTGAGAGGCAGGACCGCCCGTGAGCCCCGTGCTCGGTGTCATCCGCCCCTCCGAGCTGGCCGTGTTCATCGTGCTGTTCTGTCTCGTGAGCATCATCGGGCTGCTCTCTGTCCGCTGGCGCCGCGGAGATGTGGGCAACCTCGAGGAGTGGGGCATCGCCGGGCGCCGCTTCGGCGGTTTTGTCACCTGGTTCCTGCAGGGCGGGAGCATCTACACGACCTATTCGTTCATCGCGGTGCCGGCTCTCGTCTTCGGCAAGGGGATCATCGGCTTCTACGCGCTGCCCTATCTGGTCATTGCCTACGTCGTGATGTTCCTCGTCATGCCCCAGCTCTGGACGAGAGCCCGCGACAGCCACCACGTCACGGCTGCCGACTTCGTTAAGGAGCGCTTCGAGAGCAGGTGGCTCGCTGTCGTCGTGGCCTTCACGGGGATCGTCGCGATGGTCCCCTACGTCGCCCTCCAGATCTACGGGATCGAGATCTGCCTCTCCGAGATCGGCATCCCGATCGAGGTGTCGCTCGTCATCGCCACCACGGTGCTGGCTCTCATCACATACGTGAGCGGTCTTAGGGCAGCCGCCCTGATCGCCATCGCCAAGGATGTGCTCATCTGGACGACTGTCTTCGTGGCGGTCATCTACATACCGCTCCGCCTTGGTGGCTATGGCCACATCTTCTCGAGCCTCTCCCGCTCCGAGACGACGCTCAAGCCAAGCGAGTACCTCTCGTTCTCGACCCTGGCGCTCGGCTCGGGCCTGGCGCTCTACCTCTACCCGCACACCTTCACAGGCTCGCTCAGCGCCACCTCCCCACGGGTGCTGCGCTTCAACGCCGCCACGCTGCCCGTCTACACGATCATGCTCGGGATGCTCGCTCTTCTCGGATACATGGGAGTGGCAGCGGGAATCTCGCCCGACCACCACTACGGAGCCAACATCGTGGTGCCGGCTCTCTTCCAGAAGATCTTCCCCCCGTGGTTCGCCGGCGTCGCCCTGGCCGCCATCTCGATCGGGGCGCTGGTGCCGGCCTCGGTGATGTCGATCGCGGCGGGCAGCCTGTTCGGCAGGAACATCTACAGCGAGCTCCGGCTCGCTCTGGCGGGCCGGGGAGACCAAACTCACACGAGGCCGCCTACCCCGGGGCGGAGCGCTCCCGGCCGGGGCACTGCTGGGGAGGCACGGGCGTCAAAGCTCGCCTCTTT
>JAJYQK010000100.1 GCA_021794645.1 Actinomycetes bacterium
AGGGGAAACGCAGGCAGGCGGCGGCTGGCTACAGCAGCTGGCCCGCTAGCTATTCACCTAGTCACCCGACCGACGAGACATATCGAGCGAGCCGAGCCCCCCTCCGCGGCTGGCTGGCTGGCTGGCTGGCGGAGGGAGTGGGATTCGAACCCACGGTACGCAGGACGTACAACGGTTTTCGAGACCGCCCGATTCGGCCACTCTCGCATCCCTCCGGGGGGAAGCCTAGGCGATCGGAAGAGGACGCAGGCCAACCTCCGGCAAGCTCCTGAGTGTGCGGCACGGCTGGTGTCCCCAGGGACGATGACGCCCAAAGTCATCATCGTCGTGGCAGGAAGTACTCCTTCAAGACCGTGGCGCTCTCCTCTTCGAGGACGCCCGGGGTCACGGCAAGTTCGTGATTGAGCCGTGGGTCTGAGCACAGGTTGTACAGAGAACCACAGGCCCCGCCCTTGTAATCTGCCGCTCCGAAGACGACGCCTCCAAGCCGTGCTGCGACCGCTGCCCCCGCACACATCGGGCATGGCTCCAGGGTGACGTAGAGCACAGCGTTGGTGAGACGCCATGTTCCAAGAGCAGCGGAAGCCGTTCGCAGAGCCAGCAGCTCGGCATGGGCCGTCGGGTCCTGTAGTTGCTCGCGGCGGTTGTGCTCCGAGGCGATGACTTCACCGTCGACGACCACGACGGCTCCGACGGGGACCTCGTCTTCGGCCTCGGCCTTGCGGGCTTCGGCGAGGGCAAGCCGCATCATCGCCTCGTCGGAAGGGCGGGGCACGGTCACGCGGGAAGGATAGGTGCCGGGAGTCTCACAGGGGATCGTCCGAGATGACCCGGCCGTGCTCGAGACGGACCGCCCGCGACAGCTCGACGGCGTCGAGCAGTGCCTGGTCGTGGGTGACGAGCAGCAGGGTGGAGGGCCAGGAGGAGAGAGCTACCTCGAGCTGCTCGATGGCGGGCAGGTCGAGATGATTCGTCGGCTCGTCGAGCACGAGGCAGTTCGTGCCTCTGGCCACGAGGAGGGCGATCTCCGCTCGCGTCCGCTCCCCCGGTGACAACGAGCCAGCGGACCTTTCCACGTCGCGGGCAGTGAGCCCAAACTTCGCCAACAACGAGCGGCCCTCCGAGATGACGAGGCCGCTCGCCCCGAGGAAGACCTCCAACAGGCGGCGGTCGTCCGCGAATCGCCGCCGGTCCTGGCCGAGCTCTCCCACCACCACGGAAGCTCCGAGCCGGGCACGGCCTTCGGACAGCTCGAGCCGACCGAGCAGGCAGGCCAGCAGGGTGCTCTTTCCGGAACCGTTCGGACCGAGCAGCACCAGCCTCTCGCCGTAGGAGAGGCGCAGATCCAATGGGCCGAGCTGGAAGTCACCGCGCTTGCAGACGCCCCCTTCGATCTCGGCGACGACCTCACCAGACCTCTCGGTTGCGGCGAGCTCGAGCTGTAGCTGCCAGGGCTGGTAGGGACGTTCGACCACCTCGAGCCGGTCAAGGGCCTTCTCGGTCATCCGTACCTTCGAGGCCTGCTTCTCAGTCCGGTTGATCCGGAAGTCCCGTTGCGCTTTGTCGTTGTCGCGGGGTCTCTTCGTCTCCCGGCGGACTCCTTGTACGGCCCACTGGCGCTGCTCCCGCTCACGGCGCCGCAACCGTTCCCGCTCGGTCACATAAGCGCCGTAGGCCTCCTCGGCATGTCGCCTCGAGACCTGGCGGGCCTCAAGGTAGGCCTCGAAGCCGCCCGCGTAGAGCGTCCCGCGGTGGCTCCACTCGTCGAGCTCGAGCACGGCGTCGACGGTGCGGGCGAGGAAGGAGCGGTCATGCGACACGACGACGATGCCGCCCGAGCGTTCTGAGAGGAAGGCCTCGAGTCGAGAGAGGCCCTCGAAGTCGAGGTCGTTGGTCGGCTCGTCGAGCAAGAGGAGGTCGAAACGGGAGACGAGGAGAGCCGCTAACGAAGCCTTGGCCCTCTGGCCCCCCGAGAGGGCGGTGGTCGGGCGCCCGAGCACCGCCTCTGGCAGGTCTAGTTCGGCCGCAACCTCATCAAGGCGACCATCGAAGTCGCCAGCTCCGAGGGAGAGGTAGCGGTCGAGGGCGGTGGCGTAGTGGGCCTCGGCTGTCGCCGATCCGCCCGCCAGCGCCTCGGCCGCGCGCACCATCTGCTCCTCGGCCTCGACCACCCCTGTTCTCCTTGCGAGCATCTGGCGGACGGTCTCATGCTCGCTCCGCTCGTGCTCTTGAGCCAGGTAGCCGACGGTGGCGGTCACTGGGGTGAGCACGATGCTGCCCTCGTCCGGCTGCTCTAGGCCCGCCAGCAGCCGCAAGAGGGTGGTCTTTCCCGCACCGTTCGGCCCGAGGATGCCGATGCGCTGGTGAGGTCCGACGCTCAGGTCCACCTCGTGGAGGACCGGAGTCGAGCCGTACTGCTTCGAGACGCGCCGAGCGACAAGGGTGGCAAGGACGAGAGAGGAGGAAGACGAAGAGGGCATGGAGATCTCCGGAGCAGTAGGGACGGCTTCTACGGGGATCAGATGCGCACGCGAGCCAGGATAGACCTCTCAACGACCAGATGGGGTCGCCCGAGCCGACGAGACCGGCCAGCGGAGAAGGCAGCCGCAGCCTTCCGGCCGGCCACGGCACCAAGGGTCGGCTGCGCCAGGTGGCGCCGGCCGAGACGAGCCCTCCGAGTTGTCCCGGCCAGCACTGCTCAAGATGCGAGCACCCCGGCCACAGGCGCCTCAAGCCCACTTCCGGCCCGGCCGGTGGCCCCAGCGCCATCTGCGAGGGCCGAGACACCCCGGCGGGGGACGATGATCTCGTCGATGAGGCCGTAATCCTTTGCCTCTTCTGCTGTCATGTAGCGGTCTCGCTCGATGTCTATGGCTACCTGCTCGATGCTCCGACCGGTGTGGTGAGCAAGTATCTCGACCATCCGCCTCGTCGTGGCGAGCACCTCTTTCAGGTGGATCTCCATGTCGCGCGGAGCTCCTCGCGTGCCGGCCGAGCCTTCGTGGATCATGATCTTGGCGTTCGGGAGGGCATAGCGTTTGCCGCTTGCACCGCCGGCGAGGATCATGGCCGCGGCCGACATCCCCATGCCGACGCAGATGGTCGAGACCTCGCAACTCACGTGCTGCATCACGTCGTAGATCGCCATCCCGGCATAGCCGAGGCCACCCGGAGAATTGATGTAGAGGTGGATGTCCTTCTCGGGGTCCTCTGACTCGAGGTAGAGGATCTCGGCGACGAGGAGATTGGCAATCTGATCGTCCACCTCCTGGCCGAGGAAGACGATGCGCTCCCTCAGCAGGAGAGAGAAGATGTCGTATGCCCTGTCCCCCCGTGCGCTCTGGTCGAGCACCGTCGGGATGATCGAGTGCCTGATGTCCACCTCTATACCTCCTGTGCTATCTCGAATACGATATCTCATTGCTAAGATAGAGGAGCCATGAAGGGAGACGAGCAGCCCCGGCACGAGTCGGTCTTCCCCGGCTTCAAGGAGATGGCGGCCCGTCGGCGGCAGTTTCTGGCCGGCCTGGTCGAGCAGCGAGTGGCTCTCGGCCTGACCCAGACCGAGGTCGCCGCTCGCATGGGGACCTCGCAGTCGGCCGTGGCCCGTCTCGAGTCGGGTGATGCCGATGTCCGCGTCTCCACCCTCGAGAGATACGCGGCGGCCCTCGAGCGATCGCTCGAGTTCCGCCTCAAAGAGGAGGAGAGATGAGTTACCCGCCCCGCTCCGACAGCAGCGACTGGTTGGAGGGCTTCTTGTTCGACCGGCGGATGACGGTGGTGCGAGGCACCCTCGATGACGCCCTGGCCACCCGGGTGGCGACCGAGCTCATGACCCTCGACGCCCTCGGAGACGACCCGGTCACGATGCAGGTCGACTGCGCCGGTGGCAGCCTCACTGCCGCCCTCACCCTCGTCGACGTGATCGGTGTCCTCGGGGTCCCGGTGAACTCTCTCTGCATGGGGCGCGTCGAAGGGGTCGGCGTCGCAGTGGTGGCTGTCACCTCCTCCCGCCAGGCGCTTTCTCACACCCAGTTCGCCATGTCCGATCCGGAGCTCTCCTTCTCGGCCCGCGCCTCTGAGGCAGAAGGGCTCGCCCGGGTCCAGATGGACCTCCTCGACCGGTACCACCAGGTGCTGGCGAGGGCCACCAAACGTCCCCTCGCCGAGATAGAGCAGTGGTGCGACGCCCGCAGCACCTTTGGCGCGGCCGAGGCGATGAGCCGGGGCATCATCGACGAGATATCAAGGGGAAGAGCAGGCCTGCGGCGGATCCGCTGAGAGAGCAGGTACCCGGCCAGGTGGTGCGAGTGTCCTCGGGTGCCAAGAAGAACGTGCCGTCGCCACCCCGTCTGCTGGCTTCGCCAGGGCCGGTGGCATGGCGTCCTTCAGGCCCTGACGCCAAAAGCGGCCACCACCGGGCTTGCTGGTTGCCCGGTGGTGGCCGCCTCCTGGCGGGAGGGGTGACCGGTTACTTGATGAGGCGCTCCATCGGAGCGATGTCGAACGAGCCGAGACCCGTCGTGTAGTCCCAGCCGGGAGTAGCGACGAAGCCGCCGTTCGTCCCGAGGGTGATGTCGTGGAAGGCCGGGGTGCTGCAGATGTCGGCGAGGCTGAGAGAGGTGCAGCTACCTGCGCCGTAGGTCTTGTAGAGGGCGATCGAGGCCATGCCGAGACGGTTGTTGTGGCCTGTCTCGAGGCGAGCCCAGACGCCCAGCGCCAGCGGGGAGGAGAGGCTCGTGCCCCCCCAGCCGGGCGACTCGGTGCCGTCCATGACCAGCGTCACGCCCGAGTACGGGTCGGCGTCCATGGCGATGTCCGGCACACCCTTACCGGCCGTCGAGCCCGGCACGACACCGTTTTGCCAGTAGGGAGCGGTCTCCCAGATGCTCGTGCCACCGCCGCCGGCGTTCCAGGCGATCTCGTTGTAGTAGGAGTTGTTCGAGTTCGTGAGGAGGGTCGTGCCGCCGACCGCCGTCACATAGGGCGAGGAGGCGGGGTAGTTGACGTTCGGCAGCCCCGAGTCCGGCACACCGTTTGTCGGGGCGACGGCGCAAGCGGCGCCGGTGTCGCCCGAGGAGGCGAAGAACGACTGCCCCTGGACGGCGCCCTCGGCGAAGGCCTCGTCGTCGGCGAACATCGAGCCGTCGAGGTAGGGGAAGGTCTCGCACTCGCCGAGGGAGGCGCTTCCACCCTGGGCGACGTCCTGGGAGACGAACTTGTTGATGGCGAGCGCCAGATCCGAGTCGGTGAGCGAGGTGGCGTCGTAGAGGTAGAGCCTCTTCACGTCCCAGGCCATGCCAGTCGAGGTCTGGGTGTCCATGTCCCACTCATCGGCCGCCGAGGTGTCCGGACTGGCGACGCCGGCGTGGACGATGCTCACCGGGACCTGCGGCAGGTGGTTGATCTTCTCCTCGATGCGGAGGTCCTTCACCACCTGGGTGAGGTTCCCCTCGGTGATGATGGCGATCGATGTCTTGTGGCCGTTCGGGGTGGCGGCGGTCGCCCCGTAGATCCCGGCGAACTGGTTGGGCTGGTAGGAGACGTCATACTGCGGGACGCCGCTCGAAGCGGTCAGCGAAGGCTTGGTATTCCTCGTCGAGCGCAGCGTTGAGTGCAACGCGACGATGTCGTTCAGGCCGAGCACAGCTCCGACTGTCTTGGAGAGGCGGGCCGGCACGAAGGCCCCCGAGGTGTTGGCGAAGACGACCTTGCCGGCAAGCCGGAAGGTGCGGAGCGAGGTGTGGAAGGCCCTCTCCACGTCGCCGACAGAGCCGGTGGCCGAGACGAGCAGGCGGTTGCCGGTCACAGAGAGCTGGCGGAAGCCCTCCCGAGCGAGATAGCCGCGGACGGTGGCCACCTCTTGTGGCGTTGGGGCGAAGCGCGCTTCGAACTGGCTCCGGCTGAGAGGAGCGGCGTTCGTGGCGAGTCGGCGATCGAGGGCCGCCCGGTCGCGCAGCTCGAGGACGGCTCGCACTGTGATCATCTTCCGCGGGTTTGTCGCGCCGAGCGCTCTGGCGCCCCGCAACGGGAGCGCCTTCGTGGCGGTTGCGGCCCAGCTGTTGCCGTGGACGCTCGCTCCCGCCGGCGGGGCCGAGAGGCCCGCCAGGCCGGCCACGCCCCCGGCACAGAGCACGGCCGCAGCGGCACGACCGAGCCCTCGTCTCCCCAGCGCAGGTGTCATCTTTCTCCTCCCTCTTGTCGGACCCCTGTGTCAGACGTCGAGGGAACGGCTGGGCCGGCGAGAACTTGCGGTCAGTTCCCAGAGACGAGGCCATCGGGTGTCAGCAGCTGGCTGGCGAGCTGCTCGTCCTCGTGGCGCATCCGCCACCTGAAGAGCTCGGCCAGCGCCTGCAGCCGGGCATCTTCGGTGCCTCGGCTGCGAGCGAGGTCCTCCAGCTGGGCCGGATCGGCCTCGAGGTCGAAATAGAGCGGGGGGAGGACGGCGGGGTCGGCGGCGAAGTGGACGTACTTCGCGTCGGCCCGCCGCAGCACGGCGAGCGAGCAGTGGGAAGAGGGGATGCCGAGCGCCGTCTCGGCTCTCCTCGTCGCCGGGTTGCGGAAGTGCCACTCGATATGGGCCGCCTCCCGCCAACCACTCGGCTCCTCGCCGGCCAGAAAGCCCATGAGGCTCTTGCCGTCGAACTGGGCGGCCACGGGCAGGCTGAGCCACTCCGAGATGGTCGGGGCGACGTCGACCGACTCGGTGAAGCTCCGAACCTGCCGGCCCCGACTCGTCTCGGCGCCTGTCGTCGGGTCGACGATGACGAGCGGGATGTGGAAGCTCTCGTCGAAGTAGCCGGCCTTCTGGAATGCCCAGTGGTCTCCACCCATCTCGCCGTGGTCGCTCGTGAGGACGATGAGGGTCTCGTCGGCTAGGCCGCTCTCGTCGAGGAAGTCGAGCAGCCGGCCGAGCTGGGCGTCCACCTCCGCCTGCATGCCGTGGTAGGTGGCCCGCAGCTGGCGGCGGGCGGCCTCGTCGTCGGGAGAGGCGATGGCGTCCTGGCCGAGCAGGAGGTGGGCGAGCGGGTGGACGGCCCGCTCGTCCTGCCGGCTGGGCTGGCCGACGAGGAAGTCGACGTCGTCGGCGGAGTAGAGGTCGTGGTAGCCGACGGGATTGCGGTAAGGGGGGTGGGGCCGGATGTAGCTGAGGTGGAGGAAGAAGCCGGGCTCCTCGAGCTGGCCCAGCCACTCGATCGCCCGCTCGGTGAGGAAGGCGGACTCGCTGTCCTCGGGGCGGAACTGGGCAGGCGCCCAGCTCGGGGCGTGCTCGCTGGCGCCGGGATAGCTCGTGTCGGGCCGGTAGAGGTCGTGGGGACGGGAGGGTACGTCGTAGCCCCGCTCGGCGAGCCAGCGTCCCCACTCGATCCCACCGGCCCCGAAGGGGTCGTGCACCACGGCCCGGAAGCCCGGCAGCACCCCTTCGTAGCTGCGCAGGCGGGCGTCGTCTGCCCCGACTGTGCGCGGGTCGACGCTCGTGTCGGTGTAGCCGAAGAGCGCCGGGTCATAGCCGGCGCGGCGCGCCTCGAGGGCAATGTTCGTGAAACGGGCGTCGAGCGGGGTGCCGTTCAGGAGGGAGCGATGGTGATGGACGTAGGTGCCGGTGTAGAGCGAGGCGCGGGCCGGCCCGCAGGGGGCCGTCACGGACCAGTGGTTGGAGAAGCAGACCCCCCGCCGACAGAGGCGGTCGATGGTCGGCGTGGAGACCATCGGGTGCCCGAGGGCCGAGATCGAGTCTCCCCGGTACTGGTCGAGGGTTACAAGGAGGACGTTCCTGCTCGGCACCGTCAGCGGTCGGCGCTGGGGCGCAGCCGGACGACGACCGACTTCGAGGTCGGAGTGTTGGAGTCCTCGGCGACGCTCTCGAGCGGGACGAGGACGTTGAGCTCGGGGAAGTAGCCGGCGACGCAGCCACGCGCCGTCGGGTAGCTGATCAGGCGGTAGCTCCTTGCCACCCGCTCGATCCCGTCGTCCCAGACCGTCGAGATGTCGACCTCGTCGCCATCGGCCAGCCCCTGGGCGGCGAGGTCGTCAGGGTGGACATAGAGGACCTGTCGCGTGCCCCGCACTCCCCGGTAGCGGTCGTCGTGGCCGTAGACGGTGGTGTTGAACTGGTCATGGGAGCGAAGAGTCTGTAGCAGCAGGCAGCCCTCGGGCACCTCGGGGTACCAGAGCTCGCTCACCGAGAAGTGAGCCTTCCCGCTCGCGGTGGAAAAGCGGCGGGCGTCCCGGGGCGGGTGGGGGAGGAGGAAGCCACCAGGTCGGGAGATCTTCTCGTTGTAGGCCTCGAAGTCGGGGACGACGTGGGAGATGTGGGCCCGGATACGGCCGTAGTCGGCCGCCAGGGCCGGCCAGTCGATGGCGGCGGCAGCGCCCGGCGCCTGGCTAGCGGGAAGGGTCCTCTCGGCGAGGGAGCAGATGATGGCGACCTCGCTTCGCAGCGCCGTCGAGGCCGGGCGGAGGCGACCGGAGGAGGCGTGCACTGCGCCGACTGAGTCCTCGACGGTTACCCGCTGGGGGACACCGCCTTGCAGGTCCCGCTCGGTCCGGCCGAGGCAGGGGAGGAGGACGGCGGTCTCGCCGGTGTGGACGTGGCTCGAGTTGAGCTTGGTGGCGATGGCGACGCTCAGAGAGAGCTTCGCCATCGCCGGCTCGGCCACAGAGGAGTCCGAGATGGCGCGGACCAGGTTGCCGCCGAGGGCCACGAGCGCCTTGGCCTTTCCGTCCCTCATCGCCTGGACGGCCCCGACAGCGTCGAGGCCGTGCCGGCGCGGCGGCTCGAAGCCGAACTCGGCGGCAAGGGAGTCGAGGAAGGTATCGGGCATCTTCTCCCAGATGCCCATCGTCCGGTCCCCCTGGACGTTGCTGTGGCCCCGGACCGGGAAGACACCGGCACCGGGCTTGCCGATGTTGCCCTGCAGCATCAGCACGTTCAGCAGCTCTTTGATCGAGCGGACAGAGTTCTTGTGCTGGGTCAGACCCATAGCCCAGCAGACGATCGTCTTGTTCGAGGCGGCGAAGGCCTCTGCCAGCCGGGCTACCTCGTCTCGGGCAAGGCCGGTCGCTCTTTCCAGCTCCTCCCAGGAGGCCGAGGCGGCGTGGGCGGCGTAGGCCTCGAAGCCCTCGGTGTGGCGGTCGATGAAGTCACGGTCGAGCAAGCCCGGGGTGGCCGCTTCCGCCGCCAAGAGGCACTTGGCCACGCCGAGGAAGAGCGCCTGGTCTCCGGCGAGGCGGACCTGGAGGTAGTCGTCGGCGAGGGTCGTGCCCCGGCCGAGGAGGCCACTTGGCCGCTGGGGGTTCTTGAAGCGGAGGAGGCCGGCTTCTTTCAGCGGGTTGACGGCCACGATGCGGGCCCCGTTGCGCTTGGCGACCTCGAGGTGGGTGAGCATCCGTGGGTGGTTCGTGCCGGGGTTCTGGCCGCAGATGACGATGAGGTCAGCCTGCTCGAGGTCGTCGAGGGTGACAGAGCCCTTGCCGATGCCGATGGTTGGGCCGAGGGCGGCCCCGCTCGACTCGTGGCACATGTTGGAGCAGTCCGGCAGGTTGTTCGTGCCGAAGGCCCGGGCGAAGAGCTGGTAGAGGAAGGCGGCCTCGTTGCTCGCCCGGCCCGAGGTGTAGAAGACGGCCTCGTCGGGCGAGTCGAGGCCCAAGAGGCCCTCGGCCACGAGGCCGAGGGCCTCGTCCCAGCTGGCCGGCACGTAGTGGTCGCTCCCGGCCCGCTTCACGAGCGGCTCGACGAGCCGCCCTTGGTCCTCCAGCCACCAGTCGCTCTTCTCGCGCAGCTCGCTCAATGGGTGGCGGGCGAAGAAGTCGGCGCTCAAGTGCTTGCGGGTCGCCTCGGCTGCCACGTGCTTGGCGCCGTTCTCGCAGAACTCCGCTAGCTTGCGCTCGTCCGGGTCCGGCCAGGCACAGCCGGGGCAATCGAAGCCGCCATCGTGGTTCAGCTCGAGAAGCGTCCTCGCCGCCCGGCGGGCGCCCATCTCCTCATAGGACCGCTTCAGCGCCGTCGTCACCGCCTGCAGGCCGGCGGCCACCGTGTCCGGCTCGCTCACCTCGGGCGTCGTGGCAGGACCGTGATCGGTGCGGGTGTTGATCATCGCCGGTGGTGTTCGGTCACCCTCCGATGCTCGCGCGGCCGCCGTCGGATGGCCAGGCTCCCACCTAGGATCGCCCCGTCCCGAGAGGAGGGCGCCCGTGACATGGGATTTCTCGACCGACCCTGAGTTCCAGGCCCAGCTCGACTGGGTCGAGCAGTTCTGCCGGGAGGAGGTGGAGCCGCTCGAGCTCCTCTTTCCCTACGCCGTGCGGTTGCGCGACCCGAAGATGCGGGCGCTCGTGGCGCCGCTGCAGGAGAAGGTGAAAGAGCGCGGCCTGTGGGCCATCTTCCTCGACAGGGAGCTCGGCGGCCCCGGCTTCGGCCAGGTGAAGCTCGCCCTCTTGAACGAGATCATCGGTCGCTACTCGACGGCACCCTCGATCTTCGGCTGCCAGGCTCCCGACACGGGCAACATGGAGCTGCTCGCCGCCTACGGCACAGCCACCCAGAAGGAGCGGTGGCTCTACCCGCTCATGAACCAGCAGATCTGGTCCGCCTACTCGATGACCGAGCCGGAGGGCGGGTCGGATCCGAGCCAGTTCAAGACGACGGCCGTCCGGGACGGCGACGAGTGGGTCATCAACGGCGAGAAGTGGTTCACGAGCGCCGGCCGCCATGCCGACATCCTCTTTGTCATGTGCACCAACGGCATGTTCATCGTGCCGCGCGAGACGCCCGGCGTCGAGGTGATGGACGAGCCACGCAACCACGACCACATCAAGTACAACGAGGTGCGGGTGCCGCTCGACCACCTGCTCGGGCCGGAGGACGGCGCCCGGGTGCTCGCCCAGCGCCGCCTCGGCGGCGGCCGCATCCATCACGCCATGCGGGCGATCGCCCAGTGCAAGCGGGCCTTCGACATGATGTGCGAGCGCGCCCTCTCCCGCCACTCCCACGGCAAGGCCATCGCCGAGCACCAGATGGTGCAAAGCGCCATCGCCGACTCCTATGCCGAGATCAACATGCTCCGCCTGCTCGTGCTCTGGACGGCCTGGACCATCGACAACTCGAGCACGGCCGAGGCCCGCACCCAGATCGCCGCCTGCAAGTACACCGCCGCCAAGGTGCTGCGAGAGGTGACCTACCGCGCCGTCCACATCTTCGGCTCCCTCGGCGTCACGAACCTCACGCCCCTCCAGCAGATGTGGGCCGGCGCCCCGGCGATGGCAGTCATGGACGGGGTGGACGAGGTGCACAAGGTGACGGTCGCCCGCAACCTGCTGAAGGGCTACCGACCGCACGATGGGCCCTGGCCGAGCGAGTACCTGCCGGCCAAGCGCGAGGCCGCCCGGGCGAAGTTCGCGGCCATCTTCGAGGCCGACCCCGATCTCGCGCGCTACTCAGAGGCGATGATCCGCCGCTCCGGGCGGCACTGATGGCGCCCGGAGCCGGTGGCGGTCTCAGCTGGCGTCGCTGCCAAGAAGGGCCGAAGATGCCTGAGGTCAGGGAGCCCGGCGCAAGGTCGTCTCCGGCGCGAGGTGGCGGAGGAGGTGGGATTTGAACCCACGGACCCTTGCAGGTCACACGATTTCCAGTCGTGCCGATTCGGCCGCTCTCGCACTCCTCCGAGCCGTCTCAGGGTAGTCTGCGCCTGGCGCTGCCGAGCGCAGCGGCCGGGTTCTGCGCAATTCGCCGCCGTGAACCGAGTCAGGGCCGGAAGGCAGCAGCTCTCAGCGGATGAGCGGATGTGCCGCAGGGGACCTGGCTGCTGCGCCCGGCAGCGCCAGCTCGTAGTCTCGACCCGTGCCCCAGTACCAGTCGCTCTACCGCCGATACCGGCCGCAGCGGTTCTCAGAAGTCCGGGGCCAGGACCTCGTCACCGCCACCTTGCGCAACGAGGTGCGTGACGGCCGCATCGTGCACGCCTATCTCTTCTCCGGCCCCCGGGGCACGGGCAAGACCTCGACGGCCCGCATCCTCGCCAAGGCCCTCAACTGCGCGGCGCCCGAGGAGGGCGAGCCCTGCGGGCGCTGCGAGTCCTGTCTCGGCATAGCCGAGGGCAGCTCTCTCGACGTCCACGAGCTGGACGCCGCCTCCAACAACGGTGTGGACGCCATGCGGGACCTGGTCGCCAGGGCCGCCCTGGCGACCCCGGGGAACCGCAAGGTCTACATCATCGACGAGGTCCACATGCTGTCGACAGCGGCCTCGAACGCCCTCTTGAAGACGCTCGAGGAACCCCCCGAGCACGTCGTGTTCGTGCTGGCGACGACCGATCCGCAAAAGGTCCTCCCCACCATAAAGAGCCGCACCCAGCACTTCGAGTTCCACCTGATCGACCAGCCGACACTCGAGTCTCTCCTCGCCGACATCGCCAGCGACGCCGGCCTCGAGCTGCCGGCGGACGGCATCGACTCGGCGGCCCGCAGGGGCCGTGGCTCTGCCCGAGACGCCCTCTCGGTGCTCGACCAGGTAGTTGCGTCCGGCATCGTGGAGGACGACGGCCGCTTCCTCACGAGGCTCGTGGAGACGATGGCCGAGCAGGACCCTGCCGGCGCCCTCCGAGCCGTCTCGGAGGCCTTCATCGCCGGCTACGACGCCCACCGCCTGGCGGCCGAGCTGATAGAGGCACTCCGCGAGCAGTTCCTCACGAGCGTCGCCCGCCACGTCGTGCAACCGGACCCTGCCGCTCTCACGCCCGAGGGCCGAGCCGTCCTGCCGCCGGCCCGCTGCGTCCGCGCCCTCGAGGTCATCGGCAAGGCGGTGGTGGACATGAGAGAGGCGATCGATCCCCGGACGGTTCTCGAGGTGGCGCTCGTCCGCCTGACCAACCCGGCGGTGGACGACTCCTCGGCCGCACTCCTCGACCGCCTCGAGCGTCTCGAGCGCCGGCTCGCCCAGCTCGAGCAGAGCGGGGGCGCCGCCCCCCCGCCGCCAGCCCCGCCGCCCCGGCGGGGAGCGCCGCCTGCGCCGGCCGGCTCCCGCCCCG
>JAJYQK010000136.1 GCA_021794645.1 Actinomycetes bacterium
CTTGAGGCGCATGGCGACGGCCCTCCCCTCGCCCTGCAGGCGGGCGAACCAGCTCTCCCAGGCCGGCTCGGGCTCGGTGAGGAGCTGGCCCGAGAGCAGGTCGTGCAGCTCCTCGGCGTCGCGCGGCTCGGGCCGGGCCTCGGCGGCGACGGCGGCGACGACAGCCGGGTCGAGCCGGGAGAGGTCGGTCGCCTCGAGGGGCACCCCCCGCCCGAGGGAGACCGCCCGGCTCCGCCGCTCCTCGAGCGGGGCGTCGTCCAAGAAGGTGTAGGGCCGGCCGTTCAGGATCTCCTCGGAGAGGATCGAGGGCGAGACCGAGTCGACGAAGTGCGAGCGCACGGCCCCCGAGCGGAGGTCGCCCAGCAGCTCCAGCAGCCCGGCCAGGTCCATCGACTCGGTCATGCAGTCGTCCATCGTCTGGGCCACGACCGGGTGGTCGGGGATCTCTATCGGCCCGTTCACGTTCTCCTGGCAGGCGGCCAGCATGGGGAAGATGGCCGCCATGAGGTCGTCCGCCTCCATCCGCTGGATGGCCGGCGGCACGTGCCGGCTGCCCCGGTAGCGGGGGGCAACGAGCGAGCGGGAGAGGTTCCAGCGCCAGCGCGAGCCGAAGATCGGCGTCGGCAGGACGGCCTGCTCGAGCGCCTCTGTCACCCCGGCCGGGGCCAGGTAGCCGAGCACCTCGGGCAAGGGGAAGGAGTGCTGCGGGCCGAGCGAGAGCACGACGGCATCGTCGCTGGCGGCCGCCTGCAGCTCGAAGTCGAAAGAGCGGCAGAACCGCTTTCGCAGCGCCAGCCCGAGGCCGCGGTTGATGCGGGCCCCCCGGGGGGAGTGGAGGACGAGCTGCATGCCGCCCGTGTCGTCGAAGAATCGCTCCACCACCAAGGTCTCGAGGGTGGGGAGCTCCCCCAGCTGGGAGAGGGCCGCCTCGAGGTAGGCGACGGCCTGGGCGGCCGGGGCGGGCCCGATGCCGGCCCTCTCTGCCACAAAGGAGATGGCGGCCTGGCGCCCGCCGCCGTCCCGCAGTGCTCTCGCCACGCCTGCCCGCAGCTCGGAGACGGCGGCGGAGAGCTCGCCGGTGCGCGCCGGCGCCTCGCCGAGCCAGAAGGGCACGGTCGGCGAGGCCCCCGCCGCGTCGACCACGCGGACCGTGCCGGACTCGACCCGGCGGATGCGCCAGGTGTGGGTGCCGAGCAGGAAGACGTCGCCGGCCATCGACTCGACGGCCCAGTCCTCGTTGACCGTGCCGACGAAGGTCTCATCCGGCTCGAGCACGACCCGGTAGTCGGCCAGCTCGGGGATGGCCCCGCCCGAGGTGGCCGCCGTCAGGCGGGCGCCGCGCCGCGGCCGGAGGACGCCGTTCAGCCGGTCCCGGTGGACATAGGCGCCCCTCTTGCCCCGCCCGGTCTGGACCCCCTCGGAGACGAGGGTGAGGACCTTCTCGAGCTCCTCCGGGCCGAGTCCCGCATAGGAGGCAGCCCCGCTGACGAGCCGCTGCAGCTCGTCTTCGGCGATCCCCTCGGGCCCGGCCGTCGCCACCTCGGCCACGACCTGCTGGGCCAGGATGTCAAGCGGTGCGGAGGGGGGCGAGAGGGCGTCGAGCTCGCCGGCGCGGGTGGCCGCGAGCAGGGCGGCGCACTCGACGAGCTCGTCGCGGGTCTGGGGGTAGAGCCGTCCCCGCGGCACCCCGCCGACATGGTGCTGGGCCCGGCCGACACGCTGCAAGAAGGTCGAGATGGCCCGGGGCGAGCCGATCTGGCAGACGAGCTCGACCGGTCCGACGTCGATGCCGAGCTCGAGCGAGGCGGTCGCCACGACGGCCCGCAGCTCGCCCTCTCGCAGCCGTGACTCCACCTTGAGACGGCGCTCCATCGACAGCGAGCCGTGATGGGCCTGCACGAGGTCCTCACCGATGAGCTCCCCGAGGCGGTAGGCGACCCGCTCGGCCAGCTTCCTCGTGTTGACGAAGACGAGGGTCGTGCGGTGCTGGCGGATCTGCTCGGCGATCCGCTCCAGCACGGCTGCCAGCTGCTCGTTGGTGAAGACGGCGCCGAGCTCGTCGTCGGGCAGCTCGATCGCCACGTCGAGCGGGCGGCGGTGGCCGACGTCGACAACGGTGCAGCGGGGCGAGCCGTCGGGCCGGCTGCGCCCGGCCCCCGCTCCGACGAGGAGGCGGGCCACGGTCTCGATCGGCCGCTGGGTGGCCGAGAGACCGATGCGGACGGGTCGGCCGCTCCGATGGTCGGGGGCGGAGGCGGCGGAGGAGGCCGCCTCCTCGTGGGCCGCCCGCCACTGGCCGACCGCCCGGTCGAGCCGCTCGAGGCTGAGCGAGAGGTGGGCGCCCCGCTTGTCCCGGGCGAGGGCGTGGATCTCGTCGACGATGACGGTGCGCACCGAGCCGAGCAGCTCTCTTCCTCGCGTCGAGGTGAGGAGGAGGTAGAGCGACTCAGGGGTCGTGACCACTATCTCCGGCCGGTTGCGCAGCATGGCCGCCCGCTCGGACTGGGGCGTGTCGCCGTTGCGCACGGCCACCTGGACACGGGGGACGGGACAGCCGAGGGCGGCGGCCACCTCGGCGATCTCGGCGAGCGGCTGCTCGAGGTTCTGGGCCACGTCGACAGTGAGGGCCCGCAGCGGCGAGACGTAGACGACGTCTGTCCCCCTGCCCTCGGCTCCCCACTCGGCCGCCCGGTAGCAGCGGTCGATGGCGACGAGGAAGGCGGCGAGGGTCTTGCCCGAGCCGGTCGGCGCAGCGATGAGCGTGTCCTCGCCGGCGGCGACCGCGGCCCAGCCGGCGGCCTGCGCCTCGGTCGGGCCGCCCGGGTAGCGGCGCCGGAACCACTCGGCCACCGCCGGGTGGAAAGAGCCAAGCGGGTCGGCGGCGGGCACGGCAAGAGATGCTACCCGAACTGACGTTCGAAGTCTTTAGGACAAAGTGGGGCCCGCAACCCGCCCGCCGCCGGCATCGGGCCAGCTCAGCGCCGGGGAGTGGGCTAAGAGACCGACGGGTAACCTTCGTCCATGAGCGTCAAGAGGGTCGGCGTCGTCGGCTCGGGGATCATGGGTGGCGGCATCACCGAGGTGGCGGCCCTGGCCGGCCACGAGGTGGTCCTCCGCTCCCGCCAGCTGCAGGCCGCCGAGGGCACGCTGGCCGACATCTCGCGCAGCCTGCAGAAGAAGGTGGACAAGGGCACCCTCTCCCCCGAGGAGTGCGCCGAGACACTGGGCCGGGTGAGGGCGACCGACAACCTGCACGACCTCTCCGACTGCGACCTCGTGATCGAGTCGGTGATCGAGGACAAGGCCACCAAGCACCGCCTCTTCGCCGAGCTCGATCGGGTCTGTCGCGACGGCGCCCTCCTCGCCACGAACACCTCGACCCTGCCGGTGGTGGAGATGGCGATGGAGACCGGCCGCCCCGAGCGGGTCTGCGGCATCCACTTCTTCAACCCAGCGCCCCTCATGGGCCTCGTCGAGGTGGTGCGGCCGCTCACCGCCGACGACGAGACGATCGCCGAGGCGATCTCGTTCGTGGAGGCCTGCGGCAAGAGAGCCGTCGAGGTGAAGGACCGGGCCGGCTTCGTCGTGAACGCCCTGTTGTTCCCCTACCTGAACAACGCCGTCCGGCTGCTCGAGTCGGGCGTCGCTTCGATGGAGGACATCGACGAGGCGATGAAGGGGGGCTGCGGCTTCCCGATGGGACCTTTCGCCCTGCTCGACCTGATCGGGCTCGACACCTCGCTCGCCATCCTCGAGGCGCTCTATGCCGAGTACGGCGACGCCAACTACGCCCCGGTGCCGCGGCTCAGGCGGATGGTGGCAGCCGAGCTGCTCGGGCGGAAGAGCGGGGCCGGCTTCTACCGCTACGAGCGGACCTAGGCTGGCCCAGATGGCCGACAAGCCGTGGGTCATGCGGACCTATTCGGGCCACTCCTCGGCCCGGGCCTCGAACGAGCTCTACCGGCGCAACCTGGCCAAGGGGCAGACCGGCCTCTCGATCGCCTTCGACCTGCCCACCCAGATCGGCTACGACCCCGACGCCCCCGAGGCGGTCGGCGAGGTGGGAAAGGTCGGCGTCCCCGTCGCCCACCTCGGCCACATGGCCGAGCTGATGCGCGACATCCCCGTCGGCGAGATGAACACCTCGATGACGATCAACGCCACAGCTCCCTGGCTGCTCGCCCTCTACATCGCCAACGCCGAGGACAACGGGGTGGTCCCCTCCAGCCTGCAGGGGACCACCCAGAACGACCTGGTGAAGGAGTACCTCTCCCGGGGCACCTACATCTTCCCGCCTGAGGCGAGCCTCCGCCTGACGGTCGACCTCGTCGCCTACACGGTGCGCAACGTCCCGCGGTGGAACCCGATAAACGTCTGCAGCTACCACCTGCAAGAGGCCGGGGCGACGCCGGTGCAGGAGGTGGCCTACGCCCTTGCCACCGCCCTCGCCGTCCTCGACGCCGTGGCCGCCTCGGGCCAGGTGAGCCCGGCGGAGATGCCGGCCGTGGTCGGGCGGATCAGCTTCTTTGTCAATGCCGGCATGCGCTTCATCGAGGAGACCTGCAAGATGCGGGCCTTCTCCCGCCTCTGGGGCGACCTCTGCGAGCGGCGCTACCAGGTGAGCGAGGAGAAGCTGCGCCGCTTCCGCTACGGAGTGCAGGTCAACTCGCTCGGTCTCACCGAGCAGCAGCCCGAGAACAACGTGCCCCGCATCGTCCTCGAGGCTCTCGGTGTCACGCTCTCGCGCGACGCCAGGGCGCGGGCCATCCAGCTGCCGGCCTGGAACGAGGCGCTCGGCCTGCCCCGGCCCTTCGACCAGCAGTGGTCCCTTCGCATCCAGCAGATCCTCGCCTACGAGACCGACCTGCTCGAGTACGGCGACATCTTCGAGGGCTCGAAGGTCATAGAGGAGAAGACCGCCGAGATCGCCGAGGCGGCCCGGGCAGAGCTCGAGGAGGTGCTCGAGCTGGGCGGGGCCTTCGCGGCGGTGGAAGAGCTCAAGTCCCGCCTGGTGGCGAGCCAGGCAGAGCGGCTCCGGCGCATCGAGTCGGGAGACCAGACCGTCGTCGGGGTGAACGCCTTCACCGAGAGCGAGCCCTCCCCCCTCTATGAGAGCGCCGACCCGGCCGGCTCGATCTTGACTGTCGACCCGGCCGTCGAAGCCGAGCTGCGCGAGGAGGTGGCGAGGTGGCGGGCCGAGCGCGACGGCGCCAGGGTGAAGGACTGTCTCGAGGAGCTGCGCCGGGTGGCCCGGGGTGAGGGCAACATCATGCCGGCCACGATCGCCCTCGCCCATGCCGGCGGCACGACCGGCGAGTGGGCCGGTGCGCTGCGCCAGGTCTTCGGCGAGTACCGGGGCCCGACCGGGGTCGCCGGCGGCCTCGGCCACCGCGGGGTCGAGCTGGCCGAGGCGGCGAGCAAGGTGAGGGGCCTCCCCGGCGGCCCGCCCCGCCTGCTCGTTGCCAAACCCGGTCTCGATGGCCACTCGAACGGTGCCGAGCAGATCGCCGTGGCGGCCCGGGACGTCGGCTTCGAGGTCGTCTACGAGGGCATCCGGCTCACCCCGGCGCAGATAGCGGCCACCGCTCTCGACGAGGACGTCGACATCGTGGGTCTCTCGATCCTCTCCGGCTCCCACCTCGAGCTCGTGCCCGAGGTCCTCTCCGAGCTGCGCTCGCGGGCGCTCACCGTGCCCGTCGTGGTGGGCGGGATCATCCCGGAGGCCGACCGGGCAAAGCTCCTCGACGCCGGCGTCAAGGCGGTGTTCACGCCGAAGGACTACGCCCTCGCGGAGATCCTCTCCGAGCTCGTGACCCTCGTCGCGAGCGAGCGGGAGGCGCCCGCGACCCTTTGACCCGGGCGGCGCGAGACTCTCTCCGGAGGGCGCCCCGGCACGTCACGAACTGCCGGCAGCGGCGTTAATTGAGCGTGCCCGAGGACGGCGCGGCGGGCGACAGGCCCGGCGGGAGATGGGGAGAGCCGGAGTACGACCTCGAGGCGCGCCTAGTCGCCGGCTCGCTGCGGAGGACCGGCCTGTCCGCCGGCGAGGCCGAAGAGGTCGCCCAGGAGGCGATCGTCCGCTCACTGCAGCGGGCACCGGGCCTGGCCGCGACAAAGAGGCCCGCCTGGCTGCACACGGTGGCCACCAACATCGTGAGGGACCGGTGGCGGCGGAGCCGCAGCCAGGACGAGCGCCGTCCTTTGCTGCTGGCAGCGACCGAGCTCGTCGCCGCCTCGGCCGAGGAGGCCGCCCTTGCCAACCTCGAGGCTGAGTGCCTGCGGCAGGCCCTCGACCGCCTCTCGCCTGAGGCTCGGCTCGTCTTGGGCCTCCGGGTGGTGGAACGACGCCCCGCCCGCGAAGTCGGCTCGCTCACCGGACGAAGCGAAGAGGCGGTCCGCCAGCTCCAGCTGCGGTCCCTGAGACCGAGCAGCCTTCAGGGCGAGCTCTCGAGCGGGAAGGGGAGGGAGACGAGCAGCTCGCAGTTGCGGTCTCGTGACCTGCCCTCCCGCTTCGAGCCGAAGCCGGCTCCCGGCACGTTGGCGGCGAGCTCACGGTGGAGGGAGGCGAGCCAGTCACGCGCCTGCTCGCTGGCGTCGGCCGGGACGGCCTCGTCGCCTGGGGAGGCCGGACCGGCGTGGTCGAGCATCGTGGTGAGGATCGAGAGGGTGCCGTCCTCGTTCGCCACCAGCTCGACCAGGCGACCCTGCGAGGGCCAGTCGGCGATGGCGGCCGTCGATATCTCGAAGTAGCCCGCCAGGCTCCCGCCCGGCCCCCTCGCCCGGGAGCGGTGGGCGACTATCTCGTTCAGGTGGCGGTGGCCGTTCAGCCAACAGACGACGTTCGGGAAGCGCTCGAGCAACCGGCGCAGCTCCTCCCGGCCGACCCGGGGACGGTCCGGCTCGATGCCACCGGGCGGGCGCACCGAGTTGGTGAGGCTGGAGAGGCCGTGGTGGGAGGCGAGCACCACCAGCCGGTCGGGGCCGGGCCCCAAGCGGCGCCGTCCCTCGGCGTCGAGCCAGCTCGTGTGGCAGGACTCGAGCTCGCCCTCCAGCCAGGCGAACTGGCGGGCGCCGAGGCTGCCCTCGTGGTCCCCGTCCAGGTTGGCGGTGTCGAGGACGATGAGGCGCACCGCCGGGGCGGCGTCGTAGGCGAAGTAGGTGGTGGCATCGGCCAGGTTCGCCGGGCCGAGGCCGTGGCCGGCCGGCCGGCCGGGAGCAGTGAGGTGGGCGGCGACGTACTCGCGCCGGCCGACCACCCGGCGGTCCGGGTCGGCCGGCACCTCTAAGCTCGGCCCGCAAAGGAAGGCCTCAGGGTGGGAGAAGAGCTCCTCCTCCTTGCCGAGCGGTTCCAAGCCGGGAGGAAGCGAGTGCGCCTTGGTGCTCCCGAGGAGAAGGCGGCGGTAGGCGGCCGTCGGCACCGACTCCCCGAAGGCGAGCCCCTCGTGGTTGCCGAAGCAGGAGAGCCACGCAAGGCTCGAGCCGCCGGCGGCAAAGGGACGGGCGGCCCGGTCGAGCAGGCCCGGCAGGACGGGGAAGCCGTGCTGGCGCCGCCAGAGGTCGCCGCCCCCCTCCGGCTGCCAGTAGAGCTCGCTCTCTCCCCGCTGCTGCACGCCGGCATAGCGCCCGCCGGGGAAGAGGGCCACCTCGCCGCCGCCGAGCAGGGCGAGGTAGGCGAGGAGCTCGTTCCACTGGGCGTTGTCGATGGCGTCGCCCGTCGAGACGACCAGGTCCACCGGCGCCCCGGTCTCCTGGCTCTGGGCCCGCTCGATGCGGCGCAGCGTGGCGTCGATGGCATAGGCCGCCAGGCTCTCCTGGGGCCGCTGGGCCGGGATGAACGCCCCCGTGCCGGGCAGGCCCCGCAGCGACTCGAAGAACTCGAAGCGACCGGGCGAGGCGACGTCGGCCAGCTGCATGTCGGTCACGTGGGCGATGTGCAAGAGGCTGCGCCGCCGGCCCGGCCGGAGCTCGCCCGGCTCGCTGAAGAGCTCGCGGCGCAAGAGGCGGGGTTCGCCCGGTCCGGCAGCAACGCGGCGGTAGGAGCTCTTTTCCCCCTCGCCCCGCACCGCCCCGGGGCCGAGCCGCTCCTCGAGAGTCGACAACCCCCGCCCGCTCAGCCGGCGAGCGCCCGGAGCGAGCCCGGGGCGATGTCCACCGAGACCTCGCAGTCGATGGAGAGCTCGAGGGCTTCGGCGCTCGAGAGGTCTGCCACGACCGGGCCGACGTCGGTGCGGACCGAGACACGCGTCACGGGGCCGAGGAAGGTGATGCTCGTGACCCGCCCGTTGAACAGGCCGCCAGACGGGATGGTGCCGTTCCGGCTGGTGCCGAGGGTGACGTCCTCGGGGCGCAGGTAGAGCGTGACGGCGTCGCCGTCGTGGTGGCCGGGGAGATCCCGCTGCAGATTTATGACGGCCGGTCCCCAGCGCACCGTCTGGTCACCGGCCGAGACGACGGTGACCTCGGCCCTGTTGACGGTCCCGACGAAGCTCGCCACGAAGGAGGTCTTCGGATGGGTGTACACCTCGGCCGGGGTCCCGATCTGCTCGATCCGGCCCTCCGAGAGCACGGCGACCCGGTCCGAGACAGAGAGGGCCTCCTCCTGGTCGTGGGTGACGTAGAGGGTGGTGATGCCCAGCTCGAGCTGGATGCGGCGCACCTCCTCCCGCAGCTGGACGCGCACCTTGGCATCGAGGGCAGAGAGCGGCTCGTCGAGCAGGAGCACGGCCGGCTCGAGCGCCAGGGCGCGGGCGAGGGCGACCCGCTGCTGCTGGCCGCCCGAGAGCTGGCGGGGGTAGCGCTCGGCCTGCCGGCCGAGGCCGACGAGCTCGAGCAGATCGAGGGCCCGCTTGGCCCGTTCGGAGCGGGGGCGGCGGCGGATCCTCATCGAGAACTCGACGTTCTGCTGGGCCGTCATGTTGGGAAAGAGGCTGTAGGCCTGGAAGACCATGCCCATGTTCCGCTTGTTGGCAGGCAGGCCGAGGACGTCCTTGCCGTCGACCAGCACCTCGCCCGCGTCGGGGAGCTCGAAGCCGGCCACGCAGCGGAGCGCCGTCGTCTTCCCACAGCCGCTCGGGCCGAGGAGAGAGACGAACTCGCCGGCGGCGACGTCCAGGTCGAGCTTGTCGAGCGCCACGACGTTGCCGAACTCCTTGTGGAGGCCCTGCAACTGGACCCGGGCCATCAGCGGTCTCCCTCTCTGGTCAAAGGGGCCGTCATCTCGTCGCCCCCATGGCGATGCTCGTCCGCCCACCCCGCCCGATGAGGAACAGCCCGATCATGAGGCCCCAGATGATGAGGAGCGAGATGACCGAGAGGGCGGCGGCCTCGTAGGCCTGTGACTGGCCGACCGTGAAGATGTACACGGGGAATGTGTTGAAAGAGAGCAGGCTCGAGATCGTGAACTCGCCCATGCCGATGGCGACGGTGAGAAGCGAGCCGCTGATGATGGCCTGGCGCAGGTTGGGCAGCACCACCCGCACGAGGGTCCCGAAGGTGGAGGAGCCGAGGTTGGCCGAGGCCTCCGAGAGCGTCTTCAGGTCGATCGCCCGCAAGCCGGCGTCGAGGGAGCGGTAGAGGAAGGGCAGGGCGAACACGACGTAGATGAGCGGCAGCACCTCAGGACGTGAGTAGATGAAGGTGAAGGGCTGCAGGAACGGGATTATGCCCACGATGAGCACGATCGGGGGCACGACGAAGGGGAGAACCGAGACGAAGTCCATCACCGGGCGCAGCTTCGGCAGGCGCAGGTGGACCCAGAAGGCCGTCGGCACGAGGAGGAGGTTGCTCACGAGGACCGTCTCCAGGGCGATCTGGACAGAGAGCCAGAAGCTCGAGCGGAAGGCGGGATCGTCGAAGACGCTGAGGAACCAGTGGAAGCCGGCGGCGTGCCCGGCGTAGCGGCCCTCGAAGCTGAACTGCAGGAGCGAGTAGAGCGGGACGACGAAATAGAGGACGGCCACCGCTATCCAGAAGATGTGCCAGCCGTGCAGCCGGTGCTGACCGCCCCGCCGGCGCGGCGTTGTAGCCGGCGCCGTTATCGCAGCCATCTGTTGGCCCTCCTCTGCATGGCCGAGTAGAAGATCATGAGCACGGCGATCACGACGATCATCCCGAACGCCAGCGCGTAGGAGAGCTGGGCGTTGACGAAGATGTTGCCGTTGAGCAGGTTGGCGATGTACTCGGTGACGAGGTTGCCGGTCGAGCCCGAGAGGGCCTCGGCCGTGGCGTAGGCGGAGAAGGCGCCCCCGAACAACAGCACCATCGCACCGAGGAGGGAGGGCAGCAGCACCGGCATCGCCACCCGGCGCCAGTACTGGAAGGCGCTGGCGCCGAGGTTCTCGGCCGCCTCCCTCCACTCCCTTTTCAGCCCGTCGACCGCCGGGACGATGAGGAGCACCATGAGCGGGAACTGGAAGTAGGTGTAGACGACCGCCAGGCCGAGGGTGCCGCTGAGCGGCACGGCCGAGGTGAGGTTGATCCCGAAGTGCTGCACGAGCACGGTGATGACGCCGCCGACGCCGATGGTCGAGGTGAAGGCGAAGGCGAGCGGGATGCCGGCGAAGTTGGCCGCCATCCCCGAGAAGGTGACCATGGTCGAGCGGAGCCAGCTCGGCGCCCCGCGGGCGACGATGGCGGTCGTGAGGAAGAAGCCGAGCACCCCGCCGAACAGGCTGCTGAGGGCGGCGAGCTCGATGCTCGAGATGAACGACTGCAGGTACTGGCCGTGCACTATGGCCGCGACGTTGGCGGTCGTGAACTGGTTGTGCGTCCCCTTGAAGGCATCGACGATGAGCTCGCCGGTCGGTATGAGGAGGAAGATCGAGACGTAGGCCGCGAAGGGCAGCACCCCGAGCCATCGGAGGCCGCCCTTCCACGACCTGCGGGTCTTGGGCGTCCGAGCCGGCACCGACGCCGCCGGCTCGGACAGCTCCTCGACCGCCGTTGTCACCGCCACTGCTGGAAGAGCTCCCGACTCAGCCCATCGCCGGTTGCCACTTGGCGGCGAGGATGTTGGCTGCCTTCGTCGTCTGGGAGTTGTTCGGGAAGATGATGCCGGCGTACTCGCTCGCCGGCGGCAGCTTCGACTGGAGCGAGGACGGGATCTTGCCCGCCTTGGCCAGGTCGGCATAGCGGGCCGGGTGGGCATAGCCCGCCAGGTAGAGGAGCTGGCCCTCGTCTGAGTAGAGGAACTCCTCCCAGAGGCGGGCGGCCGCCGGGGTGGGGGCGTACTTGCTTATCGCCTGGCAGTAGAAGTTGCCGAACTTGCCGCTCTTCGGGATGACCGTGGCGACGGGCGGGCTCCCGCTGAACTGGGCGTTGTAGGCGATGTTGAGGTAGTCCCACTCGATGGCGATCGGCGTCGTGCCCTTGGCGATGTTGGCCGGCAGGCAGTTGGTGGGGTTCCAGTTGCCGATCTTCTTCAGGTGGGCGAAGAAGTCGATGCCCGGCGTGATGTCGTCGAGCGACCCTCCGTTCGCCAGGGCGGCGGCGAAGACGGCGGCGAAGGCGTCGCCGGCGCTCGTCGGGTTGCCGTTGATCGAGACCATGCCCTTGTACTCTGGCTTGAGCAGGTCGGCCCAGTCCCGGGGGACGTTCTTCACGATCTTGGTGTTGACCCCAAAGGAGATGGCTCCGTAGTAGTCGCCGTACCAGAGGCCGCTCGGGTCCTTCATGTTGGCCGGGATGCTGTCCCAGGTGGCCACCCTGTAGGGCGTGAAGAGGCCTTCTGCCACGCCCTCTTGGGCGAGCGAGGGCGAGACGTCGACGGCGTCGGGGCCGCGGCTCTGGCCCTTCAGGGCCTTGATCGCCGTGATCTCCTGGGCGGAGCTGTCGTCCGGCGCGGCGGAGTTGACAGTGATGCCGTACTTCTTCTGGAAGGCCTTGATGATGTTGCCGTAGTTCGACCAGTTGGGCGGGAGGGCGATGACGTTGAGGGAGCCCTCGGCCTTCGCCGCCTTGACGAGCTTGGACATGTCGCCTGCGGTGTCGCTGAGCTTGTAGCCGCCCTTGGTCTTGCCCGAGCTGCTCGGGCTGCTCCCGCCGCACGCCTCGAGCAGCGCGCCGAAAGCACCCATGCTCGCCACGCCGGCGGCTCCGGTGGCGGCCCGCTGCAGGAAACGTCTCCTGTCGATACCTGTCGGTGGTGACACTTCGTTCATTGCGCCAGCCTCTCTCCCGATTCCAACTTGGGGCGAAACCTACTGCAGGGCCTCACAGTACAAAGCGACGCCGGTCCGCACTGGGCGGTCCCACGATGTGGAAGTGAATTGTCGGAGCTTTCCGGCCGCCAATCTTGCCCCTTGCTGTACCTGGGGTTACAACCCGGCTCACCTGCCGCGCAGCAGCTCCCGGGTGGTCGGCCGGGAAGCCCTGCAACAGCTGGCCGGCCGGCCGGCCCTCGCCTGTGTCACAGCCCGATGAGGACGATCCCGAGAGCCACGACAGCGGCGGCTCCGAGGCGCCGGAGGCCGAAGCGCTCCTTGAAGAAAAGGGCGCCGATGACAGCGGCGCTGATGACCCCTGTCTCCCGCAAGGCCGAGACCTCCGCAAGCGGGGCCTTCGTCTGGGCCCAGAGGACGACCCCGTAG
>JAJYQK010000185.1 GCA_021794645.1 Actinomycetes bacterium
GGCGGCCGCCTTCGGGCGGCTGGCCGCCCGCCGGGCCGGCGCCACGGCGGCAAGAGGGCGCGGGAGGGAGCGGGCCGTCGCCATCGACCTCCGCGGGCTCTCCTCGCTCGGCCCGGCCGAGCTGGCCCAGGCAGTCGTCGAGGGCGCCGCCGGGGCCGGCTACCGCTTCGGGCGCTACAAGAGCGCCCCGGCAGAAGAGAGCCTCGAGCGGGTCGTCCTCGTGGTGGCAGCAGGCGATCGTCAGGCCGCTGAGGAAGGGGTGGGCTGGGGCGTGGCCATCGCCGAGTCGGTGGCCTTTGCCCGCGACCTCTCGAACCGGGCGCCGACAGACCTGACGCCGACAGAGTTCGCCGAGATGGCGCGCCAGCTGGCCGAGCGGACCGGGCTGAGCGCCGAGATCATGGACGAGGAGCAAATCGCGGCCGAGCGCCTCGGCGGCCTGCTCGGGGTGGGGCGGGGCTCGGACGAGCCGCCCCGGCTCGTCCGGCTCCGCTACGAGCCGGACCCGGCCGTCGCCCGCACCGGCCCGGACGGGCGCATCCCGACGGTGGTGCTCGTCGGCAAGGGGATCACCTTCGACTCGGGCGGCCTCTCGCTCAAGCCGCCGGAGGCGATGATCGGCATGAAGGGCGACATGGGTGGTGCCGCTGCGGTCATCGCCGCCATCGGCGCCTGCCGCGCCACCGGCGTGGGCGTGCGGGTGGTCGCGATCGCCCCGACGACCGAGAACATGCCGAGCGGCAAGGCGATAAAGCCGGGCGACGTCTTGAAGATCCGCAACGGCAAGACGATCGAGGTCCTCAACACCGATGCCGAGGGGCGCCTGGTCCTCGCCGACGGCCTCTCGCTGGCCGTCGAGGAGGAGCCGGACGCCATCATCGACGTCGCCACCCTCACCGGTGCGGTCGTGGTCGCCCTCGGCCGCAAGGTGGCCGGCGTCATGGGCAACGACTCGGCCGTCATCGGCGGCATCGAGGAGGCCTCCGCCCGGGTGGGGGAGGCCTTCTGGCGCCTACCGCTGCCTCGGGCCTACCGCAAGGACATCGACTCGGAGATCGCAGACATGAAGAACGTCGGGGCGGCCCGCCAGGCTGGCTCGCTCATCGCCGGGCTCGTCCTCGAGGAGTTCGTCGGTGACCGCCCCTGGGCCCACCTCGACATCGCCGGCGTCTCGGAGACAGACGAGGACGCCTTCGAGTACCGCAAGGGGGCGACGGCCTTCGGGGTGCGGACCCTCGTCGAGTTCCTCCGCGCCTTCGAGGCGGCGGGGGAGGCCGGGCGACCGGCCGACCACGAGAGGGTGGGCTGGTGAGCGACCTCTCGGCCTCGGTCAAGCCCGCCACCCTCGCCATCGACATCGGCGGGACCGGTCTCAAGGCCTCGGTGCTCGGGCCGGACGGGCGGCTCCTCGCCGACCGCGTGCGGGTCGAGACGACCTACCCGATGCCGCCTGAGAAGATGGTGGAGGCCCTCGTCGCCCTCGTCGCGCCACTGCCGCCCGCCGACCGCGCCTCGGCCGGCTTCCCCGGGGTGGTCCGCAAGGGCCGCGTCCTGACGGCCCCCCACTTCGTCACCGAGAGCGGACCGGGCTCGGCTGTCGTGCCGGAGCTGGAGCGGGCCTGGCGGGGCTTCGACCTCGCCGGCGAGCTCGAGACGAGGCTGGGCTATCCGGTGCGGGTGGCCAACGACGCCGACCTGCAGGGCTGGGCCGTTGTGAGCGGAAAGGGCCTCGAGATGGTGATCACGCTCGGGACGGGGCTCGGGAGCGCCCTGTTCATGGACGGGCGATTGGCCCCCCACCTCGAGCTCGCCCACCACCCCTTCCGCAAGGGCGGGACCTACAACGACCAGATCGGCGACGCCGCTTTCAAGAAGATAGGTCTCAAGAAGTGGCGCAAGCGGGTTCTGCAGGCCATTGCCAATTTCGAGGTGCTCGTCAACTACGACAGGCTGTACGTCGGTGGCGGAAACGCCCGCCACATGGCGGGGCACCTCGACGAGTCGATCACCATCGTCGACAACCTGGCCGGCATACTCGGCGGCATCCGGCTCTGGGAGGCCGACTCCCACTGGGAGAACCTCCCGGAGAGGACCTCGCCCACGATGGTGACCGAGGTCGACAGCGGGCCGGGCGGCCCAGCGACCTAGTCGCCGAGGGCGGCGCAGTCGGCGACGAGCGCCTGCATGAGCACCCGGTCCGGCGGGCCATTCAGCTGCTGGAGGTTGGCCTGCAGGGCCTGCCAGGCACCGTTCGTGCCGGCGATGTCGGCCGCGAGCGGCTCGGCGAGGTCGAGCTCGTGCTCGGCCCTGTGGCGAAGCTGGACGGCGGACGAGCCGCCGGTGGAGCCGGCATCTTTCATGTAGCGGGCGGCGCGGTTGACATGGCTGCAGGCCTGAGCCCCCGCTCCCGCTGATGACGAGCAACCGCTCAAGAGGCCGGCCGTCAGGGCGAGGCCGGCAAGGCCGGTCCCGACCCGGCCGAGGCGGGCGGCGGCCGGTCTCACTCGCCGAGCGGGGCCAGCCAGGCCGGGGCGGCGTCGAGCAGGAAGCGGGTGACGCCGAGGGCGCGGTCGAAGGTGTCGCAAAGAAGCTCCTCTCCAGCAAGGACCCGGGCAAGTGACACCTCTTGCCGGGCGACGATCGTGAGCCTGCGCACCGGGGCGTCGGTCACCGAGCCGTAGGAGTCGGTGGCCGATATCTCGAGGGGCAGCTCCAGGCCGCCTATCTCCGAGAGGTCGAGGGCCAGGCGCAGGAGGTCAGGGCCGTTCGGGAGGGGCGGGATGCCCCAGTTGAAAGTGAGCGGGAAGAACCACTTGTCCGGGGGGTCGGCCTCCTCGGGCAGCGCCATGACGGCATCCTCGAACGAGAGCAGGCTGCGGGGCTCCACCTCGAGGGCGAGGTGGAGGTCGATCGGGCCGCCGCAACCCTCCTCGGGATGGAGGTCGACCTCCCAGAATTGGCGAAGCGAGTAGGTCTCGACGAAGTGACGCTCGTCGTGGACGTGGAAACCGTGGTCCACGGCGTGGTCCTTCAGCTCGGCCACGTACCCCGCGACGTCGATGACGGCCATTTCGGTGCGAGCTTAGAACGGCCGCCGCTGTTACCGTGCCCGGAAATGGACAGCGCCGTTCTCCTCGAGGCCATGCGCGAGGCAGCTCAGCGGGTACGAGCCGCCCTCGACGGGCTGGAGGACTGGGGCCCGGCCGACACCCGCCCGGGGCAGTACAAGAGCGACCTCGTGGCAGACGAGGCCGCCCTCCCCGTGCTGCTCGAGGCGGGTCTCAGCATCTTGAGCGAGGAGTCCGGGGTGACAGAGGCGAGTCCGGGCAGCCTGCTGGCGGTGCTCGACCCCGTCGACGGCTCCACGAACGCCTCTCGCAACATCCCGTGGTACGCCACCTCGATCTGCGTCCTCGACGAGGTGGGACCGCTCGTCGCCCTCGTCGCCAACCAGGCGACAGGGGAGCGGTACGAGGCGGTGCGGGGCGAGGGCGCCAGTCGCAACGGCGAGTTCATCGTCCCCCGCTCGGAGGCCTCCTTGAGCCGGGCCGTGCTCGGGCTCTCGGGTTACCCACCCACCTATCTCGGCTGGCGGCAGTTCCGGGCCCTCGGGGCGGCCGCCCTCGACCTCTGCGCCGTCGCCGACGGCACCCTCGATGGCTATGTCGACTGCTCGCAGGCGGGCCACGCCCCCTGGGACTACCTCGGAGGAGCGCTCGTCTGCTCCGAGGCCGGCGCCGCCGTAGCCGACGCCTACGGCAGGGAGCTGACCGTCCGGGGCGAGTCCGAGCGGCGCATCCCAGTCGCCGGCTGCACCGAGAGCCTGCTGCGCCAGGTGGTGACGGCCCGCAAGGAGGCCTACGGCGGGCTCGGGTGAGGAGTGCCTGCCGGCGATAGCCTGAGGGTGCATGGGGGAGACCGGCACGCCCGTCGAGAACGACCCGCTCAACCTGCTCCTCGCCGTCCAGGCGAAGGATGTCTCGCTCGACCAGCTCGCTTACAGGCGCCGGGAGCTGCCCGAGCGGGGACGACTGAGCGAGCTCGACCGCTCTCTCGCCGCTCTCCGCCAGCAGGTGGCGGAGCTGACCTCCAGGCGGGACCTCCTCGAGAAGCGACAGTCCGAGATCGAGGGGCACGTCGAGAGCTACGGCAAGCGCATGGCGGCCATCGAGGCGCGCATGCGCCAGGGCGGCGACTATCGCGACGCCCAGGCGATGAGTACCGAGCTCGACTCCCTCGCCGCTCACAAGCGCGGCCTCGAGGACGACGAGCTCGACGTGATGGAGGCGCTCGAGCCGCTCGGCCAGGAGCTGGCCAAGCTGGAGCAGGAGCTGGCCGGGGGAGAGGCGGCCCGCCAGGAGGCGGCGGCGGCGCTGGCGAGCGCCGAGAACGAGATCGATGCCGAGGCGGCGAGCATCTCAGCCGAACGGGGGGCGTTGGCGAGCGGCCTGCCGGCCGACCTCGCCGCCACCTACGAGCGGCTGCGGGAGCGCCTCGGGGGCATCGGAGCGGCCCGGCTGACCGACGGCCGCTGCAGCGGCTGCCACCTGGCTCTCCCGACGAGCGAGCGGGAGCGGGTCCTCAACTCACCGCCCGGCACTCTCGCCTACTGCGACCAGTGCGGCCGCATCCTCGTGCCCTGAGATGCTCGTCCTCGTCCGCCACGGCCAGTCGGAGTCGAACGCCGCCGGCAAGCTGAGCGGGCGCCAGGATCCGCCGCTGACCGACATCGGTGCCTGCCAGGCCGAGCTCGTCGGCCGCCTGCTCGCCAGGGAGCGCGCCCAGAGCCAAAGTCCGAGGGCCGTTCGCCTCGTGGCCAGCCCGCTCCGCCGGGCGAGAGCGACCGCCGAGCTCATCGGCTTTGCCCTGGGCGAGAGTCAGGTGACGGTGGAAGAGGCCCTCGTCGAGCTCGACTACGGCCGGCTGGAAGGGCTGAGACCCTCGCAGGTGCCGGCAGAGACCTGGGCCGCCTGGAGGGCGGATGCCTCCTGGCGCCCGGAGGGCGGCGAGAGCTTGGCCGAGCTGCACGAGCGAGTCTCGTCCTGGTGCGAGGAGATCGCCGAGGAGGCGGCCAGCACAGACGTCGTGGCCGTGAGCCACGTCTCACCGATAAAGGCCGCGGCTGCCTGGGCGGTCGGGGCGGGCCCGGAGCTCTCCTGGCGCTTGAGCCTCGGCGTGGCCGCCATCACCCGCATATCCACCTCGCCCCTCCTGCTGCAGAGCTTCGGCGAGACCGCTCACCTGAGTCGCGAGAGCCGCAGCTGAAAAAGGCCCGGGCCGAGGTGGCCCGGGCCGATGGACAGCTGCCGCTCAAGAGGAGATCGCCTCGGTGGCGGGGGCGTCGATCACGTTGCCCGACTGGCCGACGGCGATCTCGACGCGCCGGGGCTTGGCGTCCTCGGCCACCGGTACCACGATCGTCAGCACCCCGTTGTCGGAGTGGGCGCGGATGTTGTCGCTGGCGAGCCCCTCGCCGAGGAAGAGACGGCGGGTGAAGCTCCCCTGCGGCCGCTCGCTCACGAGCACCTCGTCGCCGTCAGCGGGCGCCCAGCTCCGCTCGGCCGTGATCGTGAGGACGTTCTTCTCGACCGAGAGGTCGATGGTCGAGGGGTCGATGCCGGGCAGGTCGACTCGTACCACGAACTCCTCGCCGCGGCGGTAGACGTCGAGCGGCACGGCGTTGCGGTTGACGAGGGTCCCCTGCACGAGCCGGTCCATGTCACGGAACGGGTCGAATCGCATCAACATGGCATCTCCTTTCTCTCTCCGAAGCCGTCCCTATCATACTACTTGATAGGAGAAGACTCAAGGAATCTGTTGTCAATGCCAGTGAACACCTCCTACCACGGGAATGTTCCCGAGCGGTTCCCGCCCGCCTGCCCGGGGCGCGAGAATGGTGGAGGCGAGCCGGCCGGGTGGCCGCGGTGCACCTGCTTGCAGGTGGCTGAGGAAGGTCGGGGCTCCATAGGGCAGGGTGCTGGCTAACGGCCAGTCGGGGTGACCCGCAGGAAAGTGCCACAGAAACCAGACCGCCGATGGCGAGGGCCCCGCCCTCGCACAGGCAAGGGTGAAAAGGTGCGGTAAGAGCGCACCAGCGCCCGGGGTGACCCGGGCGGCTGGGCAAACCCCACCCGGAGCAAGGCCAGACAGGAGACGGGCTGCCCGCCCGACGTCTCCGGGTAGGCCGCTTAGATGGATGGCCACCCCGCCGGGAGACCGGCGGACAGAACCCCGCCTACAGGCCGGCTCGCCGCTTTTGTCTCTCTGGGAGGAGCCAAGTTGGAGCTCGTAGGCACGAACCCCACAGGCCCCCACAAGAGGCTGTCTTTCTTCTCGACCGGCCAGCCCAAGGGTCGATGGAGGGTGTTCGGCGCGATCCGCCCAACCTCTTTCATCTGGAGCAGGCCGCTGCACGCACTCTCGCCTGAGGATCAGTACGAATTGTTCGCCGGTCTCGGTGAGCAACTACATGCCGTAGCGGACCCAGCGGTGGTCGGCGACGGCCTCCTACACTTCTTGGAGTGAGGCTCTACCGCCTGCGCCACCCGCTTCGGCATCGGTGGATGCCTCGCAGCGTCAGGCGGGCGAGGGCATGGGGTCACTGGCTCAGCCCTCGTCCTCGAAAGCGGAGGAGGAGGAGGCGCTAAGCCCGGCTGTGCCTGCTCCCGACCGGAGGGCTCTTCATCCCCGCCAACGCCCGGCAAGGGGGCGAAGCGTCGGGAAGGCTGGAAAGCCCAAACGGTCTCGTCAGCGCCCGAGTACAGCCAGGCCCAGGTCAGCGAATCGGGTGAACCTGCCTGCAGGCCGGCCCGTCATCCGGGCGAAGCCGGGGCCGAGGACCCTGCCGGCTCCGGTGGCGGGGCAGGCCGCCCGCTCTTCCTGTCTGCCCGGACCTGCGGGTCTCGAGGGCCGGCCGCCGGCTCTCTTCTTGTGACGCAGGCTCTGCCTATCCTGGGCAGATGGCGCCGAAGCGGGTCGAGACGCTCCAGCTCGAGCTGATCTTCGAGGAAGAGACAGGCAAGGACACCGAGCGCGAGCCGAAAGAGGCGGCGCCGCAGGTGCCTGTCGAGCCGCCCGTCGTCGGAGAGCAAGGGGCAGGAGACGACCGGCGCCTGCAGGGGTTGCGGGCTGCCCGCAGCGCCTTGCAGGCGGGCTACGGCTCCCCCGGGCGGATGGAGCCCGAGCCGCCCTCCTCGCCGGGCGAGTCCTCCGACACGGCGCTCGGGGTGGCGGACTTCTACGAGCGGTTGCGGCGGGCGGTCCGCGCCGGCTTTCCCGACGAGGTCTGGGTCACCGGCGAGATCCGCAAGGTGACCGTCTCGAAGGGCCATCGCTACATAGAGCTGGCCGACCATGGCACCCCCGCCGAGGGACGCCTCGAGGGGCGGCAGGCCGCCACCCTCGAGGTGGCCTGCTGGGCACGGGACTGGCCGCCGGTGGCGGCCCGCCTCGAGGAGGTCGGGGTCGAGCTGACCGCCGGCCTCGTCGTACGCCTGCGCGGGCGGGTCTCCATCTGGGAGGCGGGTGCGCGGGTGCGCTTCTCGCTCACCGAGCTCGACGTCGAGGCGCTCGTCGGCGGCATCGCGGCGGCCCGCCGCCGCCTCATCGCCGCCCTCGAGGCAGAGGGCGTCCTCGAGGCCAACAAGGCGCTCCCCCTCCCGCTCGTCCCCCTCCGGGTCGGCCTCGTCACGAGCGCCTCCTCGGAGGCCTACCGGGACTTCACCGGCCAGCTACAGCGAGCGGGTTATGAGTTCCGGGTCACCCTCGAGTCCACGCTCGTGCAGGGCCCGGAGGCACCCTTGCAGATCGCCCGAGCTCTCGGGCGCCTGCAGCAGCACGCCCTCGACCTCGTCGTCCTCGTGCGAGGCGGCGGTGCCAAGGGCGACCTGGCCGCCTTCGACCACGAGGCGGTCGCCCGGGCCATCGTCACCTCGCGCTACCCGGTCTGGACCGGCATCGGCCACACGGGGGACCGCTCGGTGGCCGATGAGGTCGCCCAGCGCGCCCTCGTCACGCCGACTGCCTGCGGTGAGGCCGTGGTAGCCGCCGTCGCCGCCTTCCTCACCGAGCTGGAGGCGACCTCGCTCCAGCTGGCGGCATCAGCAGAACGGGCAATGCAGCTCGCCTCTCATGAGGCGGCCCGCCGCCGCTCTGACCTCACTCGGGCGGCCCGCCACGAGCTCGGCTCGGCGCAGGCCTGGATGGCGGCCGCCCGGGCACGGGCCGAGCGGGGCGCTGCCCTGGCCGTAGCCGGCTGCAGCTCGTCGCTCGCCCGGCGGAGCGACCGCCTGGGCTCGCTCGCGAAGGGGAGGCTGGCCGAGGCCGAGCAGCGTCTCGGCCGCCACCGGGCAGAGCTGCGCGGCTTCGACCCCAGGCGCCAGCTCGAGAGGGGCTGGTCTCTCACCCGGACAACCGGGGGCAGGGTGGTCCGCTCCGTCGACGAGGTGGCCACAGGCGATGAGATCTTGAGCGTTCTCGCCGACGGCACCGTGGCATCGGTCGTCCGCTCGGCCGAGAAGAGGGAGAAGGACTGACAAGTGACCGGAGAGAGCGGGCCCAGCGCCGAGCGCCCCGTCGGGGAGCTCGGCTACAGCGAAGCGGCAGCCGAGCTCGACGAGATAATCGCCGAGCTCGACAGGGGGGTGGTCGACGTCGACCTGCTCGAAGTGCGCCTCTGCCGGGCCGTCGAGATCGTCGAGGAGCTCGACCGCCGCATAAGAGGGGCGCGGGAGCGGGTCGCCGCCATCCTCCCCCGTCTCGAGCAGGTGGGGGGCGAGAGCCAGGAGCCCTGACGACTGTCGGGTTTCGCCCGCCTGCCCTAGGGTCGAAGACATGTCAGACAGCTTCGAACACATCGGCGTGGTCGGATCGGGCCTGATGGGCTCCGGCATCACGGAGGTCTGTGCCCGGGCCGGGCTCGACGTGATGGTCGTCGAGGTCGACTCGCAGGCGGCCGAGCGGGGGCGGAGTCGCATCGAGAGCTCGCTCGCCACCGCGGTCCGCCGCGGCAAGCTCGAGGAGGACCAGGCGGAGAAGGCCCTCTCTCTCATCTCCTATGAGACCGATCTCGGGGTGCTCTCGGACCGCGACATCGTCATCGAGGCGATCACCGAGGACGAGCGGGCCAAGGTCGAGACCTTCCGCCAGCTCGACAAGGTCATCACCTCCGAGGCGGCCATCTTCGCCTCCAACACCTCCTCGATACCGATCATGAAGCTGGCGAGCGTGACGAGCCGGCCAGAGCAGGTGATCGGGCTGCACTTCTTCAACCCCGTGCCGGTGCTCCGCCTGGTCGAGCTCGTCACCTCCCTCATGACGAGCGACGAGACCGTCGAGCGGGCGAGCAACTTTGCCACCGGCGTGCTCGAAAAGAGGGTCATCCACTCCCAGGACCGGGCCGGCTTCATCGTGAACGCCCTCTTGATCCCCTACCTCCTCTCGGCGGTGCGCATGCTCGAGTCGGGCTTTGCCACCCGCGACGACATCGACGCCGGCATGGTGGAGGGCTGTGCCCACCCGATGGGGCCGCTCGCTCTCTCGGACCTGATCGGCCTCGACACGATGCAGGCGGTGGCCGAGTCCCTCTACGAGGAGTTCAAGGAGCAGCTCTACGCCCCGCCGCCGCTCTTGCTCCGGATGGTGGAGGCCGGTCTCCTCGGGCGAAAGAGCGGGCGCGGCTTCTACGAGTACGGCCAGAAGGCGAGCTGAGAGCCAGACCGGTGCCCTAGGAGAAGACGACCGGCAGCTGGGCCAGGCCGCGGAGGGTGATGCGGTTCTTCCACTCCGGCTCGGCGCTGGCGAGCTCCATGTCGGCGAAGCGGTCGAGCAGCTTGCCGAAGACGATCTGTCCCTCCACCCGAGCGAGGGCGGCCCCGAGGCAGAAGTGGATGCCGCTCGCGAAGGACAGGGGAGGGCCCTCCTCCCGCCGCAGGTCGAGGCGGTCCGGATCGCTGAAGCGGGCCGGGTCGCGGTTGGCCGCCCCGAGGATGGTCACGACGTCGCCCCCTTCGGGCACCGGGACACCGGCGAGGTCGACCTCCTCGAAGGCATGCCGGCCGTCGAACTGGACCGGGCTGTCGAAGCGGAGCAGCTCCTCGACGGCGAGGCGGAGCAGCTGGGGGCGGTCGCCGCTCTCGAGCCCCCTCCGGAGGCGGCCGAGCTCGTCGCGGTGGGTGAGGAGGGCATGAAGGCCGTTGCCGATCAGGTTCGTGGTCGTCTCGAAGCCGGCGCCGAAAAGGAGGATGGCCGTCGAGATGAGCTCGGCGTCGCTCAGACGGTCTCCCCCCTCCTGCACGGCGATGAGGTGGCTCAAGAGGTCCTCGCCGAGATGGCGGCGGCGGGCCCGGACGAGCTGGCTGAAGTACTCGACGAGCTCTCTTTGGGCGAGCAGCCCGGCCTCGAGCTCCTCGTCGCCGATGACGGGCTCCAAGAGCACGACCGCTGCGTTCATGACGCTTCGGAAGCGGGGCCAGTCCTCCTCGGGCACTCCGAGCATGTGGCTGATGACGTTGGCGGGGAGGGGGAAGGCGAGATCGCTGATGACGTCGGTCACCTCGCCGGCGACCACCTCGTCGAGGAGGCCGTCGACCATGGCGGCGATCTCTGGTCGCAGGCCCTCGACGGTGCGGGGCGTGAAGGCCTTCGAGACGAGCCCGCGCAGCCTCGTGTGGTCCGGTGGGTTGAGGAAGAGGAGGGAGCGCCTGTCCGACAAGAGCTCGGCCAGCTCCTCGTAGTCGTGGCGGTGGCCGAAGCGGTTCCTCACCACCTCCTCGAGGCCGCCGCCCGCCTTGCCAAACCGAGGGTCTCGCAGCACGAGCTGGCACTCTGCATATCGGGTGCAGATGACCATGCCGAGACCGCTCGCATAGACGGGGGCCGCCTCCCTGAGGAGCCGGTAGCGCTCATAGGGGTCCCGGCGGCCCTCCGGCGTGCCGACCACCTCGGCGAAGACCGCGTCGAGCGACGGGTCTGCCGTCGGCGGTACCGGCGCCATAGAGACTGCAGGTTACCGGCCGGACAGAGCCTCGGCGAGGGGCGGAAGGTCGTCTAGACAGTGGGGATGGAGCGGATAGTCGTCGTCGGCGCCGGGCTGGCCGGCCTCTCGGCCTGCGACGAGCTCCGCCGCCTGGGCTTCGACGGTGAGCTCTTCCTCGTCGGTGACGAGCCGCACGATCCCTACGACCGCCCACCGCTGTCCAAGCAATTCCTCGCCGGCAAGTGGGAAAGAGACCGTCTCGCCCTGAGAGAGCCAGAAAAGCTCGCCACGCTGTCGCTCGAGCGGGTGGTGGGAGAGGCCAGCGCGCTCGAGCTCGCCGCCCGCCGCCTCCTGCTCCGCTCCGGCGAGGCGATCGGCTACGACGGCCTCGTCCTTGCCACCGGCTCGAGGGCCCGCCGCCTGCCGGCCTTCGACCGCCTCGCCAACGCCTTTGTGCTCCGCAGCCTGGACGACGCCCTCGCACTGCGGGCAGCCATCGCCCGGGCGAGCCGGCTCTTGGTGGTGGGTGGCGGCTTCATCGGGATGGAGGTGGCCGCCACCGCCCGGGGCCTCGGCTGCGAGGTCTCTGTCGTCGAGCCCCTCGCCGCCCCCCTTCTCCGCGCCCTCGGCCCGGCGGCGGGGCAGGCCTGCGCCGCGGTGCACCGGCACCACGGCGTCGAGCTCCACCTCGGGGTGGCAGTCGACTCGGTCAGCGAGGAGGGAGCCGAGCGGGCCGTTGTCGCCCTGCTCGGAGATGGCACCCGCCTCGAGGCAGACCTGGCTCTTGTCGGGGTCGGAGCGGCGCCGAACGTCTCCTGGCTGGGGGGATCGGGCCTCGAGGTCGGAGCCGACGGGGTGGCCTGCGACGCCTCGCTTCGGGTCGCCCCTGGTGTCGTCGTGGCCGGCGACATCGCCCGCTTCCCCCACGGGCCGGCGGGTACCCTGCTCCGCCTCGAGCACCGGACTAACGCGGCGGAGCAGGGGGCGCACGCCGCTCGCAGCCTCCTCGGCGAAGACAGCCCCTTTGCGACCGTGCCGTATGTCTGGTCCGATCAGTACGACCTCAAGATCCAACTGCTCGGGCTGCCCGAGCCGGGCGACGAGCTCGAGGTGGTCGAGGGCGAGCTGGAGGCGGGACGCTTCCTCGGCCTCTACGGGAGGGCGGGCCGTCTCGTCGCCGCCGTCGGCTTCTCCATGCCGCGGGCGCTCATGAGGGTGCGCTCCCAGCTGGCCGACGGCGCCGCCTTTGCCGCCGCAGTCGCCGCCAGCCGCCCATTGCCCTAGGGCAGGAGGCGTCGCCAGCCGAGCTGGCGGGAGAGGGCTCGCAGCGAGGCGGCCGCCTGTGGTGGGAGCGAGCGAGCGCCGGCGGCCGCCTCCTCGACGAGGACCGAGTAGTGGGCGGCCTCGCAAAGGCGGGCCAGCTGGCGAAGGCCTGCGTCCGGGTAGCGCTCCTCGAGGCGGCCGGCGTACTCCCCGAGAGTCTCCGCTGGCTGGCGGGGCATGCCGGCGCGCCGGCCGAGGCGCTCGAGGCGCAGGGCAGCCCGCCCGGCCCAGCCCGGTGGTCGGCGCCGCCGCCGGCGCTCGAAGGAGATGGCCCCGTAGCCGGTGAGGC
>JAJYQK010000191.1 GCA_021794645.1 Actinomycetes bacterium
CTCGTCGGGGTAGCGGACAGCCTCGAGAACGAGCCCCTCGGGCGGGGCGGGCTCGGCGCTCCCGAGCCTCGTCGCCGTCCTCACCATCGTGTAGAGCTGGGCGGCGTTCATCTTCTCCCGCCCGACGGCCACGAGGCAGCCGACGCTGGAGCGGACCATGTGGTGACAGAAGGCGTTCGCCTCGATCTCGAACACGAGCACGCCCGCTTCTTCCTTCAGCCTCGCATCGAGCACGCGCCGGTTGAGGGGTCCTTCGTGGCCGGGCGGCCGCCGACAGAAGGCCGTGAAGTCGTGCTCGCCGAGCAGTGCGTCGGCCGCGATCCGCATGGCCGAGAGGTCGAGCGGGCCGGGGACGTGCCAGCTCGTGTGCCGCTTTGTCGGGTCGAAGAAGGTCCGACGCGAGATGCGGTAGCTGTAGCGGCGGGAGAGGGCCGAGCGCCTGGCGTCAAAGCCCTCGGCGGCCACCCTGGCCCGCCCGACCGAGATGGCCGGGCCGCACTGGGAGCTGAGCGCTTTCGCCAGGCGGGGGAGCTCTCCCCCACCCCCGGCGGGCTCACCGGCCAGCCACCGCTCGACCTGAGCCGCCGGCAGGTCGACGTGCACCACCTGGCCGCGGGCATGCACACCGGCATCGGTGCGACCGGCGCAGGTGAGATCGGGCCGCTCGCCCACCATCTTCTCGAGGGCGACGAGGAGGCGGCCGGCGACGGTGTCGACGGCAGGGCCGGCCTGCACGGCAAAGCCGTGGAAGGGCCCGCCGTCGTAGGCGACGAGGAGCACGACGCGACGAAGCGGCCCACCCGGGGCCGCTTCGGTCTTCTCGGCCTCGCCGCTCGGTCGCTCCTCTCGAGCTGGGCCGAGGTCGAAGAGGCGGGCGCTCAAGTGGTCAGACGAACTCGATCTTCGCCATGGGGGCGCTGTCGCCCTGACGAGGGCCGAGCTTCAAGATGCGCAGGTAGCCCCCCGGGCGATCGGCATAGCGGGGGCCGATCTCGGAGAAGAGGCGCCCGGTCATCTCCTTGTCCCGCGTGAAGGCGAGGACCTGCCGGTGGTTGTGCAGACCCCCCTTGGCGGCCTTGGTGATGAGCTTCTCGGCGAGGGGGCGGAGAGCCTTCGCCTTCGCCTCTGTCGTCTCGATCGGCTGGGGGTAGGCGGCGATGAGGGAGGCGAAGAGGTTCGCCATCATGGCCTTTTGGTGGGCAGCGTCACCGCCGAAGCGGCGAGCCTTGCGCGGGGCGGCAGGCATCAGAGACCTCCGGTGCCCTCGCGGAGGGCGAGGCCGCGCTCGTCCAAGCGGACCAGCACCTCGTCGAGGGACTTCTGTCCGAAGTTGGTGATGGAGAGCAGCTCGTCGGGCGTGCGCTGAATCAGCTCGCCGACGGTGTTGATCTGGGCCCGCTTCAAGCAGTTGCGGGGCCGCTCGGAGAGGTCGAGGTCCTCGATCGGCAGATCGAGGTCGGGCGAGCCGCTCGTCGTGGCAGCTGCTTCGCCGAGCTCGAGCCCGAAGCCCTCGTCGGCCAGGTCGGCCACGAGCGAGAGGAGGCCGCGCAGGGTCTGGCCGGCCGAGGCGAGGGCCTCGCGCGGCGAGATCGAGCCGTCGGTCTCGATGTCGAGAACGAGCCGGTCGTAGTCGGTCGAGACCTCGACCCGGGTCGGCTCCACCTCGAAAGCGACCCGGCGCACGGGTGAGTAGATGGCGTCCACGGGGATCACGCCGATGGTGCCGGAGGTCTGCTTGCGCTCGGCCGGGGCATAGCCCTTGCCGCGCTCGACGGTGATGTCGGCCGCCAGCCGGCCCTTGGCGTTCACCGTGGCGATGTGGAGGCCGGGGTTGAGGATCTCGACATCGGCGGTCGCCTGCAGGTCCGCTCCGGTCACCTCGGCCGGCCCCCTCACATCCAGGCGGAGGGTGACCGGCTCGTCGGACTCGGACCGAAGGACGAGGTCCTTCAGGTTCAAGATGATGTCGCTCACGTCCTCTTTCACGCCGTTCAGGTAGGTGAACTCGTGCAGGGCCTCGTCGAAGCGCACCTGGGTGACAGCGGCGCCGGGGATGGAGGAGAGGAGGGTGCGCCGGAGCGACGCCCCGAGGGTGTGGCCGAAGCCCGGGTCGAGGGGGCCGATGGCAAAGCGCTGACGATGCTGGTCCGCCTCGTCGAGCGGCTCCACGGTGGGGCGCTGGATGATGAGCATGAGAAGAGCTCCTTTTGGGCCGGGGGAGCGGTCTACTTCGAGTACAGCTCGACGACGAGCTGCTCTCTGACCTGGGTGTCGATCTGTTCGCGAAGAGGCAGGGCGAGGACGCGGGCCGAGTGGCCGTTGTCGAACACCTCGAGCCAGGCCGGCGGCCGGCGGTCGAGCACGTCGGCGTTGTGGCGGATCACGATGAAGTCGCGCGCCTTCTCGGAGAGCTCCACGACGTCGGACTGGCGTACCCGGGCCGAGGGGATGGTGACCCTCTTGCCGTTCACCTTCACGTGACCATGCCGCACCAGCTGGCGAGCCTGGTTGCGGCTCGAGCCCCAGCCGGCTCGGAAGGCGATGTTGTCGAGGCGGAGCTCGAGCATCCTCAGCAGGTTCTCACCGGTTATGCCCTGCTGGCGGTTGGCCTCGTCGTAGACGTTGACGAACTGCTTCTCCATGAGCCCGTAGATGCGCCGCGTCTTCTGCTTCTCACGCAGCTGGGTGTTGTACTCAGAGCCCTGACGGAGCCGGTCCCGGCCGTGCTCTCCAGGGGGCGTCGGGCGCCGCTCGATCGGGCAGCGCATGGTGTCGCACTTGGCGCCCTTCAAGTAGAGCTTCATCTTCTCCCGCCGGCAGAGGCGGCAGACAGGTCCTGTGTAACGGGCCACTTCGGCTAGCTCCTCTGCCTCAGACCCGGCGCCGCTTCTTGGGGCGGCAGCCGTTGTGGGGGATGGGGGTGACGTCTTTGATGCCGGTCACCTCGATGCCGGCGGTGGAGAGCGAGCGGATGGCCGTCTCCCGGCCCGAGCCCGGTCCCCGCACGAGGACGTCGACGCGGCGGACGCCGTGCTCCATCGCCCGGCGGGCGCACTGCTCGGCAGCCATCTGGGCGGCGAATGGGGTCGACTTGCGAGAGCCCTTGAAGCCGACGTTGCCGGCCGAGGCCCAGGCGAGGACGTTTCCCTCCTGGTCGGTGATGGAGACGATGGTGTTGTTGAACGAGCTCTTGATGTGGGCCACCCCGTAGGTGACGTTCTTGCGCTCCCGGCGCCTCGGGCGGCGGCCGCCTGGTCTGGTCGTCTTGGCCATCAGTGCTTGCGAACCTTCTTCTTTCCGGCGACGGTCTTCTTCGGTCCCTTGCGGGTGCGGGCGTTGGTGTGGGTGCGCTGGCCGTGCACGGGCAGCCCCCGGCGGTGGCGGATGCCCTGGTAGCAGCCGATCTCCATCTTCCGCTTGATGTCCTGCGCGACGTCCCGGCGCAGGTCACCCTCGACCTTGTAGTTGGCGTCGATGTAGTTGCGGAGCTTGGTGACCTCCTCGTCGGTCAGGTCACGAACTCGGGTGGAGACGTCGATGTCGTTCGCCTGGCAGATCTCTGTCGCCGTCGTGCGGCCGATCCCGTAGATGTAGGTGAGGGAGATCTCGAGCCGCTTCTCGCGGGGGAGGTCCACTCCGGATATGCGTGCCATCTCAGCCCTGCCGCTGCTTGTGGCGAGGGTTGGAGCAGATGACCATGACGCGGCCGTGCCGCCTGATCACCTTGCACTTCTCACACATGGTCTTAACGCTCGGTCGAACCTTCACGTCCTCGTCCTCGCTCTGGCAAAGCTCACTTGTAGCGGTAGGTGATCCGGCCCCGACCGAGGTCGTAGGGCGTGATCTCCACCTGCACCCGGTCACCTGGGAGGATCCTGATCCGGTGCATCCGCATCTTCCCCGAGCTGTGGGCCAGCACCTTGTGGCCGTTCTCAAGCTCCACCCGGAACATGGCGTTCGGGAGCGGTTCGACAACCGTCCCCTCGAGCACGATCGCATCCTCTTTCGGCTTGGGCAGGTGATCCTCCTGGAATTCTCCGACTTGTCGCCACAGCGCGGCCGGCCACTTCTAGAGGGGCTGGTCGCCTGGGACCGGGGCATGGGCCGCAAGGCCGCACCGGCACGCAACAGCATAGCCGCCGGCCAAGAGGCCCGCGGCCAGCCACGTTACCGCCACCGGGCTGCCAAGGGGCGGATCCCGGCTCTCCTCCATCGTACCCGCCGAGGCCTGCTCCGGCCCGCTCGGGCTCGGGGAGAGGCTGATCTGGCTTCTCGGCTCTCCCCGAGCACCCCTCCCCGGCCGGGCCGCCAGCCCGAGACGACCTCCCGGGCCTCGATACTGGCGCCTGCAAAGTCGAGGCGAAGATGAAAAGGCCCTGGCAGCGGCCCTGCAGGCGTGATGTGGACGAGGCGAGCCGGCTTCTTCCCCCCGGGGTGCCCAGATGGGGACGGGCCAACCCCGGCCGGCAGGCGAGTGCCGGCGCGGTTGCGAGCAACAAAGCGGCTCTCGCCGGCTCGCTTTTGCTCAGACGTCGGCGAGGGTGAAGATCTCCGGTCCGTCCTCGGTGACGGCGATCGTGTGCTCGAAGTGGGCCGAGAGCGAGCCGTCCTTGGTGACCACCGACCAGCCGTCTGCGAGCTCGATGGTCTCGGGCGAGCCGACGTTGACCATCGGCTCGACGGCGAAGACGTTCCCGACCTTGAGCTTCGGCCCGGGCGAGCCCGGCCAGTAGTTCGGCACGCTCGGCTGCTCGTGCATGGCGGTCCCGATGCCGTGGCCGACGTAGTTGCGCACGACCGAGAAGCCGGCACCCTCGGCCACCTGCTGGACGGCCCGGCCCACCTCGTGCAGACGGTTGTCGGGCTGCAGCTGGTCGATGCCGGCAAAGAGGCTGCGGCGGGTGACCTCCATCAGCTTCTCGGCGACCGGAGAGACCCGGCCCACCGGGGCGGTGTAGGCGGCGTCGCCGTGGTAGCCCTCGATGATGGCGCCGCAGTCGACCGAGATGATGTCGCCCTCCTCGAGCACGTAGTCGCCCGGGATGCCGTGGACGATCATCTCGTTCGGCGAGGTGCAGATCGTGGCGGGGAAACCGTGGTAGTTGAGGAAGTTCGAGCGGGCACCCCGGGCGGCGATCACCTGCCGGGCCACCTCGTCGAGCTCACTCGTCGTGACACCGGGACGGATGGCCGCCCTCGTCTTCTCGAGGATCTCTGCCACCACCCGGCCCGCTCGGCGCATCTTGTCGAGCTCCTCGGGAGTGCGCCTCACCGCCACCCCCCCTCGGCCCCGATCGGGGGGCCGAAGCCACCGGACTGCCGGCGGGAGTCGATCTCGGCGACCATCTGGTCGAAGACGTCGTCCGGCGAGCCGACTCCGGGGATCCGGACGAGCTTTCCCGTCTCGTCGTACCAGCTGATGAGAGGGGCCGTCTCGCTCTCGTAGAGGTCGAGGCGGCGCCTGATGGCGTCTTCGGTGTCGTCCTCGCGCTGCACCACCTCGCCACCACACAGGTCGCAGATCCAGTCGACGGCGGGCGGGAGCTCGACGGAGTAGATGGTCCCGCAGTCCTCGCAGATGCGCCGCGAAGCGATTCGGCGGAGGACGACCTCGGTCGGCACCTCGATGTTGATGGCGAGATCGAGCTCGGAGGGCTTCAAGAGCTCATCGAGGCCCTGGGCCTGGGCGACAGTGCGCGGGAAGCCGTCGAGCACGAAGCCCCGGCTCCTTATGTCGTCCTGGTCGAGGCGCTCTCCCACCATGGCGAGGACGATCTCATCGGGGATGAGCTCGCCAGCGTCCATGTAGGCCTTCGCCTCGAGGCCGAGCTGCGTGTGCCCCTTCACGGCAGCCCGCAGCATGTCACCGGTGGCGATGTGCGGGATGACGTAGTGGTGCGAGAGCCGTACGCACTGTGTCCCTTTGCCCGCCCCTTGCTTGCCGAGAACGACGAGGCGGCCCCCAGGTACCACTTACTGGAGGAAGCCTTGGTAGTTGCGCATCATCAGCTGGCTGTCGATCTGCTTCATCGTCTCGAGGGCGACCCCGACGGCGATGAGGAGGGTGACCCCGAAGAACGGGATGTTCGAGACGTGCCAGCTCCGGAGGAGGACCGACGGGATGAGCGCAACTACGGCCAGGAAGAGGCTGCCCGGCAGGGTCAGCCGGTTGAGGATCTTCGAGAGGTACCGCTCGGTCGGGGGACCGGGTCGGTAGCCGGGGATGTAGCCCCCCTGCTTCCGGATCTGGTCCGCTTGCTGATATGGGTCGAAGGTGACATGGACGTAGAAGAAGGTGAACAGGACGATGAGCACGCCGTAGGTGACGATGTAGACGCCGTCGATCGGGTTGAGCAGGTTGTTCTTCACCCAGTTGCGGTAGATCTGCACCGGCACGACGTTCGAGAGCAGCACCGGGATGTAGAGAAGCGAGCTGGCGAAGATGATCGGGATGACGCCGGCCTGGTTCACCTTCAAGGGGATGTAGGTGCTCTGGCCGCCGTACATCCGCCGCCCCTGCACCCTCTTGGCGAAGGTGACCGGGATGCGCCGCTGGCCCTGCTCCATGAAGACGATGGCGGAGAGCAGCAGGACACAGACGACGAGGACGACGGCCACCCCGCCCCAGCCCCGGTCCTTCTCGATGAACTGGCCGTAGATCGGGATGGCGCTGATGACGTTGGCGAAGATGATGAGCGACATGCCGTTGCCGATGCCGCGCTGGGTGATCAGCTCGCCGAGCCACATGACAAAGGCGGTCCCGGCCGTCAGCACGAGGATCATGAAGAGCACGTGGAAGGGCGAGAAGTTCGGGATGAGATCGGACTGGCCCGGGGTGAGACCCTGGAAGAGCCGCCCGGAGTGGTAGAGGAAGACGATGCCGGAGGACTGCATGAGCGCCAGGCCGACCGTGAGGTACCGGGTCGTCTGGGTCAGCTTGCGCTGGCCGACGGCTCCCTGGTCCCGCCACTGCATGAACTTCGGGATCACCCCGGTCAGAAGCTGGATGATGATCGAGGCCGTGATGTAGGGCATGATGCCGAGACCGAGGATGGCGGCCTTGGATATGCCCTGGCCCGAGAAGAGGCCCAGGTAGCCGACCACGCCGCCCGACTTCTGGGCGTTCGTGATCGTGATGATCCGCTTGAAGTCGACCCCTGGGATGGGGACGTTCGCGCCAAGCTGGTAGATCGCAAGGATGAGCAGGGTGAAAAGGACCTTGTTGCGAAGGTCCGCTACCCGGAACATGTTGCGAAGGCTGCCGAGCATCTCTCTCCTTGACCGGGCCCCACCCGCCGGCAGACCTCGCCGGCGGCACTTGCGGCCTTAGAACCCTAGCGGTTGGCTAGCGCGTTGCCCTGGACGGGAGGCCGACGGTCGCCGAAGGGCTTGGCCACGACGGTGGCGGTGCCGCCGGCGGCCTCGATGGCCTGGCGGGCCGAGGCGGAGAAGGCGTGCGCCGAGACGTTCACCTTGCGGGTCAGCTCGCCTTCGCCGAGCACCTTGACGAGGCCCTTGTGGTGGACGATGCCGGCCGCCTTCAGGCTCTCAGGCGTGATGTCGGTCTCCTCCAGCTGCTCGAGGACGCCGAGGTTGACGACGTTGTACTCGATCCGGAAGGGGTTGGCGAAGCCGCGCAGCTTCGGGATCCGCTGGGTGAGGGGCAGCTGGCCGCCCTCGAAGCCCGGCTTCACCTGGGTGCGGGCCTTCTGGCCCTTGGTGCCGCGGCCGGCGGTCTTGCCGCCCTTGCCGGCGATGCCGCGGGCCACCCGCCGCCTGGAACGGCGGGCGCCCTCGGCCGGATGCAACTCGTGGACCTTCATCACTTCTCTTCCTTCTCAAAGGGCGCCTCGACGCGCACGAGGTGCGGGACGCGGGCGATCATGCCCCTTATCTCGGGCCGGTCCGGCAGGACGTTCGACTTGCCGATGCGGCCGAGGCCGAGCGCCCGCAGGGTACCGCGGTGCTTGGGCTTCGTGCCGATGCCCGAGCGGACCTGGGTGACGAGCAGCATGGCGCCGTCCTCGCTCTTGGTCGCCATCAGCTCGCCTCCGCCTGGGTGCCGGCCCGGTGCAGCCGGCGGCGCTCCTCGTAGGCGCGCAGCATGCCGTTCGGCGCCACCTCGTCGGGTGCCTTGCCGCGCAGGCGGGCGACGTCGTCGGGGCGGCGCAGCCCCTTCAGCCCGGCGATCGTGGCGTGCGCCACGTTGATGGCGTTGGAGGTGCCGAGCGACTTCGCCACGACGTCGTGGATCCCGGCCATCTCCAAGATGGCCCGGGCCGCACCACCGGCGATGACGCCGGTACCGGGGGCGGCGGGCTTCAAGAGGATGCGGCCTGCGCCGGCCCGCCCGAGGATCGGGTGGGTGATCGTCGAGCCGGCCAGCGGCACCTCGAACATGTTCTTCTTGGCCTCGTCGATGCCCTTTTGCACCGCCAGGCCGGCCTCCTTGGCCTTGCCGTAGCCGAGGCCCACCCGCCCGTTGCCGTCTCCGATCACCATGAGGGCGGTGAAGGAGAAGCGGCGGCCGCCCTTTACGACCTTGGCGACCCGGTTGACCTTGATGGTCCGCTCTTCGTACTGGGACTCAGGCATCTACAGCTCCAATCCGGCTTCACGGGCCGCGTCGGCGAGGGCGGCCACCCGGCCGTGGTAGCGGGCGCCCCCGCGGTCGAAGACCACCCCGGAGATGCCAGCTGCCTTCGCCCGCTCGGCCACGAGGCGGCCGACCGAGGCGGCCGCCGCCACGTTGCCCGTGGACGAAGAGCGCAGCTCGGCCTCGAGGCTGGAGGCGGCGGCCAGCGTGCGGCCCGCCCGGTCGTCGATCACCTGGGCGACGATGTGCTTGTTCGAGCGGAAGACCGCCAGGCGGGGCCGCTCGGCCGTGCCGGCCACCTTGCGCCGGACGCGGGCGTGCCGGCGCTTTTTCAGTTCGTGGGTTCGCTGTGTGCTCATGGCTACTTGGCAGCCTTCCCGGCCTTGCGTTGCACGACCTCGCCGGCATAGCGCACGCCCTTGCCCTTGTAGGGCTCCGGCTTGCGGATCTTCCGGATGTCGGCAGCCACTTGGCCGACCATCTCCTTGTCGATCCCCTTCACGATGATGCGGGTCGGAACCGGCACCTCGAAGGTGATCCCTTCTGGGGCGTTCACCACCACGGGGTGGGAGAAGCCGAGCGCCAGGTCGAGCTGGCCCGGGCCGCGGGACGTGGCCCGGTAGCCGACCCCGACGATCTCGAGCTCCTTGGTGAAGCCGGCGGTCACGCCGGTCACCATGTTGGCGACGAGCGAGCGGGTGAGGCCGTGCAGGGCACGGTTCTCCCGCTCGTCGTTCGGCCGCTCGACGAGGAGGTCTGTCTCCTCCTGGCGGAGCGTGATCTCTCCGGGCAGGTCGCGCTCCAAGGTGCCTTGCGGCCCCTTCACCACGACGTGACCAGGCGTGATGCGGATCTCGACCCCGCTCGGCACGGCGATCGGGGACTTGCCGATGCGTGACATCAGGCCTCCTTACCAGACATAGCAGAGGACCTCCCCGCCCACCTTCTTCTGGCGGGCCTCCCGGTCGGTCATGAGACCCTCGCTGGTCGAGAGGACGGCGACACCGAGGCCTCCGAGGACGCGAGGCAGCTTGTCGGCCCGGGCATAGATGCGCAGACCGGGCTTGGAGACGCGGCGGATGCCACCGATCACCCTGTCCCGCTCGGGGGTGTACTTGAGCTGGATCTCGAGCACCCGGCCGGGGCGGCCCGGGTCGTCGCGCGTGGCGAAGCCGGCGATGTAGCCCTCCTTCTCGAGGATGGCTGCCAGCGACTCTTTCAGCTTCGAGCTCGGCATCTTCACGCTGTCGTGCATGGCCGTGTTGGCGTTGCGCACCCGCGTGAGCATGTCGGCGATCGGATCAGTCATCGTCATAGCTCTGCCCCTCCCCTCACCAGCTCGCCTTCGTCACGCCCGGCACCTCGCCGGCGTGGACCATCTCCCGCAGGCAGATGCGGCAGAGGCCGAACTTGCGGTAGACGGCCCTCGGCCGGCCGCAACGGCGGCAGCGGGTGTAGCCCCGCACCTTGAACTTCGGGGTGCGCTGCTGCTTCTCGATGAGTGCTTTCTTGGCCATCAGGCGTTTTGCCCTTCGCGTCTAAAGGGGAACCCGAAGGCCGAGAGGAGCTCCCGGCCCTGGTCGTCGGTGCGGGCGGTGGTCACGATCGTGATGTCCATCCCGCGGGGAGAGTCGACCTTGTCGTAGTCGATCTCGGGGAAGATCAGCTGCTCTGTCACCCCGAAGGTGTAGTTGCCGTGCCCGTCGAAGCTCCGCGGCGAGAGGCCGCGGAAGTCACGGATGCGCGGGATGGCGAGGGCGATGAGCCGGTCGAGGAACTCCCACATCCGGTCACCCCTGAGTGTCACCATGCAGCCGATGGACTGACCCTGGCGCAGCTTGAAGCCAGCGATCGAGCGCCGCGCCTTGGTGACCACGGGGTGCTGGCCCGAGATGGCCTGGAGATCGCGCACGGCACCTTCGAGGAGCGACTGCTGCTGGGTGGCCCGGCCGACGCCCATGTTGATGACGATCTTCTCGATCCGGGGCACCTGCATGATGTTCTCGAGGCCAAGGCGCTTGCCCAGCTCAGCACGGAGCTCCGACTCATAGCGGGTGCGCAGGCGGGGGCGGGTCTTCTCGGCGACGGCGCTCACAGGTCACCTCCGCACTTCTTGCAGATCCGGTGCTTCACGCCCTCGCTGTCGAAGCGGTAGCCGATCCGGGTCGGACCGCACTTCGAGCAGACGATTGCGACCGAGCTCACGTGGATCGGCATGTCCTTGTCGATGATGCCGCCCTGCATGGTGGCGTTCGTGGCCCGCTGGTGACGCTTGGCGATGTTGATGCCTTCGACGATCACCTTCTGCTCCTTCGGCAGGGCGAACATGACCTCGCCGGTCTTGCCCTTGTCCTTGCCCTGCAGGACCTGGACCCTGTCTCCTTTGTGGATGCGCATCAGATCACCTCCGGGGCGAGCGAGACGATGCGCATGAAGCGCTTGTCACGCAACTCCCGACCGACGGGCCCGAAGATGCGGGTCCCTCTCGGCTGCAGCTGGTCGTTGATGAGGACCGCGGCGTTCTCGTCGAAGCGGATGTAGCTCCCGTCCGGCCGGCGGTTCTCCTTGCGGGTTCTCACGACGACGCAGCGGACCACGTCGCCCTTCTTCACGGCCGCCCCGGGGACGGCGTCTTTGACGGTGGCGATGAAGACGTCACCGATGCGGGCGTACCGGCGGCGCGAGCCGCCCAGCACCTTGATGCAGAGCACCTCCTTGGCGCCCGAGTTGTCGGCCACCCGGAGGCGGGACTCCTGTTGGATCATCGGGCACGCTCCAGGATCTCGATGAGGCGCCAGCGCTTCAGCTTGGAGAGCGGGCGGGTCTCGGCGACGCGCACCCGGTCACCGGGGTTCGTCTGGTTCTCCTCGTCGTGGGCGTAGAGCTTGCGCGTCCGCTGCACGGTCTTTGAGTACCGCGGGTGGCGGACCCGCTCGGTGACGGCCACGACGGTCGTCTTGTCCATCGAGGTCGAGACGACGATGCCCTCCCGGACCTTGCGCCGGTTGGGACGCTCCTCGGTGGCGGTGGTCTCGTTCTCGGCCATCACTTCTCCTCGCTTCGTCGCGCTTCGAGCGCCTCTGCCTCGGCGATCTCCCGCTCCCGCTGCACGGTGAGGAGACGGGCGATCTCGCGCTTTACGATCCCGACCCGGGCCGAGTTGTCGAGCCGCCCCGTCGCCGCCTGGAAGCGGAGGTTGAACAGCTCCTTGCGGGACTCCTCGATCCGGCTCTCGAGCTCGCCCTGGTCGTACTCGCGGATCTCCTTGGCGGCCGGCATCAGACCTGCACCTCCGGGCTAGAGCCGAGCCCGGGACGGACCACGAAGCGGGCCTTGATGGGCAGCTTCTGGATGGCCCGCTCCATGGCGGCCTGGGCGAGGGACTCGTCGACTCCCGCCAGCTCGAAGAGGATGCGGCCCGGCTTCACGACGGCCACCCAGTGCTCCGGGTTGCCCTTGCCCGAGCCCATGCGGGTCTCGGCCGGCTTCTGGGTCACCGGCTTGTCCGGGAAGACCCGGATCCAGACCTTGCCACCACGGCGGACGTGGCGGGTCATGGCGATACGGGCTGCCTCGATCTGGCGGGCGGTGATCCAGCCGGGCTCGAGGGCCTGGATGGCGAAGTCGCCGAAGCTGACCGACTCTCCGCCCTTGGCGACGCCGCTCATCCGGCCGCGCTGCTGCTTGCGGTGCTTGACCTTGCGGGGCATCAACATCTCAGTCGTTCTCCCGGCGGAAGTGGGGCAGGTCGTGATGCTCGTCGCGGGTGCGGCGCTCGATCTCTTCCTCTTCGGCGAGCAAACGCTCGAGGGCCTCGTCGCCGCTGGCGGCGCCGGGGAGCGGCGCTGCCTCCTCGGCCGTGGCCGGAGCCTCCTCCGCCGCAGCGGGCGGGGCCGAGCCCGGCTCGC
>JAJYQK010000041.1 GCA_021794645.1 Actinomycetes bacterium
AGGCTCGACCTCGAGAGCGGAGGGCCAGTACTTGGCGGTGTGGGCGAGCAGCTCCTCTGTGACCTCCTGGCGGACGACGAGGACGACACCGTCGAAACCCGCCTCGAGGGCGTCGGCCGCCGTGTAGTCCATGATCGCCTCCCCGCTCGGGCCGACCGGGGCGAGCTGCTTCAGGCCACCGAAGCGCCGGCCGTGGCCGGCGGCGAGGATCACGAGCTGCACGCCAGCATGGTAGGGGTTCGTAGACTTTGTGTTGCAAGCCGATCGTGCGATGCGAGGAACGAGGCGAAGTGGTGCCCGAGCTGGACGAGACCGAGAGGGAAAAGAGGGCGGCCGCTCTGAACGAGCTGCTCGACTTGATGCGCCCCGCCGTGCAGGCCGACGGGGGCGAGCTCGTGCTCACCCACCTCGACGTCGAGCAGGGGATCGTCGAGGTGCAGCTGCAGGGAGCCTGCGGCTCTTGTGCCATCTCCGGCATGACGCTCAAGGGCGGCGTCGAAAGGCTGTTGCGTTCCCGCCTCGACTGGGTAACTGAGGTGAGAGGCAGCCTTGACGAGTCGATGGACTTCTTCGAGAGTGCCTCGCTCGGGAGGGGCAGCTACGTGCCTCGGCAGTAGCCCGCAATGAAAGACTCCCTCCCGGCGTCATAAGAGACGGATCGCTTTCTCAGAGCCGGTGCAGGGGAACCAAGATGGGCAAAGACCACGAGACCGAGGGGCCATCGCTCCGCCCGCTTCTTGTAGTGCTCGGTCTCTTCCTGAGCGCCCTCGCCGGGGCGCTCGGCACGGCGGGGCCGGCCTCCAACCCCCGGCCCCAGACCGTGAAGGTGGCGCCCGCCGGCCACCACCTCCCGCGCAGGGCGCTGCTCACCTCGGAGTTCGGGCAGCTCCGTTGATCCCTGCCAGCCGGCGCCCCCCTGGTGCGCCGGCTGGCAGCAGGCTCAAGCCTTGCGGGCGGCCCGCTTTGAGCGGGGGCGGCGCCGGTGCCCGGCATCTGCCAGGGCGGGCGGCTCCCAGCCGGCGTCGGACCGGTTGAGGTTGGTGCCGGGCGGCACGATCTCGTCGATGCGGTCCATGACGTCGTCTCCGAGCTCGAGGGCGGCGCCGGCCAGCAGGTCGTCCAGCTGCTCCATCGTGCGGGGACCGATGATGGCCGAGGTGACGCCGGGATGGGCGATGACAAAGGCGATCGCCAGGTGGGTGAGGGAGGTCCCAGCGCTCTCGGCCACCTCGACGAGCTCCTCGACGAGCTCGAGCTTGCGCTGGTTGCCCGGCAGGGAGGGGTCGAAGCGGGCCGGCAGCCGCTTGGCCCGCCCGCTCGTCATGTCGATCTCCTTGCCCTGGCGGTAGCGGCCGGTGAGCCAGCCCCCTGCGAGCGGGCTCCAGGCGATGACACCCATGCCGTAGCGCTCGCAGGTGGGCAGCACGCCCGCCTCGATGCCGCGCACGAAGATCGAGTAGGGAGGCTGCTCGCACCTGAAGCGCTCCAGCCCCCGGCGCTCGGCCACCCACTGCGCCTCCACGATCTGCTCGGGCGGGAAGGTGGAAGAGCCGATCGCCCTCACCTTGCCCTCGCGCACGAGGTCGGTGAGGACCGAGAGCGTCTCTTCGATGTCGGTCGTCGGGTCGGGGCGGTGGATCTGATAGAGGTCGATGTAGTCGGTGCCGAGGCGGCGCAGGCTGTTCTCCACCTCTTGGCGGATCCAGCGCCTCGAGTTCCCCTGGGCGTTCGGGTCCTCGCCCATCTGGCCGTGGACCTTGGTGGCGAGCACCACGGCGTCCCGCCTGCCCTTCAGCGCCTTGCCGACGATCTCTTCTGACTCGCCCTGGGAGTAGACATCGGCGGTGTCGACGAAGTTGATGCCGGCCTCGAGGGCCCGGTGGATCATCCGGACCGACTCGTCGTGGTCCTCGTTGCCCCACTGGCCGAACATCATCGCCCCGAGGCAGTAGGGGCTCACCTTTATGCCCGTCGCCCCCAGCGTTCGCAGCTCGTACAAGAGTCAGCTCCCTTCGGTCTGTTTGTCCGAGAGGAGGCTAATGGGGGTCCACCACCGCCGGGCGGGCCTGCGCCCGCCTCCTGGGCGGCGCTGGCACCTGTTCGGGCGCCGGGCTCAGAGGTGGCGGGACCACCAGTCCAAGACGGCCTCGAAGCGGGCCAGCCGGTGGCTCGGGAGCCCCGCGCGCGAGAGCTCGTGCCCCTCGCCCGGGAAGACCAGCATCTCGACGGGGACCCCTCGCTTCTTCAGGTGGACAAAGAGCCTCTGGGCCTGCTCGATCGGGCAGCGCCAGTCGTTCTCGCTGTGGATGATGAGCATCGGGATCTCGATCTCGTCGGCGTAAGCGAGCGGGCTCTGGCGAGCCTGCCCGGCCGGGTCGTCTCCGCAGGTGAGAGCCGTGAAGAACCAGCCGATGTCGCTCGAGCCGGTGAAGCTGTCCCAGGCGTTCACCGCCCTCTCGCTGATGGCGGCCTTGAAGCGGCTCCCCTCGTGGGCCGCCAGCCAGGTGGTCATGAAGCCGCCGTAGGAGCCACCCATGACCCCGACCCGCTCGGGATCGAGGCGGGCGTCCTTCAGGGCGTGGTCAAGCAGCGCCAGCAGGTCGGCCCGGTCGAGGTTGCCGAGGTCGCCCAGGATGGCCTGGGTGTGGCTCTGGCCGTAGCCGCTCGAGCCGCGGGGGTTCCCGAGCACGACGGCGTAGCCGGCCGCCGCGTAGACCTGGGCCTCGTCGAAAAGGACGTAGCCGTACTGGGTGGCCGGTCCGCCGTGGATGGCCAGCACGACGGGATGGGGGCCCTCCCCCGGAGGACAGACGAGCCAACCGTGCACCGGGTAGCCGTCGGGTGCCTGGGTGGAGAGCTCCTCGAGGGGGAGGAGCGAGGTGGCGCCCGCGAGCCCCGCCCCCACGTCGGTGAGGACGGCCCACTCGTCGTCGCGCAGGACGGCGATCTCGCCTGCTGAGGCGGCCGTCGCCAGCACGGCTGCGACCGTCCGGCCGCAAGCGGCGAAGTCGAGCACCATGTGGGCCCCTTCTGCGCCCACCCGCTCCGGTTTCGGAGCCGTCTCGGCGATGCGCACGACGTCGACCGCCCCCCGGTGGCCGGCGGGGGCCAGCAGGTCACCGGCCGTGGCCACCAGCTTTGACACAGCATGGCTGTCTGAGAGGTCCCAGCTCTCCGGGTCGGTCAGGCGGGTCGGCTCTCTCGAGCCGTCGAAGGGCACCGAGAAGAGGCTCGTCGAGCGCCCGCCCCGGCGAAGGTCGTCGGCGCCGAGGTAGTAGACGACCTCACCGTCGGCCGAGAAGGCCGCGGGACCGACCGAGGTCGTCGAGCAGGTGATGCGGCGCAGCCCTTTGTCCAGGGCGACGGCGAAGAGGTCGCCTGCCAAGGAGAGCTCGTCGTCGACGTGGCCCGTGGTCACCACGAGGTGCTCTCCGTCGGGGGCCCAGACGGGGTTGGCAAAGCCCCAGTCCTCCTCTGTCAGCTGGCGTGGCTCGGGCTCGGTGGCAAAGGGGTCGACGACAAAGAGGTGGGCGGGGCGGTCGAGGAGGAAGCCGACGCCGTCGAGGCGGTAGCGCAGCCGGTCGATCCGCCGCGGAGCCTCCTTGGCGGGTGGCCGGGCCCCCTCGCCCTTCTCGTAGCGACCCGGCTCGGGCCGGCGGGCCGTGTACGCGATCGACCTCCCGTCGCCCGACCAGACGATCTCCTCGACGCCGAGGGGGTGGTCGCAGACCTTGACAGCGTCGCCGCCGTCGAGCGGCAGCAGATGGAGCTGGCCCGGCCTCTCCTCGGCTCCCCGCCGAAAGGCCAGCCACCTGCCGTCGGGCGACCAGCGAGGCATCGAGTCGAAGCCGCTCCTGGTCAGCTGGCGAGCCGGCTCCGAGCCATCGCAGCGCACCACCCAGAGGTCGCTTCGGTAGCCGTCCTCATCGAGCTCGACCCGGTTGAGGGCAAAGGCGACGCGGCTGCCGTCCGGCGAGAGGGAGGGGGAGGAGGGCCAGCGAAGCAGGCCGAGGTCAGAAGAGTCCATGTCGCTTTCTACCTGACAGCCACGGCCAGCGCCGGAAGGCCCACCGGCGCCTCGGCTGGCGGGGGTGCTCAGCCGCCGGCGACGAGCTCGACCTCGAAGCCGTCCTCGTTCTCGAGATAGGCGGCATAGTGGGACGGGCCGCCTGCATGGGGATGGCGGTCGGCGAAGAGGAGCTGCCAGCCGTGGCCTCCCGCCGAGGCGACGAGGGAGTCGAGCTCGCCCTCGGTGCCGGCGTGGAAGGCGAGGTGGTTGAGCCCCGGCCGCAGCCGCTCGTGGCTGGCGCCGAGGAGCGCCGGCGACTGCTCGACGACGACATAGTGGCCGGCGCGCCGCCAGCTCTGGCCGGAGGACCACTGTTGGTATGGCCCGTAGCCGAGAGAGGTGAGGAGCCATCCGAAGCTTGCGGCGGCCCGGGGGAGGTCGGGCACCCACAGCTCGACATGGTGGAGGCCGGACCTCGTGCCGAGGTGCTTCACCAGCTGCAGCGCCGGGTTCTCCTCGTCCCACAGGCCTGGCAGCTCCCCGAGGTCGCGGAAGCCACAGGCCCGGTAGAAGGCCCGGGTGCCGGCATAGCGGAGGTCAGCTCTCCTCTCGCTCAACGTCTTCACCTGCAAGAACTCTCCCCCGCGGCCGATGGTGCGCTCCTCCACGCGCTGGACGAGGAGGCGTCCGACACCGCGGCGGTGGAAGTCGGGCCGCACGGCCATCAGCTCGATCTCGGCCGAGTGCGGGCCGTGGTCCGCGACGACGAGGAGGCCGACCTCGTCCTGGCCCTTCGTGGCCACGAGGACGGGGGCGGACTCCGCCCGGGCGGCGTACTCCTCGATGGCGGCCGGGATGCCGAACCACTCGGGCAGCTCACCGAGGATCTCCCGGCAGAGCAGGCCGCTCCCGCCCTCTCGCTCGTGGACGGCGATCTCGTCGATGAACATCTCTCGAGTCTGCACCCGCGCTGAGCTGTGCAGGGCCTTCGAGGCGGCGGCGGGCAGGCCGCGCCCGGCCGCAAGCGCCCTAGCGGGGGGCTGGCTTCGGTTCTTTCGGCAGCCCGAGCACCCGCTCGCCCACGATGTTGCGCTGGATCTGGGCGGTGCCGCCCCAGATGGTCTCCGAGCGGGAGAAGAAGAAGCTCGACTGCATCGTCCCGACCGGGTAGCCCGGGCGGCGCTTGCGGGCGCCGACGCCGGGGACGAACTCTGTCTCCTCCTCGTCCTCGCCGTCGAGGATCTGGCCGGCCATGCCGAGGATGTCGATGTAGAGCTCCATCGTGTCGCGGTGGTACTCGGACCAGAACATCTTGTTGGTGGCGGCGAGGGCGGCACTCGAGTGGTCACCGGTGAGAGCGGAGGTGAGGGTGCGAAAGCCGTTTATCTGCATGATCTTCACCTTCGACCAGGCGAGGGCTAGGCGCTGGCGGACGAGTGGGTCGGCCGCCTTGCCGTTCTCCCGGGCCGCCTCGATGATCGCCTCGAGCTCGCGCTGGAAGCGGCGGTAGCCGGTCGTGGCCGAGGTCCCCCGCTCGAAGCCGAGCGTCGTCATGGCGACCTTCCAGCCATTGTTGACGCCGCCGACGACGTTGTCCTTCGGGCAACGGGCGTTGTTGAAGAAGACCTCGTTGAACTCGGCTGAGCCGTCGATCTGGGCGATCGGGCGCACCTCGACGCCCTCCTGGCGCATGGGCACGAGGAGGTAGGAGATGCCGGCGTGCTTCTCGGCCTCGGCGTCGGTGCGGGCGAGGAGGAAGATGTAGTCGGCGTACTGGGCCTGGGTGGTCCAGACCTTCTGGCCGTTTATCACCCACTCGTCGCCGTCTAGCTCGGCCCTCGTCTTGAGCGAGGCGAGATCGCTGCCGGCGTCGGGCTCGGAGAAGCCCTGGCACCAGGAGATCTCCCCCGAGAGGATCTTCGGCAGGAAGAACTTCTTCTGCTCCTCGCTGCCCCACTGCAAGATGGTCGGGCCGACGAGGGTGTCGCCGAAGAAGTCGGCCCGCATGGGGGCATTGGCCCGGGCGAACTCCTCGTTTAGGACGACGCTCTCCATGATCGAGAGCCCCCGCCCCCCGTACTCCTTCGGCCAGGAGGCGCAGATCCACCCCCCCTCGGAGAGCTTCTTGGTCCACTCGGAGTTGAAGGCCTGGCGCTCCTCGGCGCTCATCGAGTGGTCCTTGTCACCCCAGCCGCTCGGCAGGTTCTCCTCCAGCCAGCGCCGGACCTCGGCCCGGAAGGCCTCTGCTTCGGGGGGATAGCTGAGATCCATGCGCCAGAGGCTACCGGCCGGTAACGGGGAGGGCCCCGCCCCTGCCAGCGCTCGTTACAATGCTGGCGCACCGACCCGGGACGAGGTGAGAGGAGGTGGGGTCGATGTCGCCGGACCAACCCCCGAGTACCACTCCGACCCCACCCGCCTCGTCGACCGCCTCGGGCACGCGAGCTCGCCGCCACTGATCGGCTGAGCCTCGGGCCGGGCGAGACGTAGCGGGCAAGCGACCTGTTCTGCCGCCCCCGCGCGGCCCGACTCGCCGAGAGGAGGACTCATGGCCCGCCGTGCCCCGATCCAGCCGCCCCAGGCTCTCCGCAGCCGCCTCGACCAGCGCCATCGCCGGCTCACGACCACCCGCGCCGTCAGGGAGGCCATCGTCTCGCTCGCCGGCATCTTGAACTGCCCTGTCCGCCACCAAGGTGGGGAGGAGATCGGCCGCCTCGTCGACGTGGTGGCGCGCTTCACACTCGACCAGGCCTACCCGCCCATCTCCGGTCTCGTCGTGAAGGTGGCCCGCCGGCGGGTCTTCCTCGACGCCAGCCTCGTCGCCCACCTCGGCAACAACGAGATAACCCTCCGCTCCGCCCGCGTCGACCTGCGCGACTTCGAGCGCCGCCAGGGCGAGCTGCTGCTCGCTCGCGACGTCCTCGACCACCAGCTGGTGGATGTGGACGGCGTGCAGGTCATAAGGGCCGCCGACCTCTACCTCGCCCCGACCCAGGGGCGCATCCGGCTCGTGGGCGTCGACGTGAGCGCCCAGACGCTCCTTCGCCGGCTCGGGCCCGTCCGCCTGCGCACCCGGCCCACCCCGAACCGCATCATCGACTGGGCCGCCATCCAGCCCTTCGGCGCCCCCTCGGCCTCGGTGCACCTGCGCACCTCCCATGAGGGCCTGCACCGGCTCCGCCCGGGCGAGCTGGCCGATCTGCTCGAGGACCTCGGCCGCGAGCAGCAGCAGGAGCTGCTCGAGGCACTCGAGCCCGAGCAGGCCGCCGACGCCCTCGAGGAGATGGACCCAGAAGAGCTCGAGTCGCTGCTGCGGGGGGCAGAGCCCGAGCAGGCCGCCCTTATCGTCGCCTCGATGGAGACCGACGAGGCGGTCGAGGCGCTGCGCGACCTCGACGACGAGGAGCGCGAGGAGCTCCTGGCCCACATGCCCGACGTGCGGGCGGCCGAGCTCGAGACGGTCCTCGGCTATGCCGAGAACACCGCCGGCGGCATCATGACGACCGCTCTTGTCACCGCCCGGCGGAGCGAGAGCGTCGGGCTCGTCCGCCAGCGCCTGGCCGAGATGCGCGAGCACGCCCTCGAGGTCGACGCCGTCGTCGTGGTGGACGACCTCGGCTTCCTCGTCGGCGACGTCGGGCTCTTCGCCCTCGTTGTGGCCGACGACACCACCGAGGTGGGCGAGCTCGTCGAGGAGGCAGAGCCGATCACGGTCGAGCCGGGCAGCCCCATCGGCGACGTCGCCAGCAAGCTGGTGGACACCCGCCGCTCGTCGGTCCTCGTCGTCGAGGACGGCAAGCCGCTCGGGCGGATCCTCGCCGACGACCTCGTCGACGCCCTCCTGCCCGAGCGGGGCCGGCTCCACTTCCCGCGGTTCTTGCAGTGAGCGGGGAGGGAGAGCGATGGGCCTCTCCGAGCTCAGCAAGAAGGAGCAGGCTCGTCTGAGCAGGCCCGCTCTGGACCGGCGGCGCCAGCCGGCCGGCCCGGGAGCCGGCCGGCGCGGCCTCTTCCGGCGGCTGCTCATGGTGGCGGCCATCGCCGGCCCGGGCCTCATCGCCGCCAATGCCGGCAACGACGCCGGTGGCATCGCCACCTATGCCTCGGCCGGATCGCAGTACCGCTACGACACCTTGTTCGTCATGGTCATCATCACGATCGGCCTCGTCGTCGTGCAGGAGATGTCAGCCCGTCTCGGAGCGATCACCGGCAAGGGGCTCGCCTCTCTCATAAGAGAGGAGTTCTCGATCCGCATGGCCACCCTCGCCCTCGTGGCGCTCATGGTGGCCAATGTCGGCATCGTCGTCTCGGAGTTCGCCGGCATCGGGGCCGCCTTCGAGCTGTTCGGCCTCTCCCGCTACATCTCGATCCCGATCGCGGCCGTCGTGATCTGGGTGCTCGTCCTCTTCGGCTCCTACCGCTACGCCGAGCGGGTCTTCCTCGTCCTCTCGCTCGCCTTCCTCGTCTACCCGGTGGCGGCCGGCCTCGCCCACCCGGACTGGAAGGCGGTGGCGCTGCACACCGTCGTCCCCCACCTGTCCACCTCGAAGGGCTTCGTCCTGCTCGTGGTGGCCCTCATCGGCACGACCATCTCGCCCTACATGCAGCTCTACAACGCCTCTGCCGTCGTCGATCGCGGCATCGGTCCCGACGAGTACCCGACCGAGCGGATCGACACGGTGGCGGGCGCCATCTTCGCCGACGTCATCTCCTGGTTCATCATCGTGGCGACGGCGGCTGCCATCGGCGGGCGGGGGGTCCTCAACTCTGCCAAGGAGGCCGCCCTGGCGCTCCGGCCCGTCGCTGGCGCCGGCGCCGAGGTGCTCTTCGGTCTCGGCCTCCTCGGTGCCTCCGCCCTCGCCGGCGCCGTCGTCCCCCTCTCGACCTCCTACGCCATCGCCGAAGCGGTCGGCGTCGAGCGCTCTGTCTCGCGCCGCTTCAGGGAGGCGCCGCTGTTCCTCGGCCTCTTCTCGGCCCAGCTGCTCATCGGGGCGATCATCGCCCTCATGCCGGTCAACCTGATCACGCTTTTGATCGGCACCCAGGTCATCCAGGGCGTGATAACGCCCATCACGCTCGTGTTCATCCTCATCCTCGCCAACCGCCGCTCGCTTCTCGGGCAGTGGGCGAACGGGCCGGTCTTCAAGGCGGTGGCCACCGTGTCGGTCGCCGTCGTCGCCGCCATGGCGTCCATCCTCGTGGTGCTGACCGTTCTCTCCTGGTTCGGCATCTCCTGAGCCCGTTTGCAGAGCGCAGGGGCGAGAGGGGAGGCTTGAGGCCCATGGCGACAGGAGCGGGTGAGCAGCTGCGCGTCGCCTACCTCGTCTACCGGGGCAACCCGCGTTGTGGCGGCCAAGGTGTCTATTCACGCCATCTCACCCGCGAGCTGGCCGCCCTCGGCCACGAGGTGACCGTCTTCTCCGGCCCGCCCTACCCCGAGCTCGACCCGGGGGTGGAGCTCGTCAAGGTGCCGAGCCTCGACCTCTACCGGGAGCCGGACCCCTTCAGGATCCCCCGGCCGTCGGAGTTCAAGTCGACCACCGACCTGCTCGAGTTCGCCATCATGTGCACGGCCGGCTTCCCCGAGCCGCGGACCTTCATGACGAGGGTGCGCCGGCTGCTGGCGGGGCGGCGGGGAGAGTTCGACCTCGTGCACGACAACCAGAGCCTCGGCTCGGGGCTGGTCGGGATGATGAGGGACGGCTGGCCCGTCATGGCCACCATCCACCACCCGATCACCGTCGACAGGGAGCTCGACCTCGCCCATGCGGAGAGCTGGCGCCGCCGGCTCTCTCTCCGGCGCTGGTACGGCTTCATCGACATGCAGGTGCGGGTGGCCCGCCAGGTGCCCCGGGTGCTCACGGTCTCGCAGTCATCGCTCGGCGACATCGCCGAGCAGCTCGGCGTGGACCGCTCCCGCATGGCCGTCGTGCCCCTCGGTGTCGACGACTCGGTCTTCTTCCCCCGCCCCGGGGTGGCCCGCGTGCCGGGCCGGCTGCTCACGACCGCCAGCGCCGATGTGCCCATGAAGGGCCTCGTCCCCCTTCTCGAGGCGCTCGCCAAGGTGCGCACCGAGCGTGACGAGGCCCATCTCGTCGTCATCGGGCGGTTGCGGGAGGGGAGCCAGGTGCCAGCAGCCATCGCCCGGCTCGGCCTCGAGGGCTCGGTCGAGTTCATCTCCGGCATCAGCGACGACGAGGTCGCCCAGCGGTATGCCGAGTGCCAGCTGGCCGTCGTGCCGAGCCTCTACGAGGGCTTCTCCCTTCCTGCTGTCGAGGCGATGGGCTGTGGGGCCCCGCTCGTCGCCACCACCGGCGGGGCGGTGAAGGAGGTGGCGGGAAGAGACGGCGAGGCCGCCCTCCTCGTCCCCCCGAACGACCCGGGGGCCCTGGCAGCCGCCATCCTGCGCGCCCTCGGCGACGAGGGGCTGCGCCGCCAGCTCGGCGAGGGGGGCCGGAGGCGGGCGAGGGAGCACTTCACCTGGCCGGTGACCGCCCGGCTCACGGCCGAGCAGTACCGCCAGCTGCTGGCAGAGCACGAGGTGGGTCAGACGCCTTGCTGACCGTGCGCTTCGAGCTGCTCGGCCTCGAGCCGGGCGAGCGCCTCTTGGATCTCGGCTGCGGCGCCGGGCGCCATGCCTTCGAGGCGCTCCGCCGGGGCGCCCATGTGGTCGCCCTCGACGCCGACGGCCAGGAGCTGAAGGGCGTCGCCTCGATGATGGCCGCCATGTCGGAGGCGGGCGAGGTGGCTGCGGGGGCATCCGGTCTGCCGCTCAAAGCGACCGCCCTGCAGCTCCCCTTCGCCGATGGCGCCTTCGAGCGGGTGGTGGCGGCCGAGGTCCTCGAGCACCTCCCCGAGGACACGAGAGCGATGCGAGAGCTCGCCCGCGTCCTCGCCCCGGGGGGCCGCATGGCTGTCACCGTCCCCCGCTACGGTCCCGAGCTCGTGAACTGGTGCCTCTCCTCGGACTACCACGAGACAGAGGGCGGCCACGTGCGGATCTACCGCCGGCACCAGCTGCAGGCCCGCCTGCAGGCGGCCGGCCTCCGCGTTGTCGGCAGCCACCACGCCCATGGCCTCCACAGCCCCTACTGGTGGCTCCGCTGCCTCGTCGGGGTCGAGCGCGAGCAGCACCCGCTCGTGCGGGCCTACCACCGGGTGCTCGTGCACGACATCATGAGAGCGACCCCGCTCACCCGCCTGCCCGACCGGCTGCTCAACCCTCTCATCGGGAAGAGCCTCGTCCTCTACCTGGAGCACGCCCGGTGAGCCTCCCCGCCGAAGACCTCTTCGTCCTCGACTCGAGAGAGGTCGACGCCACCCTCGACACCATCGAGGAGCTGCAGGCCACCACGGGCATGATCTCCTGGTTCCCGGGCGGCCACTGCGACCCCTGGAACCACGTCGAGGCGGCCATGGCCCTGGCAGCGGGGGGCAGGCTGCCGGCGGCCGAGAGGGCCTATGAGTGGCTCGTCTCCGCCCAGCACGACGACGGCAGCTGGTTCAACTACTACAAGGCGGACGGCAGCGTCGAGGACAGGCGGATCGACACCAACGTCTGCGCCTACATCGCCACCGGTGTCTGGCACCACTACCTCGTGACAGGGGACGCCGCTTTCGTCGAGGAGCTCTTCGGCCCACTCGGGGCGGCAGTCGAGTTCGTCCTCGGCTGGCAGCGGCCCGGGGGAGAGCTCACCTGGTCGCTCCGCTCGGACGGCTCGCCCGAGGGCTACGCCCTCTTGACGGGGTCGTCCTCTGTCTACCTCTCGCTCCGCTGCGCCATCGCCGCTGCCGAGCTGCTCGGACTGGAGCGGCCCGAGTGGGAGCTGGCGGCCGGCCGCCTCCGCCATGCCATTGCCTACCGGCCCGAGCTCTTCGCCCCGAAGGAGCGCTACGCCATGGACTGGTACTACCCGGTGCTGACCGGGGCGGTGACCGGCCCCGCCGCCGCCAAGCGGCTGCGAGAGGGCTGGGCGCGCTTTGTCATCGAAGGCGCCGGCGTGCGCTGTGTCTCCGACCGGCCCTGGGTGACGGCCGCCGAGACGGCAGAGTGCGTCCTCTCCTGCCTGGGCGCCGGCCTCGAGGGCGAGGCGGCCCGGCTCTTCGCCTGGGTGCAGGACCAGCGCGACGAGGTGGGCTCCTACACGACCGGGCGGGTCTACCCGGAGCGCTCCACCTTCCCCCACGAGGAGCGCTCGAGCTACACCGCCGCGGCGGTCGTGCTGGCGAACGACGCCCTCGTCGGCGCCAGCCCGACCTCCCGCCTCTTCCTCGCCAACGCCAACGGCCTGCCGACCGGCCTAGACATCGAGGCGCTGGCAGAAGAGGAGTGGGACCAAGAACAGCTCGCCTGAGCTTCTCAGGCGGCGAAGCCGAGGAGACGCCGTCCCACTCCGAAAGCGGGGCGGCATGCCACA
>JAJYQK010000046.1 GCA_021794645.1 Actinomycetes bacterium
CGGCGAGGTCGGCCAGGCCGGCGGCCGAGAGGGCGAGGACGAGGCTCGAGACCACGGTGCCGAGCGGTCCCCAGACCGAGCGCTCGGCGATGAGGAGGATGCCCCCGGCCACGAGGGAGAACGAGACGAGGTCGATCCCCCAGCCGAGGCCACGGGTGCCGTAGCGGAAGAGAAGCGAGCCGGCCGGCCCGAGGGCGTGCACCGAGACCGCCAGGAAGAAGAGGACCCCGAGCACGACAAGAAGGAGGCCCCAGGCGTCGTCGGGCTGGCCTCCGATGAGGTCGAGGAGCCGGCTAGCCATGACCTCGAGAGCGCCCGGACGGCGGCGGGCGGGCCCGCCCCTTCGTGCGCTGGACGTCTTCTTCCGGGCGGGGGCGGGCTGGCGGCTGGGCTGGCGGCCCGGCTTCGGCCCGCTCGAGCGGGCCGCCGGGCGCCCCCTGGCCGCGGGCTTGGTAACTGCCACAGTGGCAACAACGCTAACACCGACAACATCGCCAACAGGTGAGCACGGGTGCCGACAGGTGGTGGCGCCTCAAGGCGCTGAGCGGGATGGCTCCGGCTCTCTGCAGGAGACGCCGCGGAAGCGTTTGAAGTCGGCGTCGAAAGAGACGATGCCGCAGCGATGCTCGATCGCCAGCGCGGCGAGATGGGCGTCGTTCACCAGGTTGGCCGCCGCGCCCACCTCCAACAGGAGGCGGCGAAGGATCCGCCCATGGTCCGGGGTCGGCTCGAGCACGACGGCTGCCGGCGTCCGGAGCCACCCCTCCACCCGATCGAGGGCCTGCTCTGTCGTCAAGGGACGCGGGAAGAGGTCGACCTTCGTGGAGAGCCGGAGGAAGGCGAGCAGCGCCAGCCAGGCGAAGGCCACGGGCTCGCCACCCGAGAGAGACTCGTCGAGCCAGCGCCTGGACCGCTCGTGGTGGCGGGCATCTAGGTTGACCGCGTAGAGGAGGACGTTGGCGTCGACCAGGTCCACCGGCCTACGAGCCCGCCCGCATCCGCCTTACGCGCTCCTCGTCCTCGAGGTCGCCCGCCAGCTGCAGGGCCCGGTCGAGGCAGATCGTGGGCTCTCCCATGGAGGCGGTCTCGGTCCTGAACTGCGAACGACTGGCCGGGAGCAGCACCCCGCTCCTGACCGAGTCGTTGAGCGCCTCTTTGAAGGACTGCCCGCGCTCGCGCATGCGGCGTCGCACGATCTGCTCCACGTCAGGGTCCAAGGTCACGGTCGTCCGCACGTCTGCATCATAGCATCAGGATTTGTGATGCGGTGATGCGCCTGCTCACGCCAGGTGGGGCCCGGCGATGCACCGCCGGGACGAGCCACCGGTCAAGCGTGGCACCACTCCCACGAGCCGTCTACCTCGAGGGGCGCCTCGTTGCGCAAAGTTCCGGCGGAGGAGCGAGGAGCGCCGGCGCGGCGCCTTCGAGGCGAGAGCCTCCGGCGAGCCTTGCGCGAGCGGTCAGGCCGCTCGGGGAGATAACCGGCCCGGGGACGCCCCGTCCGCCTCGCCTTGGGCCGGGTGGGCTCAGCGCTCGACGACGACCGGGACGATCATCGGCCGGCGCCTCGTGCGCTCGTTCACCATCTTTCCCACCGTCCGGCGCACCAGCCGCCTGATGGCGTCGGGCTCGGGGTGGCCCTCGGCGGCGGCCACCTCGAGCGCCTTCACGACGGCGGCCCGGGCGGCAGCGGCCAGCTCCTCGTGGCCCTCGTCGTCGAGGAAGCCCCTGCTCACCACGACGGGCTGGCCGACGAGAACGCCGCTCTTGCGGTCGAGGGTGACCGCTGCCACGACGATCCCCTCCTCGGCCAGCACCCGGCGCTCGCGCAGCACGCCCATCCCGACGTCGCCGGCGATGCCGTCGATGAAGACGTAGCTCGAGGAGACCTCGCCGTCGAAGTCGATGCCCTCGTCTGTGAGCGCCACGACGTCGCCGTCCTCGCAGACGAGCACGTCGTTCGGCGGGACGCCCATCTCGATGGCGAGGCGGGAGTGCCTGAGCAGGTGGCGGTACTCGCCGTGCACGGGCACGAAGCTGCGGGGGCGGGCGACCGAGAGGAGCGTGGCGAGCTCGCCCTGGCGGGCGTGCCCGCTCTCGTGCACGTGGTCGGTGGCGGCGTGGATCACCTCGGCCCCCCGGCGGGCGAGGCCGTCCATCACCTTGGCGACGGCCCACTCGTTCCCCGGGATGGCGTGCGAGCTCAAGACGACGACGTCGCCGTCCTCGATCGTGAGCCAGCGGCTCTCACCGCTCGCCATGAGCGAGAGGGCCGACATCGGCTCGCCCTGCGAGCCGGTCGAGAGGATGCAGAGCTCGCCCGGGGGGACCTTGCCGATCTCCTCCAGGTCGACGAGCGCCGTGTCGGGGATCGAGAGGAGGCCGAGCTCCCGGGCGAGCCCGACGTTCTTGATCATCGAGCGGCCGAGCAGGGCGATGCGCCTCTTCGTCGCCAGGGCGGCGACGGCCAGCTGCTGGATGCGGTGGACGTGGCTGGCGAAGCAGGCGACGATGATGCGACGGCCGGCCCGCGTCTCGAAGATGCGAAGGAGCGACTCGCCCACCGAGCTCTCGCTGCCGGTGTGGCCCGGCTCCTCGGCGTTGGTGGAGTCCGAGAGGAGGAGGCGGATGCCCTCTGTCGAGGCCAGGTGGCCGATGCGGGCGAGGTCGGTGCGCCGGCCGTCGACCGGCGTCAGGTCGAGCTTGAAGTCGCCCGAGTGGAGGATGACGCCCTGGGCCGTGTGGAAGGCCGTGGCAAAGCCGTAGGGCACCGAGTGGGTGACCGGGATGAACTCGACGTCGAAGGGGCCGATCGCCCGGCGCTCGCCGTCGGCCACGGCCACCAGCTCGGCCTCGGCGGTGAGGTTGGCCTCGTCCAGGCGGTTGCGGGCTATCCCGAGGGTGAACGGCGAGCCGTAGACGGGCGCCTTCACCTCCCTCAGCAGGTAGGCGATCGCCCCGACGTGGTCCTCGTGGCCGTGGGAGAGGACGATGCCGTCGACGTCGTCCCTCCGGTCGAACAGGTAGGAGAAGTCCGGCAGCACGAGGTCGACGCCCGGCATCTCGGCGTTGGGGAAGAGCACGCCGCAGTCGAGGACGACGAGGCGGCCCGACTGCTCGATGACGGCGCAGTTGCGCCCGATCTCACCGAGGCCCCCGAGGAAGGCGATCCTGACGGCCTGGCTCACGCCCGCCTCCACCCGCTGCGGCCGACCCTCACGAGCCGGCCTTCTCGGCCCGGCGCTTCTCCCGCCAGGACTCGAGCCCGGCAAGGAGGTGGGCCGCTCTCTCCTCGGTGGCCGCCGGCGCCGGGCCGTGCGGCAGGCGGCAGTGGCCGACCCGAAGGCCCATCGCCGCCAGCATGGCCTTGGCCGGCACGGGGTTGGGCGCCTCGTCGCTCGACTGGAACGAGACGAGCTCGACGAGCTCGGCGTTGAGGGTGGCGGCGCCGGCGACGTCGCCGGCGAAGAAGAGCCGGACCATCTCGGCCAGCTCCGGGCCGATCCAGTGGGCGGCCACGCTCACGACGCCCACCCCGCCCAGGGCACAGAGAGGGAGGGTGAGGCTGTCGTCGCCGCTGTAGACCTCGAAGCCCTCGGGCGCCTCGGCGATGAGGCGGGCCGTCGCCGCCGGGTCACCGCTGGCGTCCTTCACGGCTACGACGTTTCGCATTTGGCGGGCCAGGGCGAGCATCGTCTCCCGACCGATCTTGCGCCCGGTGCGCACCGGGATGTCGTAGAGCATCACCGGGAGGGAGGTCGCCTCGGCCACTGCCGAGAAGTGGGCAAGGAGCCCCGACTGCGAGGGCCTGCTGTAGTACGGGGTCACCGCCAGGATGGCGGCCGCCCCCGCCTCCTCGGCCCTTTTCGCGAGGGCGATCGAGTGGGCCGTGTCGTTCGTGGTCGCCCCGGCCAGCACGGGCACGGTGACCGCCTCGGCGACGGCCCGCCAGAGGCTGACCTTCTCCTCATCGGTGAGGACGGGCGACTCGCCCGTCGTGCCGGCGAGGACGAGGGCCTCGCTCCCGCTCGAGGCGAGGTGGCGGGCGAGGGCGACGGCGGCCTCTACATCGAGGGTGCCGTCGGGGGCGAACGGCGTGACCATCGCCGTCGCCAGCCGGCCGAAACGGCCCGTACCTGCCATGGCTCGGGAGGCTACCAGCAGGGTCCGCGCCCCGAGCCGAGCCACCCTCTTTCCGGCGCCGGGGCGGGAGCACCTCTCCGCGGCAGGTAGGGGCCGGCCGTGCCAGCGGGATGACGCGCCCAGAGGAGGGGACGGAGAGCCGCGATCTCCGCTTCCGGGCCGGCTCGGTCGCCGCTCTCGGCGCCCCGCTCGGGGCAGGAACCTTGGGCGGCCGGCTGCCTCTTTCCTCAGGCCCGGCGGCCGATGGGACGAGCGCCTGTCAGGCTGGCGACGACGATGATGCTCGAGAGGTACTGGTGGTCGGTCGGGTCGAACGCTCCGCCGCAGGTGACCAGGTGGAGGGCGGCATAGCCGGGGTTGCCGTAGAAGACACCTGTCGGGAAGTTCTTCTTCTGGTACTGGCGGACCCCTCGCACGGTGAAGACCGCCTCGACCCGGTCGGCGAGCGCCACGTAGATCCGGTCCCCCGGCGCCAACTTGCCGAGCTCGAAGAAGACGGAGGGACCCTGGAACGCTGAGTCGATATGACCCTCGATCACCGAGACACCGAGCTGGCCGGGCGTCGCCGAGTACTTGAACCAGGCGGCTTCGTTCGTCTTCGGGGTATCGCCGAGGGGCGGGACCTCTATCGTGCCGTTCGGGTTGACACCGAGGGTTTGGATGACCGAGTGGACTTTGATGGCCGGGATGGCGATGGACACCGGCCTCGATGAGCCGAGATGGAACGGCTCTCTCGGGACCGCCGCGGCCTGCTGCGCCTCGGCCGCGACTCGCTGCGGATCGCGTACGGGAGGCGGCGGCTCAGCCCTGGCTCGGCCCGGCGAGGCGAGCACCCCGGCGGCCGAGGGCGCCGGGGCCGGGGCGTGGCGCTGGTTCGCCAACGAGTAGCCGATTGCGGTAGCCCCGAACGCCACCAGGACCGCCGCCACTGTGACGGCGATCCTGCTGGCGACTCGCCCGGCCGGGCGGGACGGGGGGGCCCGGCGCCCGGGGGGGACGCCGGGCCGAACCGTTCTCAACCCGGCTCGCTACCTGGCGACCGTCGGGTCGACGGAGTGCTGGCGGCGGCGGTAGACCATGACGAAGCCTGCGCCGAGGCCGATGATCACAGCTGCGATGCCGCCCGAGAGCAGGGCAGTGTGCTGCATCCCGGCTGTCGAGCCGCCTCCGGTGGCCGGTGCGCCACTTGGCACTGCACCGGGCAACACCTGGAACCAGAGGAAGATGTTGGTCGGGATGGCTGCGGTGACGCCGGACTTCGAGTCAGCTGCCAGCTTCACAGCCTCGGCGTATTTCGAGGGGGAGCTGATGATCTCGTTGTAGGCAGTGGAGTTGGTCACGCCTATCACATGGACGTTCCACCACTCGGGGCGATAGCTGTTGGCAGTCAAGATGACGTGGCTGTGGGGTGAGAGCGGCACGTTGTCGAGCTGGGCGGGCTTGGTCCCGAGCAGCGGGTCGAGCGTCGAGGCGAGCCTCGTGAGGTCGACGCTTCCAGGATGGTCGATGCAGTATCCCTGGTTCGGGCACTGGAGGTTGGCGGGCTCAGGCTTGTAGAGCGGGGTGACGATGTAGAGCTGCCCTGTCTCACTTGCCGAGGTGGTGCCTGGCGGCAGCTTCGAGTACGACGATCCCGCCTCACAGCCGGTGGTCGAGGCTGCGCGCACGCTCCTGTCGCAGAAGAAGTTCTGCGAGTACAGCACGTCGCCGGTGGCGCTGCCCAGGTAGCCCTGGGTGAGGCCGATGCCAGCCGCCGAACAGGCTGCCTTGGTGGAGCAGTCGTTGGTGAGCGGGTCGATCGCCACGCCGGTGCTGGCCGGGTTCGAGGACGGTCCAGCCGTGCCGTGATAGGCGCTCAGCGAGGTGCCGTTCGTGCCTGCCAGGACCTGGAAGTACAAGAAGGCGTTGGTGGGGATCGGGGCGGTGACGCCGTTCGAGCCCTCCATGGCCTTGAGCGTCGCATAGCTCTTGGCGGCGACTGCCTTGTCGAACGAGGCCTGGCTCGTCACCCCGATCACCTTGACGTTCCACCACTCGGGCAGGTTGTTGTTCCTCGAGGTGATGAAGTGGTCGTGCGGCGAGAGCGGAACGTCTCGCAGCTGGGCCGGCTTGGTGTGCAGGAGCGGGTCGAGTGTCGAGGCGATCCTCGTCAGGTCCATCGTCGCCGGGTGGTCGATGCAGTTGCCCACCTTTGCGCACTGGAGGCCGGGAGGGTTGAAGCCAAGCGGGACGAGGATGTACAAGTTGTCCTGGGAGGTCGCGTCCGGCGGCAGCCTCTTGTAAGAGGCTCCCACCTCACAGCCCGACGAGGACGAGGCCGAGACCGAGCTGTCACACCAGTAGTTGGCCGTGTAGAAGGCGGTCACGGTGTTCCCGTCGAAGAAGTCGTGGGTGATTCCCACGTGGTCACAGCCCCCGGTCGACGAGGGATAGGTGCAGTCGTACTTGAGCGGGTCGACGGTCGGTCCGCTGTCGCTCGGCGCCGGGCCCGACCCGGCACTGGCGCTGTAGGTGTTGGAGGTTATCTGCCCCGCTCCTGTCGCAGTGGCCGCACCCGCCGCCTGGGTGGCAAGAGCGAGCGGCGCGGTCGCCATCCCTGCCAACATCAAGGAGCCGAGCACACCCACAAGGAGCCTGCGCCTCGGCCCTCGTAAGCGGCGATCGCTCGTAAGGCTTCTGTTCTTCATCGGTTTCTCTCTTCCTGTCACGACCTTTGGCAAGAACTGCACCAACGGCTGGTACGTGTATTCGAGGCCAGAGAGGAAGACGGATGGACATCCCGAGGACCTTTTCGAGGGCGTTTGGGAAGCTCGCCTGACGGGTATCAGCGAGGGCTTCTCTGTCGCGTACCCCGGCAGAAGTGACATTCGATCGCTGCCCGGGCAGCAGTTGCCGGTCGGTCGGAGAGACCTCTGGGCGGCCAGCCGGGCCCGGCGCCGCCGGGGGCTGGCGGGCACCGCCTGGCTAGGAGGCGATCTCGCCCTCTGCCAGCTGGAAGGCGGCGTACTCCTCCTCGGTGTCGGCCCAGTTCTCGAACTGGATGGCGCCGAGCTCGGTGAACTTCTGGCGGAGCCAGCCGTCGCCGGCGTCGAGGAGGCCGAGCTTTTTCAGGTTGGGGACGATCTTGGAGAAGAGCATCACCTGGAAGGCCTGCCGGTCCGGTGCCGCCAGGGTGAGCGGCAGGACGTCCTTCGGCGAGACGCCCATGCGGTCCCAGACCTCTTGCTGCAAGAAGCGGTCCCGCATCCTCACGGCCGCCTCGAAGGCGAACTCCTGCCGGTCGCGGATCTCGGCAGCCGAGAGCTCCCGGTAGAAGTCCTGCAGGGCGAGGACGCCGAAGGCGACGTGGCGGGCCTCGTCGGACATGATGTAGCGGAGGCCCTGTTTCAAGAGGGGCTCTTTCGTCAGGGCGTGGATGAAGCCGAAGGCGGCGAGGGCGAGGCCCTCCACCATGATCTGCATGCCGAGGAAGGTGAGGTCCCAACGGCTGTCGGCGATGATGTCGTCGAGCAGCAGCCGGAGGTGGGCGTTGATCGGGTAGTGGCCCGAGAGCTTCTCGTCGAGGTAGCGGGCGAAGAACTCGACGTGGCGGGCCTCGTCCATCACCTGGGTCGAGCCGTAGTACTTGGCGTCGATCCAGGGGACCGACTCGACGACCTTGGCCGTGCAGACGAGGGCGCCCTGCTCGCCGTGGAGGAACTGGCTGAGCGTCCAGTTCTGGCTCTCGATGCCGAGCTGGGTCCACTCCTTCTCGCCCCAGGCGGCGAGGGGGCTGCCCGAGAGGTCGACGAGGGTGTGCAGGGGCGGCCCGGCCATCATCTGCTGCTCGGCGATCAGCTTCTCCTGGTCGACCTCGGTCTCCCAGGGGAGGTCTGTGGCGGCGTTCCACATCGAGGTCTTGGCCTTCTCATAGAGGCGGTTGAGCTTCGGGCGGCTGCCCTTCTCGTAGTCCCAGGTGAAGATGGTGTCGTACTCCGAGGAGACGGCGTGGAGCACCTCGTCGACGTCGGTGTTGGAGACGGCGAGGATGCCCTCGATGTCGTCGAGGCTCTCCCGCCCGACCATGTCTTCGGTGTTGGCTGTCATCAGTTGGGCTCCTTGCTGGAATCCTGCAGGACGGCGATCCCCGGCAGGACGAACTGGCGGACGAGCCGCCTTGCCTCCTCCCGGCCGATCGGCTCGGGGTGGAGGGCGAAGCGGGAGCCTCCCGCCGCCCGCGGGGGCGGGAGGAGGGAGCCGGAGAGCCTCGGCTCCTCGAAGTGGGGGCAGGCGACATAGGAGGTGACGAGGCGGGCGAGCCACTGCCCGACCCGCCTGGCCTCCCTTTCCGCCAGGTAGGGGGCGAGGTAGGGGACGAGGAACTCCCCCGCCGCCCCGAGCACCATGTCGAAGCCGGAGAAGGCGAGGTAGGAGACGACGACCTCGGGCTCGTTGGCGAGGAGTGAGGCGAGGGCGCCGTGCGAGGCGAGCTGGTCGGCCGCGGCGCTGAGGGCCGCCACGAGCAACCCCTCGAGCTCGCTCTCGGCGGCGAGGACCGCCCCGAGGGCGGCGAAGTAGCGCTCCACCTCCGAGGAGACGGCCGTGGCCACGATCTCCTCCCGCCCGCCGGGGAAGACCCGGTAGACGGTGGCCCGGCTGAGACGGGCCTCCCGGGCGATGTCGTCGACGGTCGTCTTCCCGAGGCCGAAGCGGGCCATGCAGGTGAGGGCGGCGGCAGAGACCCGCGAGCGGTGGTCGCACTCGGCCACCGGAGAGAAGGCGGCGGGCAGGCGGTCCACGAGCGCAGCGCCCATCGTGAGACGTTACGCCTGAAAGTGTCTCAGCGTCAACGCGTCGGGGCGCCGGAGGGCGCCCGGCGCCCCCCTACCTGCCCGGGACGAGACCGGCGAGGAACTCGCTTCGCACGAGCTCTGCCACCTGGGCGGGGTCGGCCAGATCCCAGTCGCCCGGCGAGCTGATGAAAGAGAGCGTCAGGCGGGCGACATAGTCGGCCGCCTCCTTCCGCCCGACCCCCTCGGCCAGGTCGTGGGGGCCGAGGTGGGCCTCGAAGAAGGCCGAGAGCAAACCGAGGAGCTGGGCGGACTGCAGCGAGAGCTGGGGGAGGAGGAGCTCGGGCTCGGTCTCGAGCACCTTTTGCAGCACGGCGTGCTCGAGGATCGAGCGGTGGGCGACGAGGATCCCCTCCACGAGCAGGCTCTCGAGGTCCGGGGCGGTCGCCACCGCCTGGGCCAGCCTCTCGAAAAAGCGCAGCGTCTCGTAGCTGATGACGGCCCGCACGAGCTCCTCCCGGCCGCCGGGAAAGTAGCGATAGAGCGTCGCCCGCGAGACACCGGCCGCCCGGGCGGCGTCCTCGAGCGAGGTGGCCGCCAGACCCTTCTCGGCGATGCAGGCGTAGGCCCCCTCGAGCAGGCGGGTCCTGACGTCGTCTCCCACCGGGGCTCTTCTCAGAGGCCGAGGACAGTCTCGAGGCCGAGGGTGAACCCGGGCAGCTCGCTTACCCGTCGCACCGCCAGCAGCACCCCGGGCATGAACGAGGCCCGGTCGGTCGAGTCGTGGCGGAGCGTGAGGGTCTCGCCGGCAGAGCCGAAGATGACCTCCTGGTGGGCGACGAGGCCGGGGAGGCGGACCGAGTGGAGCCGGACACCACCGTCCCCGAGGCCGCCCCGGACGTGCTCGAGGGCGGTCACCTCGGTCGGGTCGGGGCTGAAGGGCTCCCGGCCGGCCCGGGCGGCCGCCATGCGCCGGACGGTCTCGAGCGAGGTGCCCGAGGGGGCGTCGCGCTTGTTCTCGTGGTGCAGCTCGATCACCTCGGCCCCCTCGAAGTAGGGCGAGCAGAGCTCCGCACAGCGCATCATGAGGGCCGCTCCGATCGAGAAGTTCGGTGCCAGCACGCAGTTGGCCCCCCGCCCGAAGGACTGGGCCAGCCCGGCCAGCTCGTCGCCCGAGAGGCCGGTCGTGCCCGAGACGGCGTGGACGTTCTCCGCCGCGCACCAAGAGAGGTTCGCGTAGCAAGAGGCGGCCACCGTGAAGTCGACGGCGACGTCGATCGAGCCGGCCAGCTCCGAGGCGTCAGCGGCCACCTGCAGGTGGGCAGCCCGCCCGAGCACGACCGTGCCGGCCCCAGCTGTCACCTCGCCGAGCGGCCGGCCGGCGGCGGCCGGGTCGACGGCCGCCACGAGCTCGAGGTCGGGCGCCTCGACGACGGCCCGGCAGACGGTGGCTCCCATCCGCCCGGCTGCCCCGAAGACGGCCACCTTTTGCACGCCGCAACGCTACTGCCGCTCGGGGGCGGGAGCCGGGGCCGCCTTCGGGCGGCCCCGGCCCTCCCAGCCGGCCCTTCGCCTCGGCCGAAGCCGGCAGCACGGCTCTCTGGCCCTTCGATACCGGCCGGCCGCCGTTCGGGTCATCGCCTCAGGTAGGCGACGACGTCGGCTGCGCTCCAGCCCGTGGGGTGGCGCTTGAGGAGGTCCTGCACGCCGTCGAGATCGGCCCCCAAGGTCACGATGGGCGCTTCGAGATCCCCGCCGGGACGGCGCTGCGGCAGGCCGATGGTCGCCGTCAGCCCGTTGCAGAGACAGACCCGGCCCGTCGTCTGGCTGCGCTCTCCCCCCTTGCGCAGGTAGGCCGAGACCGGCTCGGCCGGGCACCGGTAGCCGATCGAGCCCTGCGGGGTCACATATGGGCTCCGGAGGTACCCGAGGTCACAGACCCGCCGTCGCCGGCTGTAGGTGGCGGGGTCGGACAGAGTCTCGGCCAGCTGGGCCACCTTGAAGGGGTAACCCGTCGGTGAGGCGAGGGCGTCGGTGCGGACCCCGAGCTCGCCCGTCCGCAGACGGGCCAGCAGCTGCTGGCGGAGCGGGGCCGAGAGGCCTGCTTCTGCCGCCAGTGCGAACGGAGTGCCCACCTGAACCCCGCTGGCTCCAGCAGCCCGCGCCGCCTCGACTCGCTCGGGGCGCGAGTAGCCGCCCGCCATCCAGAACGGGAGACCGAGCGTCCTCAGCTGGACCAGATCGGGAACGTCGCGGGCGCCGTAGACAGGCTCGCCCCGCCCGTCGAGCTGGAGCGGACCGCGGGGCGGGGCGTTGTGGCCACCGGCGACGGCGGTCTCGATCACCAAGCCGTCCGGGCGTGTGGCCGGGTCACGCGCCAGGTATGCGGCCAGAGTGTGCGAGGAGACGATGGCGAAAAAGCGGGGGCGCCGGAGCGCCGGCAGGCGGAGCCCGAGGAGCGCTTCCGGGTCGAAGGAGAGGACGTGGCGGGCCTGGCCGGCGCCGGTCACGTCTATCGGGAACTCGACTCGCTCATGACCTGCCAGCGCGTCGAGCAGCGCCGGCAGGCGAGAGGGGATCCCCGCCCCGACGAGCACCACGTCGACGCCAGCGAGCATGGCGCCGTAAGCCGCCGCCGGCGTGGCGAGCTGGACCTTCTCGAGGAAGTTGATTCCGACGGGGGCACCGCCAGCGGCCATCCGGGCCAGATAGACCTCGGCGAAAGCGGCCAGGACGGAAAAGCGCTCCCTGTCGGGGCGAGGAGCGAGCGTGAGACGAGCGACGGGACGGTACGGCCGGTCGGCAACCCTTCCGCCGGGGATGAAGTACCGCTCGAGCGCCCAGGCGGCGACCCCGGCCACGGGGAAGTGGGCGAAGGCTCGGCGCAGCTGGCCGTCCTCGTCCCCGTCCTGGAGCCGGCGGGCCACGATCGTCTCCAATGCCACGCCCGAGACCACTCCCAGCCCACCGGCCCGCCCGACAGCGCCGGCGAGCCGCCAGCCCGAGACGCCGATCCCCATACCGCCCTGGATTATCAGCGGGTCGTCGGCTCGGTCGCCCTCGGCCGGTGCGCTCACTTACCGACCAGCCGCAGCTGCGTCAGATCGGCTGGCTGCTGGTGGCCAACGCCTAGCTGGAGAGGCGGCCGGTTCATCGACACAGACCATATTCAAGTGCACCACACCACGTGTAGTCACCTACTGAGAGGGGCGCTCGTCTCGGCGCCCCAGCCGGTCAGGCGAGGGCGAAGTCCTCGTCGGCGAAGGGCCCGACGACGGCGAGGGCGCGCTCAGCTGTCAGCACCCGCCCGGCCACCTGGCGCACCTGTTCGAGAGTGACGGACTCGATGCGGGCCATCACCTCCTCGGCCGTGAGTACCTGGCCGTGCAGGAGGAGGCTGGCGCCGATGCGAGACATGCGAGCCCCCGAGTCCTCGAGGGACAAGAGCAGGTCGGCCCGGAGGTTCCCCTTCGCCACCTCGAGCTCGCGGCGGCTC
>JAJYQK010000135.1 GCA_021794645.1 Actinomycetes bacterium
CCAGAGCTCCCGGGAGAATCAGCCTGTGCCGGCCGGCCGCCGCGGCCTTCGTCGTCTCTTCATGCTCCGAGAACCGAGAAGGAGATGACCTCGACCGGGCGCCTCGCCTCTCTGCCCGGCTAGCTAGCGCTCGGACGCCTCCACCGTTGCGATCAGCCTGTTGACCCGGGCAAGCATCTCCGGGCTCGGGTATGTGTCCTCGTCGATGCGGTCGAGCAGCTTCTCGATGTACTCCTCTCCCTGGTCTCGGCTCGTTATGGCGGACTCGATGCGGTCGAGCATCGGAGCGCTCGGATAGCGGGTCTGGGCAAGGCGGTCTATCAGCAGTGCCACGTAACGTGAGCGAAGACTGCTAGCTGGCACGGCGCATCCCTTCTTCGTCGGAGCTCTCCTCATCGGTCTCGCTCTCGGCTCGGCTCTCGTCGCTTCCTTCGTCCTCTGTATCGCTGCCTTCTTCGGCCTCGTCGCCTTCTTCGGCTGTCTCGGAGTCCTCGAGGTCGCCCCCCTCCGCGTCGTCTTCTTCCTCCCAATCCTCTTCGTCGCCGGTCTCGGCGCTGGCCTTCGGACGCTGGCGGTCGTCGTCTCTTCCCCGCAGGGCAGAGAGGAGCTCGCCTCCGGCGGCTGCGAACGACAACACCGTGCTGACGCCCTCCGCCAGGCCACTCAGGCGTCCGAGGTCGCCCTTGAGCTTCTTCACGAGCTTCCGTCGCTTTCTCCTGCTCGGCAGGTGCCTCGACAGTGCCTTCGAGGCCCGGCCGGGAGTGGCCCTGCCGAGCTCCGGCAGCCTGGCTGCCTGTCCGAGCAGCTCGGCGACCGCCTTGTTGGGGCGCCGGCGCCGGCGCCGGCTGTCCTTCCTCCCCAGACTGCCGACCAGCGCTACCGGGGCAGCCAACACGTTCTTCTTCCTCTTGGCTCTCATCGCCACTCCCTCATTGGGTCACTGGGCTGTCATCTCAGTTCGTGAACTCCTGCGAGCTGCAGCTCGAGGTCGTCGTCGGCGAGCCCGAAGAAGTCCTTCAGCTCGTCCATCCGCTCACTCAGGCGCATGAGAGCGCTCCCGAGCTGCTCCAGCTGGTCCTCCGAGAGGGCTCCTGAGTCCATGCGGCGCAGAGCCTGTCCCTCCATCAGCTGACGGAGGAGCTCCACCACCGAGAGCACCAGGCGGACGAGGCCTTCTTCGACTCGCTCGCCGTCGACAGCCAACCGTCGGGGAGCCGGGAGCGGATCCTCTCGAGCCGGGAGTGCTGCCCTCTCGCCCCGCCGGGGGACCGTCTTGCCGCGGGGGGAGAAGACATCGGGCGAGCTTCTAGCGGCGATCCCTTTCCGGCCCGGCAGGTCCGTGCCCGCTCCTGGGGGCGCCACGTCGGCACCTGCCAGGACGGCCTTCAGCCCGAGCCAGACGAGGTCGACGCCCGCCACCGAGAGCACGACGTCTCCCTGCAGGGCGACACCCCGACCGATCAGGCGGTCGAGCAACTCGGCAAGAGAGAGGTCACCTGCGGGCACCCCGGTACCCCTCTGGCTGGCCGGGGCGTTCACAGCAGCGGCCCGCCTTGGTCGTCGAGGCGGAGGGGAGAGACGAAGTGGTATGGCGGCCAGGGGCCCGTCAGCTCGGCTCGAGCGTCCCCGGTCGCCTTCACCGCCTCTTCGAGGGCGGCCACAAGGCGCTCTTCAGCCTCTCGCGGCGCGAGACAGACACAGGCGAGGAGGAGGCTCCGCCCCTCGACCTCTCTGTCGCCGGCAGACTCGGGGAGCACTGCCAGCTCGGCGCCCGCATCCTGCAAGCGGCTCTCGATGGCGGCGGCGGCTTCCTCTCGCCGGTGACGCTCCTCGTCGACGAGGCTGCGCTCCCGGCGGCGCCGTTCGAGGTAGGCCCGCCCGCTTCGCGGCGCGGATGGCTCCTCTGGCGGGCCGGCAGGGGCCGGCTCCTCGGTGAAGACCCGAACAGACCATTCGGCTCGGCCGGCGACGCGGGCAAGGGAGTGACGAAGCGAGTCGGCGTTCAGCTCGAGAAGGAGCGCGACGTCGGCGCTGCTGGCCACGGTCGTGCCGAAGCGGAGCGGCGCCACCGAGGAGGACCGGAGGCCCTCTATCGCCCCCTCATGGGCCATGAGGGCCTCCTCCAGGTGGGAGAGGCCCTCGCCCCCGGTGCCGCCCTCTTTCAGCTGGGCTGCCAGCTCGACGAAGGGTGATGGTGGCGGCGAGATCGCGACGGCCAGGTCGCCCCGGCGGATGAGGCGCAGAGGGGGCATCGGGTCCTCGCAGTCGGCGGCGACTACGGCGTACAGGTAGACCGGAGCAGTCTCTGGCAGCGGGGCGGCGCTCACCGTCACGCCGTCTCCCGGGCCGTCTCCAGGGCCTGCACGAGGCGCTCCACCGAGCTCTCGAGGCGTTGCAGGCGCTCTCCCAGCTCGGGCGGGACAGCCTCGTTTGAGCCGTCCGCCCCGCCGTTGCGGCGGGTGAGGAAGGGGTCGTCCTCCCACCAGTTGATGCCCATCTCCTTTGCCTTGTCGACAGAGGCGATGAGAAGGCGGAGGCGGATCGTGAGCAGCTCGACGTCGACGAGGCTCACGACGACGTCGCCGGCGATGACGACCCCTTTGTCGAGGACGCGCTCGAGGATGTCGGCCAGGTTCGCCGTGTCTCCGCGGGTCACGAGGGCGCGCTGTGAGGACCCCTCGGCGCGGCCCGTCCCGTCGTGGAACTGCACTAGGCCTCCTCGTCCGCCCGGTTGCGGTAGTAGCGGCGCACCCGGTCATAGGCGATGACGTTGCCGTCGCTGTCAGCCCGGACCTCGTAGCTCCCGAGCAGGCTCGTCGAGTCCGGCACCCGGGCCAGCTCCACGACCTCGAAGGCGAAGACCCATCCGGTCTCCTCCCGGTTGACAGAGGAGACTGCCTCGATCGACCTGCCGGCCAGCTGCTCGAAGCCGCTCCGGGCGGTCTCGAGCACCGAGGTCAGGTTCGTGTCACCCTCGCTCACTGATCTCCCCCTCGGGCGGGGCGAGGTCGAGACTGCCGAGCAGCTCGTCCTCGGCCTCTGCCAGTTCTTCGTCTGAGATCTCGCCCCGCTCCCGCAGTGCCACCAGCTCCTCGAGCTGGCGTCGGACGCTGCCGAGCTCGTCGAGCTCGCCCGCGGCCTGCCGCTCGATCTGCTCTGCCAGCCAGACCACCCCCGCCACCGGGGCGAGCGGCAGGAGGGCGAGCTTGCTCAGGAGGCCCATCGCCCTTTGTGACCTGAGGTGGTGAGACGGCGGGATGCCTCGAGGTCGCTCCGATCCATCTCGACGAAGTCCCATGGCGCCATCGGCCCTGTCAGCTCGATGTCGAGCCGGCCTTGTTGCTCCCGGGAGTACTCCTCCAGGGCGGCTTCGAAGTGGGCCAGCTCTCCGCGCGCGACGAGGTAGGCGGCCCGGAAGGCCTGCTCCTGGCTCACCGGTTCGAGCGGCCGCTCGAGTCGGGCGCGCCGGGAGAGCAGCCTCGAGCACGCCGCGCTGTCCCGCTCCCGCAGCCCGGCGAGGCCAGCGGCGACCTCCTCCCCGAGCTCGATGCGGGCGTGGTAGGTGGCGGCCTCCGGCCGCCCGGCGATCGAGCGCCGGAGCCGTCGCAGCCGCGGGCTCGTCTCGAGCAGCTCGCGCAAGGCGGCGTCGCCCTGGTAGCGCGCTGTCACCCGTAGCTCCGTCGTGCCCTCGAAGTCGCCGAGCTTGCTTGCCAGCAACTCGGCATGATCCTCGAGGAACGATTCGACGAGGGCTCGCTCGGAGTCCGCCACCACCCCGTAGCGGAAGGGGAGGGTGGTGGTCGCCCGGTGCGCCTCCTCGACCACCTGCTGGTGCCGCCGCAGGTTGGCGCCGCTCACCTGGAGCGGACCGTCCCCCGCCTCGCTCACGAGCACGCCGAGGCGACCGCTCGTGACGACGCTCACCGGCCTGTCGCCGAGCCCGGGTCCAGCGGGAGCACCGGTGTCGGAAGGCACGACGGCGTAGAGGTAAAGCGACCCCTTGCTCACGAGCGGGCCCCCGAGCGCTCCTCTGAGCGCTGGCCGCCGCCCCGGATCGCCTTCTTCGCCCCCTCGAGGGCGCCTTCGGTCTTCCCCTCGGCACCGCCCCGCGAGAGGTCCTGCGAGAGACCCTTTATGCCCTGGGTCTCGGTGGTGCTGAGATCGAGACGGTTCACCGCCTCGGCGAAGCGGAGGTAGGTGTCGACGCTGGCGACGACGATGCGGGCGTCGATGGTGAGCACCTCGATGCCGAGGGCCGAGACCCTGACGTAGGCGTCGATGACGAGGCCCTTGTCGAGGATCAGGTCGAGTACGTCGGCCAGGCTGCTCGGCCGAGGCGCCCGTGTCAGGCTTCCAGTCGTTGCCACTCAGGCCACCTTCCCTCGCTCCATCGCTGTCGAGGCGATCTCCGCGACCGAGGAGACGAGAGAGCGCCGCCTGGGGCTCTCTTGTCTCGGGCGTCGCTGCCGGTCGTTGCTCCCTTGTCGGCGCTTCGGGTCCTCGCCCTCCTTCGGGCGGCTCTTCTCCCCGGCCCGCCGGCGCGCCTGCTGGCGACCCCGGCCCGCCTCGTCCTCCGTGGAGGCGTCCCGACCGGCGCCTTCGGGCTCGGTCTCGCCCGGGTCCTCGCCCTCGTCGGTCTCGCCCGGGTCCTCGCCCTCGTCGGTCTCGCCCGGGTCCTCGCCCTCGTCGGTCTCGCTTCTCTCCTCGTCATCCTCGCCCTCGACAACGGCGCGGGCGCGCTCTTTCAAGCTCTCGAAGGCTCGCCCGGCGCCGTCCCGGGCGACCTCGGGCACCCTGTCGAGGAGCTCGTCGAGGCCTGCCGCCTCGGCCGCCCGCCTGGCGGTTGCGGCGAGCTGGTCGTAGCGGCGTTCGCCGGCGCGCGCCCCGAGGACGTAGCCGATGCCGAGACCGAGCCCGAAGCGCTTCAACATGGCACTCGCCTCCTCATCTTCGTGATCTCGCGGCTCACTTCTTTGCCAACTGGCGGCCGCGCACGAGGGCGTAGGCGGCGCTCGCTCCGAGCACGCTGTAGGCGGCCCGCGTGGCGGCCGAGCGCCCGAAGGCCGCCCGGATGGCGTCGAAGTTGGCCGCTCCGACGAGGCCCCAGTTCAAAGCGCCGAGGGTCAACATGGCGCCTGCCACCTCGTCGAGCGGGTTCAGCTCGTCGAGGAGACGGTGCTTGCGTCCGACTCTCATCTGCCACCTCCTTGGGGTGTCCGGGCCTCTTTGGCCCGGGTCATTGCTCGAACCTTGCTCTCTCGGCCAGGCGCCGGAGCATCCCCCCGCTCTCGTCCTCGGCACCTTCCTCGTGGTCCTCTGGCTGTGAGCCCGAGCGCTCGCCGGAGCGGGCCTCCTGTTGCTGACCGCCGCCAGAAGGCGCCGCCTCCTTCTTCCCGTCGGCACCGCTGTTGAGCTGGCGCCGGCCCTGCTGCTCGTTCTCCTGCTCGTCTCCTTCGTCGTCGCCCCGGCCCGAGAGATCCTTCGTGAGGCCCTTCAGCCCGGGCGACTCGGTGGTGGTGAGATCGAGGCGGTTCACCGCCTCGGCAAAGCGGAGGTAGGTGTCGACGCTGGCCACCACGACGCGGGCGTCGATCGTGAGGAGCTCGATGCCGGCAAGGGAGACCCTCACGTAGGCGTCGATGACGAGGCCCTTGTCGAGGATGAGGTCGAGCACGTCGGCCAGGCTGCTCGGCCGGGGCGCCCGGCTGACCGAGCCCGCTCGCGTCTCGGTGAGGCTCATGCCGATCGCCTCGACTGATTGGCCGATCGAGCCTTTCCGCCCGAGCCGGACGTGCTCTTCTGCTTGGCCTGCTGGCGGTTCCCGCTGGCCTTCCGGCTGGCGCCCGAGCTCTTCTGGGAGCGGGATCCGGACCCACCTGTGCTTCGTGAGCTAGTCGCCTTTGCGGCGGTCCGGGCAGTTCGCTTCCCGGCCGAGACGGCCCGTTTGCCAGGGCTCTTCTCCTCGCCTCGGCCTTCGCCCTTCGTCTCGTCCTTCTTGGCGATGCGGCTTCGCCAGGCGCCAGTCTCCTCCCCCCGCAGCTCGAGGAAGTGCTTGAACAGCCGCAGGTCCCGGCGCACGCGACGCCGCTGTACCCGCAGCAGGTTGCCGACCGTCTCGACCGGGCCCTTTGGGTCGTACTCGATCTGGACGAGCACCCGGGTGAGGTCGTCGTCGAGGGAGTGGAAGGTCACCACGCCCTTCAGCTGCAGGCCGCCCGTGCTCTTCCAGGCGATCCGCTCGTCAGGGACCTGCTCGGTGATCTCGCCCTGCCAGCTGCGGCGGGAGGGCCCGATCTTGCTCGTCCAGGCGACCTTGTCGCGCTCTTGCTGCTCGACCCGCTCGGCTCCCTTGGTTATGGCGGGGAAGGTCTCGAACTGGGTCCACTGGTTGTAGGCCACCTTGCGAGGGACCGCCACCTCGACGTGCTCCTCGATCAAATGGGAGAGCTTCGGCGCTCCCGAGCCGCCGTCGCCACCCAGCTTTCGCACCTCGCCGATGACGGCCCCGACCTTGCCGAGGGTCGAGCTGTGGTCTGAGACGGCGTCGGCCATGTCCTTCGCCTTGCCGGTGAGGTCGGACACCTTCGCCAGCTCCTGCCTGCCGTTCGAGACGATGCCACCGAGCTTGCGAGCCCCGACGGCGGCCGGGATGGCGGCGATGCCGGCGCCGGCCGCCCAGGCCTTTGCCGAGATGAGGGACTTCTTCTTCCCGATCGGGAGGCCGAGGATCTTGCTTCTGCGTGCCATGACTCTCCTAGCTCGCCCGGCGTTCGGTCGACTCGTCGGTCGAGCCCTTCTCGTCGGTCTGGTCGTCTTGTCCCGTCTCTCCCCCCAGCCGCTCGTCGGTCTCTTGTGTGAGCCCCTGGCCCTCCACCCGACCGGCGCCCTTGCCCGCCGCTTCCCCCTTCAGCTCGATGAAGTGCTTGAACAACCGCAGGTCCTTTCGCACCCGTCGACGCTGCATCCGCAGGAAGTTGCCGATCGTCTCGAAGGCGCCATGGGGGTGGTACTCCATCTGCACCATGAGGCGGGTCAACCGGTCGTCCAGGCGGTGGAAGGTGACCGTGCCCATGCTCTCGGCGCCCCCGATGCTCTTCCAGGCGATCCGCTTCGGCGGGACCTGCTCGACGACCACGGCGTCCCACTGCCGGCTCGAGGGGCCGATCTTCGAGCTGAAGTGGATCCGGTCCTCCCGCTTGGCATCGGCCGATTCGTGCTTTGAGTACTGCGAGAGCTCGCGGTACCTGGTCCACTGGTCGAAGGCGACCTCACGAGGGACGCCGAGATCGATGTGCTCCTCGATGATGTGGGAGCTCTTCACAGAGCTTCTCCCGGGGGAGGAGCGCTGCTTCTGGTCCTTCTCGGAGTTCTCCGAGGATGAGGAGTTGGAAGGGTCGTCCGCTCGACGGGCCATCGGCTATCTCGCCTCCTTCGCCGTCAGAGCGCCCACCTCTCTGCGACAGCCGAGGGGGCAGGCTCGTTGGTCAGGCTTTCGGCGGCGCAACGGTTTGCGCCTTGGGCCGAGCTACCCAGGAGCAATAGGGGGAAAACCCGAGCGGGCCTGACGTGGGCACTTGCGACAGCGCGAGAGGGGTCGGCTCACCAGCTGGCACTGCAGAAGCGGGTCCGAGGGTGGAGCCGGCCGGCCGACACCGAGGCGGCGGTCTGTCGCTCTCAGGGCGAGGGCGCCCGGGCGATGCTCGCCAGCAGCCTCTGGCCGTCGGGTGAGCCGAGCCCGCTGCAGGCGTCCCAGCCCGGGCCGGCGGCGTAGGCGCCGTTGCTACCCGAGGTGATGTCGTGAAAGCCGGCGGGGGAGGAGCCGGCGACAACGCCGGAGTAGAGGGTGGGCTGCAGGAGTCCGAGCGGCCGCCCGAGCGACTGGGAGAGGCGGGCGACGAGCGCCGCCCAGAGCGGTGCCACGGCGCTCGTGCCGCCGAAGACCTGCTCGCTCCCACCCACCATCACCAGGTAGCCGGTCTCGGGCGATGCATCACCGGCGACGTCGGGCACTCCTCTGCCGGCTCGACCGTCGCCTGCCCGCCGTGGTGCGACGGCCTCTTGCCAGGCGGGCGTGGGAAAGACGTCGCTCACCCCGCCGCCGGTGGCGCCGCCCGCCGGGGCGTCGTCCCAGACGATCTCGCGTTCGATGGTGCCCGACGAGCCCACCTCGAGGCGGGTCCCGCCGCAGGCGAGGGCATTTGGGCTCGAGGAGGGGAAGTCGACATGGGGCTGGCCGTCGCCGACGCCGTCGCTGCTGCCGCTGTCCCCCGCCGCGGTCGTGACGGTGATGCCGACCGCGATGGCATCGGCCATCGCCTGGTCGAGGGCCGTGCGGGCCTGGGCGGTCCAGGAGTCTTCCGAGTCGCCCCAGCTGATGGAGAGGGCGACCGGCGTCGGCGAGGCATGGACGGCGGTCGCCACGGCGTCGTGGAAGCCGGCATCGGTGTTGGGTGCGAAGTAGACGACCTGGGCCGCCTCGGGGGCGGCGGCTCCGATCACCTCGATGTCGAGGGCCACCTCCCCGTCCGCGTTCGGGTCATTGCCAGGGGAGTTGCCGGCACCGTCCACGCCGACAGCGCTGATGGAGGGGACGGCGGTGCCGAGCCCGGCGAAGTAGCTGCTCAGATCGGAGTCGGCGTAGCCACCGCCGAGCTCGACCACCGCCACCGTCCTTCCCGCGCCGTCGGTGCCGGGGGGAAAGTCGTACACCTCGGCCACCTGGTTGGCGGTGAACGGGGCCTTGGCCGCCTCGGGGGCGATTGCCCGCGAGTGGGGCCGTGCCTGGGGCCGGTCGTCGAGCCCGAGCACGGCAGTGACGACGGCGGCGAGGTCGGGCGGGAGGCTGAGAGGACCTGTGCGCTGGCGATGGCGCTGCGGGCGGCCCGTCACCGGGCTCACGCTCTCGACGGCGTCGAGGCTCGTGCCGAAGAGACGGGCGAGCGGGCCGGCCGGGCCGAGGGCGACCACCCGCCGGCTCCCGGCATCCTCCTCGAGGACCGTGGCGCCGACGCGGGCGAGGGCCGACGCCACGAGCCTGACCTCGGCCGGATCGGCGCCGTGGGTGGTGCGCAGCTCTTCGAGGCCGAGGTGACGAGCTCCCGTCAGCACGTCGGGCGGGAGCTCGCTCCGGCGGCGGATAACGACGGTCACCCGCACCTGCTCGTCCTCTGCGACCGGCCCGAGGATCCTCCCGCCGGGTACCTCGCTCCGCTCGCTTCCCGGCAGGGTGACGCGATCTCTGCTCGTCACGGTCCACCCCCTTTTCAGGTCTGAGACAGCCTAGGGTCAGTGCCGGAGCGGTAGGCCGAGCACTCCTCCCCCGCTCGACGGGCGGGCGGGAGATCGGCGACGATACCGGCGAGCGCCCGAAAAGCGAGGAGACGAGAGTGCCCCTTCACAGCCGCAGGACGGTACGCAGCCAGCTCTCCGAGGCGACCTTCGCCGCTGGTGCACTCAACCGGGAGGTGCCGAAGTACACCTTCCCGGCCGAGCAGATGCTGCCCGACATCGCCTTCCAGCTCGTGCGTGACGAGCTCCTGCTCGACGGCAACGCCAGGCAGAACCTTGCCACCTTCTGCCAGACATGGGAGGAGCCGCAGGTTCACGCCCTGATGGACCTCGCCATCGACAAGAACCTCATCGACGAGGACGAGTACCCGCAGTCGGCCGAGATCGAGCGCCGCTGTGTCCACATGCTGGCCGACCTCTGGCACGCCCCCGACGCCGCCAACACGGTCGGCACCTCGACGATCGGCTCCTCGGAGGCCGCCATGCTGGCCGGCATGGCGGCCCTGCGCCGCTGGCGGGCGAAGAGGAAGAAGGAGGGCAAGCCGACCGACAACCCGAACATGGTCTGCGGCCCGGTGCAAGTGGTGTGGCACAAGTTCGCCCGCTACTGGGACGTCGAGCTGCGGGAGATGCCGATGGCCCCGGGGCGCTTCGGCCTCACGGCCGAGGAGATGCTCTCCCGGGTCGACGAGAACACCATCTTCGTCGTGCCGACTCTCGGCGTCACCTACACAGGCGCCTATGAGCCGGTGGCCGAGCTGGCGAGCGCCCTCGACGCCCTCGAGCAGGAGAAGGGTCTCGACGTCGACATCCACGTCGACGGCGCCAGTGGCGCCATGCTCGCCCCGTTTTGCGCCCCCGACCTCCTCTTCGACTTCCGGCTACCGAGGGTGAAGTCGATAAACGCCTCCGGCCACAAATTCGGCCTCGCTCCCCTCGGCGTCGGCTGGGTGATCTGGCGGGACGAGCACGAGCTGCCCGACGAGCTCATCTTCCACGTCAACTACCTCGGCGGCGACATGCCGGACTTCCACCTCAACTTCTCCCGCCCCGCAGGCCAGATCATCGCCCAGTACTACAACTTCATCCGCCTCGGGCGGGAGGGCTACCGGCGCGTCCACCACGCCTGTTACGAGACGGGGGCCCACCTGGCCGAGCAGATACCTGCCCTCGGCCCCTTCGAGCTCCTCGCCACGAGCGACCCCAGCTCCGGCATCCCGGCGGTCACCTGGAAGATCAGGGAGGGTGCCGCTCCGGGCTACTCCCTGTTCGACCTCGCCGACCGCCTGCGGAACCGGGGCTGGCAGGTGCCCGCCTACACCCTCACCGGCGAGGCCTCCGGCATCGCCGTGCAAAGGGTGCTCGTGCGACAGGGGGTGGACCGCGACCTCGCCTCCCTCCTCCTGGCCGACTTCGAGGCGGCCGTCGAGCACTTCGACCGCCACCCGGTCTCGGTCGGGATGTCGCCGGAGGAAGCCGGGGGCTTCAACCACCTCTGAGCAGCCGGCCGGTCGTTGCCAGAGCTGCCAGCCAGCCCGGCCGGGCCAGGCCGGCCTGCGGGCCTGCGGGCCTTCGTCCGGTGAGCGGGAGCCCGCCGGTCCAGTTGTTCGGTACGGTCGGGATGTGGCAGCGGCTGGCGACTCCCCTTACATCCCGCTTCCTTCCTGGCTCGACCGGCCCCGCGAGGCGGGCCGGGTCTTCGACAGCCTCGCCCTCCTCTATGACCGGGCCCGTCCCGGCTACCCGAGCGAGCTCGTGGCAGAGCTGCTCCTCGCCTGTCGTCTCGACTCGTCGTCGCGCCTTCTCGAGGTCGGTTGCGGGACCGGCCAGCTGACCCGTGACCTGGCGCTGTGCGGGGCGAGGCTCCGCTGCGTCGAGGCCGGCCCCGCCATGGCGGCGCTGGCCCGAGAGAGGCTCGCCGCCCAGCCGAACGTCGAGGTCGTCACGGGCCGCTTCGAGGACTTCGAGGACGAGGAGGAGAGCTACGACGCCGTCGTCTCGGCCACGGCGTTCCACTGGGTCGACCCGGCGGTCTCGTTCGAGAAGAGCGCCCGCCTGCTGAGGCCGGGCGGCTGGCTCTGCCTCCTCACCAACAGCCACGTGCAGGGCGGCAGCCACACAGAGCCCCGCTTCGTCGAGCCCGTCCGCCGGCTGCACGAGCAGCTCGCGCCGGAGCTGGGCGGCTGGTCTTTCCCTACCGCCGAGGAGGTCGCCGCCCGGGCCGGCCGCCCTGGTGACATCGCGGCGGTCTGGTCTCGCATCGACCGGAAGACCGGTGAGCCGCCGGAGGTCTCCCACCTCTTCGAGCCTCCAGTCGTGAAGACCGAGCGGTGGCTCGCCCGCTACAGCCGCCAGGGCTACCTGGCGATGCTGGCCACCCAGTCCTCCTACGCCTTGTTAGAAGAGGATCGCAGGCGAGAGCTGCTCGAGGCCATTGGCCGGGTCATCGACGTCGCTCTCGGCGGTGTCGTCACGAAGAGCTACCTGGCAGTGCTGGCTCTGGCGAGACGGAGAGGCCGGGAGGACCCCCCGGGCCGGGTCGACGCCGTCCAGGGCTCGGCCCGCTAGCGGGGCGGCGCCAGCTGTGAGCGATCTCGTCGCCGGCGGCAGCCGGCTCACCCTCGCCCGCAGGGAGGGCCCCGCCTGGGCCGCGGTGGCGCTCGCCAACGCCCCCCGGGAGTGCCCCCGTCTCGAGCCCGTTCTCTTCGAGGCGAGGGAAGGGAGCCTTCCTCGACCCCGCCTCGCCCACCCGAGCTTCTACGGCTCTTTCGACTGGCACTCGGCAGTCGAGATGCACTGGGTGATGGCACGCCTCCTCCACCTCAAGCTGGCCGGGAGCTGCGGGCCGGCTCTGGCCGACCTCCTCGACCGACACCTCGCCCCCGAGGCGGTGGAGATCGAGGCGGGG
>JAJYQK010000032.1 GCA_021794645.1 Actinomycetes bacterium
CGAGCGCCCGGCTCGCCCCGGCGACGGCCGCCACCTCCCCGGCCAGGCCGGCGGGGGCGAGGCGGTCGGCCCCGAGGCGGGAGAAGCAGAGCCGGACCGCCTCGGGATCGGCCGAGGCGCGGGCCAGCTCCTCCAGGGCGGCTTCGTCGGCGGCGCTCATGACCTGGCCCGAAGCGTACGAGACTGGCGGGCCGGCCCCGGTACGATTTGGCCGTGGCCCGCCTCCGCGTCGCCCTCTGCCAGCTCGACCTCGTCGTGGGCGACATCTCGGGCAACCTCTGCCGGATCACCGCCGCCTTGAAGAGGGCCGAGTCGCTCGGCTCGGACCTGGCCGTCTTCCCGGAGCTGGCGGTCACGGGCTACCCGCCCGAGGACCTCTTGCTGAAGCCCTCCTTCGTGGCCGAGAACCAGCGGGGCCTCGAGGACCTGGCGGCCGCCAGCGGCTCGTGTCCGGCGGTGATCGGCTACGTCGAGGAGCACGGCGAGCTCTTCAACGCCGCCGCCGTCATCGCCGAGGGCAGGGTGGCCGGCGTCTGGCGGAAGAACATCCTCCCCAACTACGGGGTCTTCGACGAGCGGCGCTACTTCACGCCCGGCGAGCCGCCCGGCTCGCTCTTTGCCATCGGCGGGGTGCGCACCGGCGTGGTCGTCTGCGAGGACGCCTGGGCGCCGGCCGGGCCGATCAGCCAGCTGGGCGAGGGGGGAGCCGAGCTCGTGGTGGTGATAAACGCCTCCCCCTACCGTCGGGGCGCCTTCGAGGAGCGGAGGCGGATGCTCGCCACCCGGGCGGCCGACGCCTCGGTCGGCCTCGTCTACCTGAACCTCGTGGGCGGCCAGGACGAGCTCGTCTTCGACGGCGGCTCCATGGTCTTCGACAACGACGGCACCCTCGTCGCCTCCCTCCCCCAGTTCGAAGAGCACGTCGAGGCCTTCGACATAGAGCTCGAGTCGTCCTACCGCAAGCGCCTCTCTGACCCGAGGGGACGCCACCGGGGCCGCATGCTGCCGGCCGTGCCGGTGAGCCCGGGCCTGAGCAGCGGGGAGGGGCGTCCACCGGTCCCCTTCGCCGACCGGCACTCACCCCAGCTGGCGAGGACGCTCGAGCCGGCCGAGGAGGTCTACCGGGCGCTCGTCACCGGGACGAGGGACTACGTCGAAAAGGGCGGCTTCAACGGCGTGCTCATCTCGCTCTCGGGTGGGATCGACTCCTCCCTCGTGGCGGCGGTGGCGGTCGACGCCCTCGGGCCCGAGCGGGTGCACGGGGTCCTCCTCCCCTCCCGCTACTCGACCCCCCACTCCCTCTCTGACGCCGAGGCCCTCGTCACGAACCTCGGCATCGAGGCCCGCACGATCCCGATAGAGAGGGCGCACGTCGCCCTGGCCGGCCTGCTCGAGGAGACGCTCGGCACCCCGGCCGGCCTCACCGACGAGAACCTGCAGGCTCGCATCAGGGGCACCCTCGTCATGGCTCTCTCGAACGAGCTCGGCTGGCTGGTGCTCACGACCGGGAACAAAAGCGAGATGGCCGTCGGCTACGCCACCTTGTACGGCGACATGGCCGGCGGCTTCGCCGTCATAAAGGACGTCCCGAAGACCCTCGTCTACGAGCTGGCCCGTTGGCGCAACAAGGTGGCCGGCAGCGACCTCATCCCGAGAAATGTCATCGACAAGCCTCCCTCGGCCGAGCTGCGCCCGGACCAGCGCGACGACGAGAGCCTGCCGCCCTACGCCGTGCTCGACCCGATCCTCGAGGCCTACGTCGAGCGGGACCTCACCTTGGAGGAGATCTTCTCCGAGATCGGCGAAGCGGGGGTCGTCCACCGGGTGGTCGAGCTGGTGGACCGGGCCGAGTACAAGCGGCGCCAGGCCGCCCCGGGACCGCGGGTGACGAGCCGGGGCTTCGGCAAGGACCGCCGCATGCCCATCACGAACCGCTTCCGCAACGACGCCCCGGCCCCGCGAACGACCCGGGACGTCGACGAGGAGCCGCTCAGCTGGCCGCCCCGATGAGCGAGGCGGCGCTCGCCGAGCTGGCCGGGCCCCTCCGGCCCCTCGGCCTCGGGGAGATGGCGAGGGTGCTGGGCGGCTTCTGCTACGTCGAGGAGAGGGCCTTTGCCTCTCTCGGCGCCCTCTCGACCACTCCTGGTGCCGGGCCCCGGCTCCGGCTCTGGGCGGCGGCCGCCGCCCGGACCCACGCCCGGCGGGCGGGAGAGCTGGGCGCCCTCCTCCCGGTCTCGGCCGGCCTGCCGGGACGGTCCGAGCTGGTGGTCTCGCCCGGTGCGGTCACCGAGGCGTGGCTGGGGTCGCTCGGCGAGGCCCTCGCCCGGCCGTCGGCCCAGCTCAGAGAAGCTGTGGATAAGTGGTACGGCGTCCTGGCGGCCGCCTACGAGGCGCGGCTGGCGAGCGGCCACCCCACCGCCGATGGCCCCTTCCGGCTCGCCGTGAGCCGCTTTTGCACCAGCTTCGGGGGCATTTTCGAGGATCTCGGCGGCTGATGCTGGCAATCGGCTGAGTGCTTGACGCCGCCGTTACACTGACGGCGGAGTGAACGGGGAGTGAACGGCGAGGCACCCTCGCCCAGCTGATCGAAACGGCGGCCGGCGGCGAGAGCGGAGACAGGAGGGCGGATCGTCCTCCCCGACGGCGTTGCAACGCAGCCAAGAACCCAATCGGAAGTAACGGAAGGATTTGGACTTTGGCGAAGGAGCGAGTCGAGCGGGACGAGGAAGACCTCGTACGCCTTTATCTCACCGACATCGGCCAGTACCCGCTTTTGACCAAGGACGACGAGGTCCGCCTCGCCCAGGCCATCGAAGCCCGCTGGGAAGCCGAAGAGGAGCTGCAGACGAAAAAGGGTCTCACCCCGACTCGTCGCCGCGAGCTCAACCGGGCCGTCCGGGAGGGGGAGAAGGCCCAGCGGACCTTCGTGCAGTCGAACCTCCGCCTCGTGGTCTCGATCGCCAAGAAGTACCAGGCCTCCGGCCTGCCCCTCTTGGACCTCATCCAGGAGGGCAACCTCGGGCTGATGCATGCGGTCGAGAAGTTCGACTGGCGCAAGGGCTTCAAGTTCTCCACCTACGCCACCTGGTGGATCCGCCAGGCCATCACCCGCGGCATCGCCAACACCGGCCGGACCATCCGGCTGCCCGTGCACGCCGGGGACACCCTCGCCCGGGTGCAGAAGGCCCAGGCCCGCCTGGAGCTCAAGCTGGGGCGGCCCGCCACCCTCACCGAGCTCGGCGCCGAGGTCGAGCTGCCCGAGGACAAGCTGATCGAGGCGCTCCGCTTCAGGGCCGAGCCGCTCTCGCTCTCCGAGCCGCTGCGGGAGGACGGCGACGCCGAGCTGGGCGACGTCGTCGAGGACCGCTCGGCCGAGTCGCCCTTCGAGGTGGCCGCCACGGCTCTCCTGCCGGTCGAGATCAACCGTCTCCTCGCCCCTCTCGACGAGAGAGAGCGGGAGATCCTCCGGCTCCGCTTCGGCCTCGACCGGGGCGAGCCGCGCACCTTGGAGGAGGTCGGGGAGCACTTCAACCTCACCCGGGAGCGCATCCGCCAGATCGAGGCGCGGGCCATGTCGAAGCTCCGCCACCCCTCGAGCGACACCGGCGCCCGAGACCTGCTCACCGTCTAGAGCTCTCTCGGCTCCCAGTGGCCCGCTCGCAAGCGGGCGTTCAGCTGGCTAGCGTCAGGACATGCTGAAAAAGCTCCTCATCATCGCCCTGCTCGTCGCGCTCGGCGCCGAGGCTGCCCGCCGCCTGCGGCCCTAGCGGGACCGCCGCACCAGCTCGGCAGCCGCCGCCAGCCAGGGCGGGCCGCCGCCCTCGTCTCCGCTCTTGTCCGAGAGGCCCAGCTTCTCGAGGGTGCGGCGCGAGCCGAGCCACCAGCCGAGGGCGGCCGCCCCGGCCGATAGGACGACTGCCCCGAGCGAGACGGCGACGGCCGGTCGTTGCGGCACCGCCGAGATCCGCCCCCGCACCCGGTCTCGCAGCCTGACCGGCTGCACGAAGCGGGCCACCTCTATGCCGTGCTCGCGGGCGTAGCGGGCGAGGACGCGGTCGGGGTTGACGGCCACCGGGTGGCCGACGGCATCGAGCATCGGCAGGTCGGTGTAGGAGTCGGTGTAGGCGTAGGAGGCGGCGAGGTCGATGTTCTCGCGCTCGGCCAGCTCCCGCATCGCCTCGGCCTTGAACTCGCCGTAGGCGTAGAACTCCATGGCACCGGTGTAGCGACCCTCTTCCACGAGGGCCCGGCTGGCTATCACCCGGTCTGCCCCCAGGTAGCGCCCGAGCGGGGCGACCAGCTCCTCGGGCGAGGCCGAGACGATCACGACGAGGCGGCCCTCCCCCTTGTGGTGCTCGATGAGGTCCGCCGCCTCGGCGAAGATGATCGGCTCCACGATCTGCTCGAGCGTCTCGGCCACGATCTGGCGCACCCGCTCCTGGTTCCAGCCCCGCGTCAGCCGGAGGACCGACTCCCTTATCCGCTCGAGCTTCTCCTCGCTCGCCCCGAGGTGGAGATAGACGAGCTGGGCGTAGAGCGCTCGCAAGACGGTGCGCCGGTTGACGAGGCCGCCCTTGTAGAGGGGGCGGCCGAAGGCTGCTATCGAGGCGCGGGCGATGACCGTCTTGTCGAGATCGAAGAAGGCGGCCTGGCGGCGCCTCCTCCCGCCGGCCGCCTCAGCTGCGGTCACGCGGCGTCGCCAGGAGGGCCCGCAGCTCCTCGTCGTCGGTGTTGGCGCTGGCGAGCACGAGGACCTCGTCGCCCTCGTCGAGCAGGGTGTCGCCCCGGGGCACGACGACGTGGCCCTCCCGCACGACGGCGACGATGGTGGAGCCCCGGGGCAGCCCGAGGTCGCCCACCACCTGGCCGACAGCGGGCGAGCCCTGGGCGAGGGTGACCTCGACGAGGCGGGTGTTGCCCCGCTCGAACTGCAAGAGGCGGACGAGAACCCCGACCGAGACCGCCTCCTCGACGAGGCCGGCGAGGAGCTGGGGGGTGGAGACGGCCACGTCGACACCCCACGCCTCGTTGAAGAGCCAGTGGTTCTTCGGGTGGTTCACGCGGGCGATGACGCGGGGGACGGCGAACTCCTGCTTGGCGAGGAGCGAGATGACGAGGTTGTCCTCGTCGTCTCCGGTCACGGCCACCATGACCTCGACCTCCTCCAGGTGGAGGCCGTGCAGGGAGGAGACCTCGCAGGCGTCGGCGGCCGCCAGCACCACGCCCTCGGCGATCTCCAGTGAGGAGAGCAGGTCGGGGTCCTTGTCGATGAGGACGACCTGGTGGCCCGAGGAGACGAGGTCCTCGGCGAGGAAGCGCCCCACCTTGCCGGCCCCGGCGACGGCCACCTTCATCGGTCGCCGCCCCCCGAGCCGCCGAGCGGGACGGCCTCGTCGCCGCCCCCGAGCACCTTGCGCAGCGCCTCTTCTGACTCCCGGGTGACGAGGAGCTGGAGCGAGTCGCCCTCCTGGCCGACGATGTCGCGCACCTTGAGCGTCGGCGTGCCCGCCCGCGTCACCGCCGCGATCCGCACCCCGGGCGGCATCACCTCTGCCAGGCGCCGCCCGGCCCACTCCGGCGGCAGCAGCCGCTCGACCAGGTGGAGCGTCCCCGTCGAGTCGGTCCACTCCCAAGAGCCCTGGTCGGGTGCGAGGCGCCGCAGCACCTGGTCGGTCGTCCAGGAGACGCTCGGCACCGTCGGGATGCCAAGGCGCTGGAAGATCTCGGCTCTCCGCGGGTCGTAGATCCTCGCCACGACCTGGGGGATCTCGTAGGTCTCGCGGGCGATGCGGGCCGTCAGGATGTTCGAGTTGTCGCCGCTCGTGACAGCGGCCAGGGCCGAGGCCTCGCTGGCGCCGGCCTGCTCGAGGTGGGTGCGGTCGAAGCCGAAGCCGGTGATCGCCTTCCCCCGCCAGTCGGGCGGCAGTCGGCGGAACGACTTCGGGTTCTTGTCGATTATGTAGACCTCGTGGCCGGCGCCGGCCAGGTCGACGGCCAGCCCGGAACCGACCCGGCCGCAGCCGACGATGATCACGTGCACCGGCTCATACTTCCGCGCCGACCCGCCTTCGACAACTTCATAGGTTCGCCAGGGGCCCGCCGGGCGGCAAAGATGACCGGGTGCAGCAAGGAGGAGACGAGACCGGCCCGAGCCGGGAGACGCCGCCACCCGCCGGCCTGGCCGGCGCTCCGGCCCGCCCCGTCCCCCCGACCTCGGCTCTCAGCCTGCCCGAGCCCTTCGGCTACCGGCTGAAGCGGCGCCTCCTCGGCCCGCCGCTCGTCACCGAGCGGCTGGGCGACGAGAAGCTCTCCAAGGTCATCGCCCTCGGGGTCCTCTCGCCCGACATGATCTCCTCCTCGGCCTACGGCAGCGAGGAGATGCTCAACCAGCTGGTGCCCGTCGTCGGCCTGGCGGCCTTCTCGCTCATCCTGCCCATCACCTTCGCCATCTTGCTGGTGCTCTTCTTCGTCACCCTCTCCTACCGGGAGGTCGTCACCGTCTACACCCGGGCGGGCGGCTCCTATGTGGTGAGCCGGGACAACTTCGGCCCGCGGGTGGCCCAGGTGGCGGCCGTCGCCCTCATCATCGACTACATCCTCACCGTCGCCGTCCAGACGGCGGCCGGGACCGACGCCGTCGTCTCGGCGGTCGAGATCAACCGCCGCCTGCCCCTCACCCCCTACACCGTGCCGATCAGCCTCTTCGTCGTGGCGCTGCTCACCTGGGGGAACCTGCGGGGCATCAGGGAGGCCGGCAAGACCTTCGCCCTCCCCACCTACCTGTTCATCTCCGGCGTCGGCACCCTCGTCATCATCGGCCTCGTGCGGGCTGCCCTCGGCCAGCTCCACCCGCACCCGATAAACCTGCCCGGCGTCACGATCGGCCACTCGACCTCCGGCCTCTTCTACGGAGCAGGGCTGCTCGTGGTGCTGCGGGCATTCGCCAACGGCGGCTCCTCGCTCACCGGCCTCGAGGCCATCTCGAACGGGGTGGCCACCTTCAAGCGGCCCGAGGGGGTGAACGCCCGCCGGGTGCTCGTGGTCATGTCGTCGATCCTCGGCTTCCTCGTCCTCGGGGTCTCTCTCCTCGCCCGCTTCACCCACGCCGTCCCCTTCGACACGGGCAACCCGACGGTCCTCTCCCAGGAGGCCCACTACGTCTTCGGCTACTCCCTCGGGGGCCGGTTCGGCTTCTACTACATCCAGGCCGTCACGGCCCTCATCCTCTTCACCGGTGCCAACACCAGCTTCAACGGCTTTCCCAACCTGGCCTCTTTCGTGGCCGAGGACGCCTACCTGCCCCGCCAGCTGACGCGGCGGGGCCACCGCCTCGTCTTCTCGAACGGCATCTTGATCCTGGCGGTCGCCTCGGCGATCCTGCTGGCGGCCACCCGCTCGAGCGTCAACGCCCTCGTCGCGCTCTATGCCATCGGCGTCTTCGTCGGCTTCACGATGGCCGGGGCGGGCATGGTGAAGCACCACATCTCCCACAAGGAGCGAGGGTGGCGCCACAAGATCTTCATAAACGGCTTTGCCGCCGTGCTCTCGTTCATCATCGTCGGCATCCTCGCCGTCGTTAAGTTCACCGAGGGGGCCTGGCTCGTCGTCGTCCTCTTCCCGATCCTCTTCGTCGTGCTGCTCCGGCTCCACCGCCAGTACCAGGTGGAGAAAGAGGAGCTGGAGGAGAATGCCGCAAACGCAGCCGAGGCGCCCGCCCTCCGGCGCCACGTCGTGCTCGTCTTCGTCGAGCGGCTCGACCTCGCCACGGCCCGGGCCCTCCAGTACGCCCGCACCCTGCAGCCAGACGAGCTGCGGGCCGTCCATTTCATCCTCGACACATCGGTCTCGACCGAGCTCGAGCGCCAGTGGCGCCGCCTCGGCCTCGCCGGGCTCCCCCTCGACCTCGTCGAGTGCCCGGACCGCCGCCTCGTGCGAGCCTCGATGGAGGTGGTGGCCGAGGCGGCCGCCGACGGCCGGACCGAGGTCTCGATCCTGCTCCCCCGCCGCGTCTTCGAGGGCGTCTGGCGGCGGGTGCTCCACGACCGGACAGCCGACCGCATCGCCGGCTTCGTCTCCCAACTGCCGCACGCCACGGCCACGATCGTCCCCTTCCCCCTCGGCAAGCGGCGCCGCGAGCTCGTGCCCTGGCGGGGGCCGGCCGGCGCCGGCACCGAGGAGGAGGTGGCCGAGGCCCTCGAGCGGGCGGCCGGGGGAGAGCCGGCGCGGGTGCCCGGCACCCAGCCGATCGCCCAGCTCGCCTACCGCCAGCGGGCCCGCGTCGGGGGTCGGGTGCGCCTCGTGCGAGTGCAGCCCCGGGCCGGCGTCCCGAGCGTCGAGTGCACGCTCACCGACGGGAGCGGCCAGCTCCTCCTCGTCTTCCAGGGCCGGCGGCGCTACCCCGGGGTCGACCCCGGGGCCCTCATCACGGCCGAGGGGATAGTGGGGGAGAAGGGGGGCCGCTCGGCGATGATCAACCCCGTGGTCGAGATCATCCGTCCGGCCGAGGCGGCCGCTTCGCCGCCGCTGGCGCCCGTCGAGGACCAGGAGTAGTCCCTGGCGGGCCGGGTAGGGCTAGTGAAATCTTGAACATGCAGCGTCGGCCGTTTATCCTGCCCCCGACCTGAGCAAAAGGAGCTGATCGGTGCCTCACCCACCCCTCCTGGCGAGCTCTGGCGGGTACCAGGCGTTCACCCTCGGCGGGGCTGAGCGCGTCTGGCTCGGCCTGGCTCTCGCCGCCGGAGCTGTAGCCATCCTCGTCGCCATGTACCTGATGCGCGGCGTTCTCGCCGCCGACCAGGGCACCGTCTCCATGAAGGAGATCGCCGCCGCCATCCAGGAGGGTGCCATCGCCTTCCTGCGCCGCCAGTTCCGCACGATCGCCATCATCGTCGTGCCCCTTTTCGTCCTCGTCTTCTTCACGGCCACCAAGGTGGTGGGCCCGGGCAACCACGTGGCGCTCACCTTCACCTCGGCCGGCTTCGCCCGGGCGATCGCCTTCCTCGTCGGGGCCACCTTCTCTTCGATCACCGGCTTCATCGGCATGTCGATGGCCGTGCGGGGCAACGTGAGGACCGCCGCCGCGGCCCGGGGCGGTGAGCTGCCGGGCGCCTTGAAGGTCGCCTTCCGCACCGGTGGCATCACGGGCATGTTCTGCGTCGGTCTCGGGATCATCGGCGCCACCGGCATCGTCTTCATCTTCCAGAACACCGCCACGGCTGTCCTCGTCGGCTTCGGCTTCGGCGCCTCGCTCCTGGCGCTGTTCATGCGGGTCGGCGGCGGGATCTTCACCAAGGCCGCCGACGTCGGGGCGGATCTCGTCGGCAAGGTCGAGGCCGGCATCCCCGAGGACGACCCCCGCAACGCCGCCACCATCGCCGACAACGTCGGCGACAACGTCGGCGACTGCGCCGGCATGGCAGCCGACCTGTTCGAGTCCTACGAGATCACCATCATCGCCTCGCTCATCCTCGGCTACTCGGCCTTCCGGACCCTCTACGCCCACAACCCGGCCGCCTGGGCGCGGGGGCTCATCTACCCCCTCGTCGTGGCCGCCATCGGCATCATCTCGGCCGCCGTCGGCATCCTCATGGTGCGGGCCGGCCACAAAGACCGCAGCGCCATGGCGCCGATCAACCGGGCCTTCCGCTTCTCGGCCCTCCTCACCTTGATCGGGGCCTTCCTCGTCGCGCAGTTCTACGTCCACAACCTGAAGGTCTTCTGGGCCGTGCTCGTCGGCGTCGCGCTGGCCCTCGTGGCGAGCCTCATCACCGAGTACTTCACCTCGACTGAGACCAAGCCCGTCCGGGAGGTGGCCGAGTCGACGAGGACCGGCCCGGCCACGACGGTCCTCTCTGGCATCTCGCTCGGCCTCGAATCCTCCGTCTGGGCCATCCTCGCCATCGCCGTCGCCATCGCGGCGGCCGTCGGGCTCGGCGGGCGCAACATCGACGTCGACCTCTACCTTGTCGCCCTCGTCGGCATCGGGATGCTCTCGACAACGGGCATGGTCATCTCGGAGGACTCCTTCGGGCCGGTGGCCGACAACGCGGCGGGCATCGCCGAGATGTCGGGCGAGTTCCACGGCGAGGCCGAGCGGGTGATGGTGAGCCTCGACGCCGTCGGCAACACCACCAAGGCCATCACCAAAGGTGTGGCCATCGGCTCGGCCGTCATCGCCTCGGTCGCCCTGTTCGCCTCGTTCATCGAGACGATCGGGAGCCAGCTCCACCTGGCCGCCATCGGCAACGCCCTCTTCTCGAGCCCGCTCACCCAGATCGACGTCGCCAAGCCGACGACCTTCATCGGGCTGCTCATCGGGGGCTCGATCGCCTTCCTCTTCTCCGCTCTGGCGGTGCGGGCCGTCGGCCGCTCGGCCGGCACGGTGGTGGTGGAGGAGCGCCGGCAGTTCCGGGAGCACCCCGGCATCATGGACGGCACCGAGAAGCCCGAGTACGGCCGGGTCATCTCGATCTGCACCGCGGCGGCCCAGCGGGAGCTGGCGACCCCGGCGCTGCTCGCCATCCTGGCGCCGGTCATCGTCGGCTTCCTCATCAACTACATCGCCCTCGGCGCCTTCCTCGCCGGCACCATCCTCACCGGTCAGCTGATGGCCAACTTCCTCTCCAACTCCGGCGGGGCCTGGGACAACGCCAAGAAGTACATCGAGGACGGCCACCACGGCGGCAAGGGCTCGGAGCCGCACAAGGCCGCCGTCATCGGCGACACCGTCGGCGACCCCTTCAAGGACACCGCCGGCCCGGCGCTCAACCCGCTCATCAAGGTGATGAACCTCGTCTCCCTGCTCATCCTCCCGGCGGTCATCACGCTTCGCCACAACGACGCCCGCTTCGTCGTGGCCGGCGTCGCCCTGGCGGTGCTGCTCGGGGCGATCCTCTTCTCGAAGCGCTCGACGGGCACCTTCGGCGAGGAGGACACACGGATCGACGAGGCCGTCGCCGAGCCGGTCGCCTGAGAGGGGCTCGCGCGCCGGGGGCCGGCCGGCCTGGCATAACGTCAGGCCCGATGCCGGCCGGTCCGGACAGAGGAGCTGACAGGTAGTCATGGCAAAGCCGCTAGTCATCGTCGAGTCGCCGGCCAAGGCGAAGACGATCGCGGGCTTCCTCGGCCGCGACTACCACGTCGAGTCCTCGATCGGGCACATAAGGGACCTGCCCCGCTCGGCCGCCGACGTCCCGGCTGCCTTCAAGAAGGAGCCCTGGGCCCGGCTCGGCGTCGACGTCGACAACGACTTCAAGGCGCTCTACGTCGTCAGCCGGGAGAAGAAGGACCAGGTGGCGAAATTGAAGCGCCTCCTCGCCGACGCGAGCGAGGTCTACCTCGCCACAGATGAGGACCGGGAAGGCGAGTCGATCGCCTGGCACCTCGTCGAGGTCCTCTCCCCCCGCGTGCCGGTCCGGCGCATGGTCTTCCACGAGATCACGCCCGGGGCGATCGAAGAGGCCATCTCACACCCCCGTGAGCTCGACCGCCGGCTCGTCGACGCCCAGGAAGCGCGACGGATCCTCGACCGCCTCTACGGCTACGAGGTCTCGCCCGTCCTCTGGCGCAAGGTGGCTCGCGGCCTGTCTGCCGGCCGGGTCCAGTCTGTCGCCACCCGCATCGTGGTCGAGCGGGAGCGGGAGCGGATGGCCTTCTCGACCGCCGGCTGGTCCTCGCTCGAAGGGTCGTTCTCCTCGGCCGGCCAGTCCTTCCGGGCCCGCCTCGTCGAGCTCGGCGGCAAGCGCCTCGCCAGTGGGGACGACTTCACCTCGGCCGGCACCCTCGCCCGCCCGGACGAGGTGGTCCGCCTCGATCAGCCGGCCGCCGAGGCGCTCGCCGCCAGCCTGGCCGGGGCGCCCTACGAGGTGGCCTCGGTCGAGGAGCGCCCCTTCCGCCGCTCGCCGGCCGCCCCTTTCATCACCTCGACTTTGCAGCAAGAGGCGGCGCGCAAGCTGCGCTACCCGGCCCAGCGGACGATGCGGCTCGCCCAGGGGCTCTACGAGCGGGGCTACATCACCTACATGCGGACCGACTCCACCACCCTCTCGGAGACGGCCCTCTCGGCCGCCCGGGCCCAGGCCCGCCAGCTCTACGGCGCCCAGTCGGTGCCCGAGGCCCCCCGCACCTACCGCAAGCGGGTGAAGAACGCCCAGGAGGCCCACGAGGCCATCCGGCCCGCCGGCGACTCCTTC
>JAJYQK010000193.1 GCA_021794645.1 Actinomycetes bacterium
CGAACTGCTCGACCTGTCGGGCCGCACCCTCCTGCCGGGCTTCCAGGATGCCCACGTCCATGCCTCTGGAGGGGGCCTCGAGCGCCTCTCCTGCGACCTGTCGGAGGCCCACAGCCGGGAGGAGTACCTGGGCCTCGTGCGGCGTCATGCGGCCGCCCATCCCGACGCCGAGTGGATAACGGGCGGCGGATGGGCGATCGACGTCTTTCCCGGCGGTGTGCCGCGCAAGGAGGAGCTCGACGCAGTAGTCCCGGACAGGCCCGTCTTCTTGTCGAATCGAGACCACCATGCCGCCTGGGTGAACTCGGCCGCCCTCGAACGGGCCGGCGTCGACTCACGCACACCGGACCCCTCTGACGGCAGGATCGAGCGCGACGCTGCCGGCGGTGTCGTCGGCACCTTGCAGGAAGGGGCGATGGCTCTCGTGCAGCGAGTGGTGCCGGCGCCGAGCACAGCGGAGATCTCAGCGGGGATCCTCGAGGGACAGCGGTATCTCCACAGTCTCGGGATCACCGCTTGGCAGGAGGCGATAGTCGGCGACTATCCGGTCGTCCCCGACTGCTTCGACGCCTTCGTCTCACTCGACGCCGCCGGCCGCCTGACCGGCCGCGTGGTCGGAGCGCTCTGGTGGGCCCGCGACAAGGGCGAAGACCAGATCGACCTGCTGCTGACGAGGCGGGAGAAGGCGGCCACCGGTGCCCGCTTCCGGGCGAGCGCCGTCAAGTTCATGCAGGACGGCGTCTGCGAGAACTTCACGGCAGCCATGCTCACCCCGTATCTCGATCGCGAGGGCCACGAGACCCACAACCACGGCACGAGCTTCTTCGAGGCCGAGGAGCTGAAGCGCTACGTCACTGCGGTCGACCGGGAGGGCTTCCAGGCTCACTTCCACGCCATCGGCGACAGGGCCGTGCGCGAAGTGCTCGATGCCGTAGAGGCGGCCCGCCTGGCCAACGGGCGCTCTGACAACCGCCACTGCGCCGCTCACATCCAGGTGATCCACCCAGAGGACGTACCTCGTTTCGCCGCCCTTGGCGTCATGGCGAACGCCCAGCCTCTCTGGGCTTGCTACGAGCCGCAGATGACCGAGTTCACGCTGCCCTTCCTCGGAGAGGAGCGGGCGGCAACCCAGTACCCCTTCGCCAGCCTGCAGCGGGCAGGGGCCCGCCTCTGCTTCGGCAGCGACTGGCCCGTCTCAACGCCGAACGCCCTCTCTGAGATCCATGTCGCCGTCAACCGCCAGGCGCCGCCGGACTACGCCTACGCCGCCGGCAGCGAACGCGAAGAGCCCCCCTTCCTCCCCGACGAGCGGATCCCGCTCTCGAGCGCAGTCGCGGCGTTCACGATGGGCTCGGCCTACTTCAACCACCTGGAGGAGACCACCGGCTCGGTCACGGTCGGAAAGCGAGCCGACCTCGTCGTCCTCGACGAGGATCTTTTCTCGCTGCCGCCAGGAGAGATCGGTCATGTGCAGGTGGACCTCACCTTCGTCGACGGCCAGCGCGTCTATGCCCGCTCGACATCATGATCCGGGCGACCCCCAGCTCGGCCTCGGCCGGGACCTCGACATGACCGATCCGCTGGAAGAACCTCGTCCTGCCATCAGCAGCCAGCGCGCTGGTGAGCTGCTCGCCGAGCACTATGGCCACGAGGGCGAGCTGGTCGAGCTGCACGGCGAGCGAGATCTCAACTTCCGCGTCGACGCCGGGACCGATCGCTACCTCCTTAAGGTCCACAACCCCGCGGACGCCCGCGAGGTCGTGGAGATGAGGACGGGCGCTCTCGCCCACATCCGGCGGGTGGATCCGGGCATACCGGTGCCAGAGGTCCTGCCCACGCTCGGAGGCGAGCCGACTGTTGCCGTAGCCGGCCAGGACGGCCGCTCCTCGCTTGTCCAGCTCTTCACCTTCCTCGACGGCCACCATGCCGGAAGGGAGGAGCTCGGCGCCTCACAGCTGCGGGGATGGGGACGGGGCGCGGCCAGGCTGGGCAGAGCTCTCCGCGGCTACTTTCACCCGGCCGCTGGCTACCCGATCCAGTGGGACCTGCGCCACGCCGCCCTTTTGCGCGACCGCCTCGAGCTGTTGAAGGGAGAGCCGGCCCAGCTGGTGGCACAGGTGCTGGCCCGCTTCGAGAAAAGGGTGGAGCCGGTGCTGCCGTCGCTCAGAGCCCAGCTCGTCCACAACGACCTCAGCCGAGAGAACGTCCTCGTCGACGAGCGCGGGCAGATAGCAGGCATCACGGACTTCGGCGACATGACCCACACGTCTCTCGTCTGTGACCTGGCCGTCGCCCTGGCCGACGTCCTCGACGGCCGCCCCGACGCGCTCGAGATGGCCGAGTCGATGATCGCCGGCTACTGCGAGGTCAACCCGCTCGAGGAGCAAGAGGGCGCTCTCCTCGGCGACCTCGTCGCGACCCGCTGCGCCACGGCCGCCGTGGTGAGCACCTGGCGGCGGAGCCGGCACCCTGACGCCCCGCGCTTTCCCGAAGGGGCGGTCGAGTTCCTGCGCCTCCTCGCCGCCGAGGGCTTTGATCAGGTGGGAGAGCGCCTCTCGGAGGCGGCCCGGCGGCCGCCCGGTCGGCGGCGCCGCCGGGGCGATCGGGCGCGCAGCACCGAGGAGCTCGTGCAGGCGCGCCGCAGGGTGCTCGGGCCCCTATCGCTCACCTATGACGAGCCCCTCCACCTCGTGAGGGGGGAGGGCGTCCATCTCTTCGACGCGGCCGGCTCCAGTTACATCGACGCCTACAACAACGTCCCGGTCCTCGGCCACTGCCATCCGGCGGTGGTGGCGGTCGTGGCGGACCAGGCAGGACGACTGGTGACGAACACCCGCTACCTGCACGAGGCGAGCGTCGAGCTGGCCGAGCGCCTGATCGAGCTGGCGCCGGCTGGACTCGACCGGGTCCTTTTCCTCAACTCCGGCAGCGAGGCGAACGACATCGTCTGGCGCATCGCCTGCCACGCGACCGGGCGGACGGGCGCCCTCGTCACCTCCCACGCCTACCACGGAGTGACTGAGGCCACCACCGCGCTCTCGCCCGAAGAGTGGCCTGCTGACTTCCGGCCGCCGCACGTGGGCCTTCTCGATCCCCCTGGCTCGGGCGCCGCCGAAACGGAGCTGCAGCTCACTCTGTCCGAGCTCGAGGAAGCGGGCCACCCGCCGGCTGCCCTCTTTGCCGACCCAGCCTTCACGAGCGACGGCATCCTCGGGCCGGCTCACCACTGGTTGCAGGCGGCAGCGGCGGCCGCCCGGGCAGCAGGGGCGCTCTTCGTCGCCGACGAGGTCCAGGCCGGCTACGGCCGCACCGGCGAGTCCCTCTGGAGCGTCATGCCATCGAGAGTAGAGCCCGACTTCATGACGCTCGGAAAGCCGATGGGCAACGGCTTTCCGGTCGCCGCCCTCCTTGGGCGGGCCGAGCTCGTGGATCCCTTCGTCCGCCAGACCGGTTACTTCAGCACCTTCGGCGGCAACAGCCTCGCCTGCGCCGCCGCCCTGGCGGTGCTGCGCGTCGTAGAAGAGGAGCGGCTCGTCGAGCGGGCAGCGGCATCGGCGGCGCACCTGCGCGCCCTGCTCGAGGACGTCGTGGCGGGCCGGGAGCGCGTCGGCGCCCTGCGCAACTGGGGAATGCTGTTCGGGCTCGAGCTGCTCGGCTCCGACAACCGTCCCGACGCTGCCACCGCCTCTGCTGTCGCCAACAGCCTCCGACGGCTCGGGGTGCTCGTCGGCACGACGGGGCCGGCCGAGAACGTCCTCAAGATCCGCCCTCCGCTCGTCTTCTCCGAGCACGATGGCGACGAGGTGGCAGAGCGCCTGGACCGGGTGCTGGCGAAGCTGCCGGGCTGAGCAGAGGGACGATGCCGCCGGCCGGGCCGACAACGGCAGCCTCAGGGGTCCGGAGCTACCTCTTCGTTGAGTCGCGCAAGAGGGCGATGACGCGGGGGCGCGTGACGCCGAAGAGGAAGGCGATCTGGTCCATCGTCAGGCCCTCTTCCCTGAGGGCCCGGGCTTGGGCACGCCGGAGCTGGCTACCTGCGCTGGAAAGGCGGGCCTGGTTGCCGCGGAGCATCTCGATGATGAGAGGGCGCTCCTCAGCCGCTGTGATGTCCCGCCAGCTCTTTTGCCGTTCCCGTGCCGTCCGCAGCTGACGGGCGCGCCGCAGTATCTGCTTGTTCACCTCGGCGTTGGCATGTATCGCCTCGACCAGGCCCTCGAGGGCCTGCAGGACGGGGTCGTCAGCGGCATCGGCGCTCGCGGCCATGGCGTGAGCATAACGACGGGTCGTGTAATGGGAGCAACGGCATCGGGCAAACGTAAGGGCCATTTACAGCCGCCACCCGCTGGCGGCGCTGCGGCGCCGTCACGAGCGGCTCTTGCTCGCCGGCTGCCACCTCCCGGCGAGCGCTGCGAGCTCGGACCAGCTGTCGAGCACGGCGAAGGCCCCCCGCGACAACAGATCGGCAGCCCGGGCCCTCCGTTCGTCTGCGGGAGCGAAGGCGAGGTTGCCGGCAACCGCCAGGCCGGCGGCAGCGGCGGACTCCACGCCCGCAGGCGAGTCCTCGATGGCGAGCGCTCTTTCCGGCGGCTCTCGGAGGGAGGCGAGGGCGAACTCGTAGACGGCCGGGTCCGGTTTGCTCTTCGGTACCGGGAGGGAGTCCTCGGCGCTGAAGCGCACCTCGGAGGGGAAGTAGGGGGTGAGGCCCGTCACCGCTAGGGAGGCAGCCAGCCGGCTGGCCGCGCTCGAGGTCACCACTGCGAGGCGGAACCGGTCTTGCAGCTGGTCGAGGGCGCTGGTCACCTCTTTGTTGGGCTTCAGCTCCTCGAGCAGCCGCGCCGTGACCGCCTGCTTCTCCCTCTCGACCCAGCTCTCCAGCTCTTCAGGGCCGATCTCGTGTCCTTCCGCCTGCAGCAGGGCCGCCGCGGTGCTGCGAAAGCTGCGCCCGAGCGCCTCGCGCCGCAGCTCCTCAGGGCCGTAGCGCCGCGAGGAGCCGAAGGCTGCGAGGAGGGCGTTTGCCACCTCCGCCGAAGCGGCGAAGGCCGGTTCCTCGGAGGGAAAGAGGTTGCCGTCTGCGTCACAGAGCAAAAGCGGGGCACCCGCCTCCTGCCCGCGGCTCGTCCTCATCGTCGTGCCTTTCGCTCCTCTCCCGACCGTCCTGCCCAGCTGTCCCCGCCGGCGAGGTTAGGGGGTGGTGCCGGCGGGCCCGTCTGGTCTCATCGGGCCCCCGCTCGCCGGCTCCTACCTAGAGTCTGCCCATGCCCTTGCGCAGAGCCGTGGCCGCAGATGCCGCCGTCGTCGGGGAGCTCATAAGGGAGCTCGCCGCCTACGAGGAGCTCGGCCGTGAGGTGGTGTGGGACGACGAGGAGCTGGCTGAGGCGCTCTTCGGCCCGGAGGCGGTGCCCGAGGTGCTGCTGGCCGAGGACGAGGAGGGCAGGGCAGTCGGCTTCGCCCTGTACTTCCGGAGCTTCTCCACGTTCCTCGGGCGCCCGGGCATCTGGCTCGAAGACCTCTACGTCCGCCCGGCGCACCGCTCGAAGGGCTACGGGCGGCAGCTGCTCACCGCCCTGGCCGGGATGAGCGCCGGGAGGATCGAGTGGAACGTCCTCGACTGGAACGAGCGGGCGATCGGCTTTTACCGGTCGCTCGGCGCCTTCCCGGTCGAGGGCTGGACCACCTACAGGTGGCTGCCGGGAGACAGAGCCGACGGGTGACCGCCGCCCGCCTCGTTCTCATGGCGCTCGCTGTCGGGGGTGCCCTCCTCCGGCCGTGGCGCCTCCCGGCCTTCCTGCCACCCCTTGTCTGTGTCGTCGTGGCGGTCGCCTCGGGTCTCGTCCCGCTCGGGGCGGCTGGCCACGCCCTCCGCCCGCTCGCCGCGCCGCTCGGTTTCCTGCTCGCCGCCATCCCGCTGGCGGTGCTGCTCGACCGCCTCGGGTACTTCGAGGCGCTCGCCGGGCGCTTTGCCAGCGGGCGCTTCCTCGTGCCCGGACTGTGGCTGCTCGGGGCTGGCACCGTGGCGGTGCTCAACCTCGACGCCGCCGTCGTCCTGCTCACGCCCCTTTACGTGCGGATCGCCCGCCGGCAGGGGTGCTCTCCTCGCTACCTCGGCTTCCAGCCCGTGCTCCTCGCCTTGCTCGCTTCTTCCTTCCTCCCCGTCTCGAACCTCACCAACCTGATCGTCGTGGCCCGCTACAGGGTCGCTCCCTGGCAATTCCTCGAGCACCTCGGCCTCCCGAGCCTCGTCGCCTGCATCGCCGGCTACTTCCTCTACCGCCTCGTCCGGGGCGCTCAGCCGTTCGGGCCGGAGGAGGGCGGTCCGGCTGGGCGAGCCTTCGAAGGCGACAAGGAGGCGGGGCGGGTCCTCCTCACCGGCTCGGTGGTGGTCGCAGTGGTTCTCGTCGGCTTCGTCCTCGGACCGCCGCACGGGGTGGCCGAGTGGGAGGTGGCTCTCGGCGCCGACCTGGTCCTCTGCGTGATCAGCCGCCAGCTCCCCTGGCGCGTCATCCCATGGCGGACGGCACTCCTCGCCGCCGCCCTCGGCGTGCTGGCCGCCTCGGCTGCCTCGGACCTCCACGTCCACGCCCTCTTGAGCGGGACGGGCCCCTTCGCCTACCTGCGCCAGGCGGCCGTGAGCGGTGCGGGGGCGAACGTCGTCAACAACCTGCCCGCCCTTCTCGTCGCCCTGCCGGCCGTATCGAACGGGACCGGGCATGCCAGCTGCGCGCTCTGGCCCGTCCTCTGGGGCGTCAACGCCGGCCCCGGTCTGCTCGTAACTGGCTCACTCGCTTCGCTGCTCTGGGTCGATGCCATGGGGCGGCTCGGCTCGCCGGTGAGCGCGGGCCTCTTTCTCAGGGTGGGAGCGCGCGTCGTCCTGCCGGCTGCTTTGGTGGGCCTGGCCGCCCTCCTCCTCCTCGCCCCTGCTGTCGGCTGCTGAGAGGCCGGGCTACCTTCGCGTCATGCCCGAGCTGGAGCCGTCTACCGACCACACGCATCTCGTCGACAACGGCAAGGTGCAGCTCACCCTTGACGAGCTGGCTGCCATCCAGCCGGGCATGTCCCGTCTCATGGTCGAGGTGTCGGATCGGATGTGGAAGTGCTTCCATGCCGGGATGGCCCGCAACCGCGCCGTCGCCCGCTACCAGCTCTCGCAGGCGGTGAAGATCCTGAAGGCCTCTGTCGTGGTCCGCCCGAGGTACACGGCCTCGATGCGGACCTTCCTCGACGAGGAGATGACCAGCCTCCGCCAGGTGATCGAACATGAGCGGTGGGAGGACTTCGAGGGAGCCTTCGCCGACCTCGTGGCGGCGACGAAGCGCTACCACGAGGAGTTCGACAAGGGCTATCTCGTCTGGAAGGTCTCCCCCGAGCCCCCTGGCGACCTGGACCTCACGCCCCGCGGCTGATCTCGCCGCCGTTTCGGCGCCAAATGGGCCGGCTGTCTGGCGCCGAGAGCGTCCAGCCCGAGAGAGGCGGTTCGGTCACCCTCCGAAGCGCTCATCAGGTTGCCGTGCAGCCGGTCCGCGCCGGTGAGCTGAGCAACCTCTGCTCCGACGGCGGGGCGCTGAGGCTCTCCTCGACCCTTCCTTCACGCCGTCCTTCTCTCCTTCAGGGCAGAGAGCACCGAGTCGGGCACCTCGAGGTCGCCGCGCCCGACGCCCACCGCCAGATCCGGCTTGAAGCTGCCGTGGTAGTCCGAGCCGCCCGTGGCGACGAGGCCGTTTCGTTCGGCGATGCGAACAAGGCCCGCTCTCTCCTCCGGGGCGTAGCGGCCGTAGAGGCACTCCATCCCGGTCAACCCGGCCTCGCGCAAGGAGATGACGAAGCTCTCCAGCGCCGGCGGCGCCAGAGAGAGCGAGAGGGGGTGGGCGAGCACGGTGAGCGCTCGGGAGCCGGCGGCAGCCGCCAGCGTCTCCTCGGCCGAAACGAAAGCCTTCGGTATGTAGGCCGGACCGCCCTTGCCGAGCAGGTCGTCGAAGGCGGCCTGGTAGCTCCCGCTCACCCCCTTTCGCACCAGAGCGGCGGCAAAGTGGGGCCGCCCGAGGGTGTCACCGCCCGCTTCGGCGGCCACCTCCTCGAGGGTGATCTCGATGCCCAGTTCGTTCAGGCGGGCGACCAGACGCTCGTTGCGGCTGGCCCTGTCTGCCCGCAGCCGCTCGAGCTGGGACTGCAGCGGGCCGTCGCCTTCCTCCACGAAGTAGCAGAGGATGTGGAGGGACCCGGGCGAGAAGGCGCAGGACACCTCGCAGCCAGGGACGAGCTCGATGCCGGCCGAACAGGCGGCCTCCTCGGCCTCGCGCAAGCCGCTGAGGCCGTCGTGGTCGGTGAGGGCGAGCGCGCTCAGCCCTGCGCCTGCAGCCAGCCGCACCAGGCTCGCCGGCGACTCGGAGCCGTCTGAGCAGGTGGAATGGCAGTGCAGGTCGATCATCGGCGTCTCTTTCGGGGTCCGGGGGAGGTTACCGGCTCGGTCCGGGCGGGCGGGGGAGGTGGCGGGGGATGGCAGAATGGTCCCGTGAAGGAGGCTTGCGGCGTCTTCGGGGTGTACGCCCCCGGCGCCTTCGTCTCCCAGCTCACCTTCGATGGCCTCTTCGCCCTGCAGCACCGGGGCCAGGAGTCGGCCGGCATGGCCGTGAGCGACGGCGAGAGGATCACCGTCCTGAAGGACATGGGCCTCGTCACCTCGGTCTTCGACGAACGGGGGCTCTCGTCGCTCCAAGGCGATCTGGCGATCGGCCACACCCGCTACTCGACGACAGGACCGAGCACCTGGCACAGCGCCCAGCCCGTCTACCGCCCTGCGGGGAAGGCCGGCTTCGCCCTCGGGCACAACGGCAACCTCACCAACACCGAGTCGCTCGCCATCGAGGCGGGCATGCTCGGCGCCCTCACCTCCGACAGCGATGTCGTGGCCGAGCTGTTGGCCCAGGGCTTCCCCGAGGAGGAGGAAGGGCTGTCAGAGCCGGACGAGGAGGGCTCGGACCATCTGCTGGCAGCTCTGCACGCCGTGCTGCCCCGCCTGAAGGGCGCCTTCGCCTTCGCCCTCATGGATGCCGACCGGCTCGTCGCCGTGCGCGACCCGCACGGCTTTCGACCGCTCTGCCTCGGCCGGCTCGACTACAAGGTCGACGAAGGTCCCCGCACCGGCTGGGTGATTGCCTCTGAGTCACCGGCTCTCGACATCTGCGGGGCCGAGCTCGTCCGAGAGATCGAGCCCGGCGAGATGATCGTGATCGACGCCACCGGGCCGAAGAGCTACTGGCCCTTCGGCGAGGAGGCGAAGGACGCTCATCTCTGCGTCTTCGAGTTCGTCTACTTCGCCCGGCCAGACAGTCGCCTGCGCAACCGGGAGGTCTACTCGGTTCGCCGGCGGATGGGCGAGCTGCTCGCCGGCCAGGACCCCGTCGAGGCGGACCTCGTCATCGGCGTGCCCGACTCCGGAGTGGTAGCAGCCGAGGGCTACGCCGCTGCCAGCGGCATCTCCTTCGGACAGGGCCTCATCAAGAACAGGTACATCGGCCGCACCTTCATCGCCCCCACCCAGGAGGCACGGGCGCTCGGGGTGCGTCGCAAGCTGAACCCGCTGCGGGCCAGCATCGAGGGCAAGCGATTGATCGTCGTCGACGACTCGATAGTGCGCGGCACGACGACCAGGCAGCTCGTGAAGATGCTGAAGGAGGCCGGGGCCTCAGAGGTCCACCTGCGCATCTCGTCGCCGCCCTTCTCCTGGCCTTGCTTCTACGGGATCGACACACCCTCGCGAGATGAGCTCCTAGGCGCTCAGCTGACCCCGGCGGAGATGAACGCCCACATAGGGTCGGACTCGCTCGAGTTCCTGTCGCTTCCCAACCTGATGGAAGCCGTCGGGGCAGATGCAGAGGGCCACGGGGTATGTCGCGCCTGTCTCACAGGCGACTACCCGACCGAGGTGCCTCTCAGCTTGAAGGATCGCTCGGCGATGATGGAAAGAGAGCTCGTCTCCTCCAAGCCCTGACAAGGGCGCCGTCGCCAGGATCGTCCGCCCGGAGGGCCGGCTCGGCGTCGCCCGCCGAAGCGAGCGGCGAGGCGAGGCAACCGGCGCATGAGGACAGGGTTACAGCGTCGCGCCCCGTCGTCGGCCTCGGGACCGTTTGCTCCGGAAGGGGCGGCGACGTGGCGCAGCCGCCGGACCTGGAGGCCACCCCGCCAGCAGGAGGGCGCCGGCGCGCCCGCCCGGATGGAGCGAGCAGTAGAACGCGTCATTGCCGGCCCGTGTGTCCTCGTCGCTTGCCTGCTCTTGCCGCCCCGGGGCACGTCGTGTTCCGAGGTCCCTGGTGGAACCTGGAGGCAGGCTCGTTGAGCGATCCTGGCGCGCCGATGAGAGTGCAATGCTCGATTCGGCCCCGGCCATGGGATCATCTAGACATGGACGGCGCACGGGCGCTCGGGTCTCGCCAGAGGGGGGAGTGATGATCTCTCGCTTCCTCCTCATCGCCGTTGCCACCCTGGTCGGGCTCGTAGTCCTAGTGCCAGCCCTTTTCGACCGGGACCTCGTCTCGGAACGAGGGCAGACATGAAGAGCGAGATCGGACAGGTTCCCTTTGGGCCGCGGCCGGTCGACCAGTCGGCATCGAGCGGTCCGCTCGGGTTCTGGCGGTTCGAGAAGAGGGCGAAGAGGAGCGCGAGAGAGCTCATCGTCATCGTCGCCGTCGTTGTTCCGGTCATCGCCTCGTTCACTGCTGCTGGCTATGCCGGCAAGCACGACCGCGTCCTGCAGACCAGGCTCTCCTACGGGTCCACGGCGCCAGCCGTTGCTCGGCTCACCGCCCACCGGACCACTCTGATCGGGTCGGCGAGAGCCGGCACCTACCGGCTCATCATCGAACCGAACGACGGCCTTTCGCCGATCTACCGCTTCATCAGCTCGGCTCGCCGCAGCCTCGAGATGACCATGTACGAGCTCAACGATCCCCACGCTGACACCCTCCTCGCGGCCGACGCCGAGAGGGGAGTCGATGTGAGGGTGATCCTCGACAGGCACTACGAACAGTCGGCCAACCAGCCAGCGTTTGCCTATCTCACTCACCACCGGGTGCACGTGCGCTGGGCACCGAGCTCGTACGACCTCACACATCAGAAGTCCATCGTCGTGGACAACAAAGAAGCCTTGATTCTCACGATGAACCTGACGCGGCAGTACTACTCCTCATCGCGGGACGTGGGCGTCTTCGACTCGAACCTGGCTGACGTGCGCGCCATCGCAGATGTCTTCAACCACGACTTCGCCGGCGACCGCTCCTCTCCTGAACCGTCGGGGGCAGACCTTGTCTGGAGCCCGGGAGCCGACGCCAGACTCGTGAGGCTCATCGACTCCGCCCGCCACCGCCTCTTCGTCGAAGACGAAGAGATGAGCGAGTACACCATCGTCGACGCCCTGTGCGCGGCAGCACGGCGGGGAGTCAATGTCGAGGTCGTGATGACCAGGCAGTCGAGCTGGTACTCGAACTTCAACAAGCTGGTGCGGGCCGGGGTCCATCTTCGCACCTACGCGCCGAGCGCCCGCATCTACATCCACGCCAAGCTCATCGATGTCGACCCGGGCTATAGGGACGGACAGGTCGACATCGGCTCCCAGAACTTCTCTTGGGCGAGCCTCGAGTACAACCGCGAGCTGGGCATCATCCTTCGCAGTGCAGCTATCGAGAAGGAAGTAGCGAAAGTAGTCGCTCACGACTTTGCCGGGGGACGGCCTTGGACGGCATGACCCACCTGCTCCCAATGGCGACTCGTCCGCCGCGGCCAGGTCCCGAGTGGGGTGGCTTCCGCCGCCATCGGCAACTCGACCTATGGCGTCTACCTCGATCTCAAGCCGCAGAACATCGTTTGAGCGGCGGCGTCTCGGCTTGGAAACGAGACGGCGTGCGAGGACGGATCGCGACTTAGATAGGTGCGCCTCAGGACAAGAAGCGGCGGTCCCGTGAGTGAGTGAGTGAGTTATGGGTTCGTCACCCACGTTGACCAGGGCCGACATAGGTCGTACGGCCGTGCTCCACAAAACTCGGCTCGGTGCTCCACAAAGTCGAGCACGAAGGATGAGCCGGGGCACCTAGGCCTTGTGAGCTGGAGTTGACGAGCAGAACAGGTCGCGAACGCGCTCCTCTGGCTACGTCGCCCGGGAGACAGCATCCTCGCGGA
>JAJYQK010000009.1 GCA_021794645.1 Actinomycetes bacterium
GCCTGGCAGTGGCTCGCCTCCCGGTCGCCGGCCGGCCCGTCGAGGCCTGGGGACCGACCGTGGCCCGCTTCACCGCCGCCCGCCTGAGCGAGGGGAGGCCCCCGTGGCGCCCCCCGGGCCGCCCGGCGAGGAGGGGAGCCCTCTCCTCCCTCGAGCTCGGCTCGCTCGGTGGCCAGGGGGTCGTCCTCGACAAGCGGGCCGGCGGCCTCTCGGTGGCGCTCAGGGTCGGCGGCGACGGCTTTGCCCTCGCAGACGAGGAGGCCCAGGCCGCCGCCATCGCCGCCTGGGCCCAGGTGCTCTCCTCGCTGGCGGCCCGGAGCGAGGACCTCCACCGCCTGCAGTGGATCCTGCGCACCCGGCCGAGCGGCGCCGAGTGGCTGGAGGAGCCGTCCGCCGGCGCCAGCCTCGGCGCTGGCTACCGGGCGCTCCTCGCCTCGAGCCGGGCCGAGCTCTCAGAGCGAGAGACCCTCCTCGTCCTCACAGCCCGCCCGCACCGCCAGCTGGCCGCCGGGCCAGGCCGTCGCCGGGGCGAGGAGATGGTCGCCGAGCAACTCTTCTCCTCGGCCCTTGCCCTCGGTGAGCAGCTGCGCCAGCGGGGTGTGCAGGCAAGCGGGCCGCTCTCGCGAGAGGAGCTGGCGGCCTTCATCCGGCGCGCCTACGAGGAGCCGGGCAGCGCCTCGCTCGGCTGCTGGCCCTTCCCCCTCGGCGTCGAGGAGCACTGGGCCAGCCTGCGCACCGACGCCAGCTGGCAGGCCGTCTACTGGGTCGCCGAGTGGCCGCGCTCTGATGTCGGGCCGGCCGCCTTCCTCCCCCTCCTGCTCGGAGGAGCTCCCCGTCAGGCCGTCTCTCTCACGCTCGCCCCGCTGCCGCCCGCGGCGGCCAGCAGGCGGGCCGAGCGGGAGCGGACCTCGGGGCAGGCCGACGCCGAGCTCCGCCGCCGCCACGGCTTTGCGGTCACGGCCCGTTCCCGGGCCGAGCAGGAGGTCGCCTTTTCTCGGGAGGAGGAGCTGGCCGCCGGGCACGGCGCCTTCCTCTTCTCCGGCTATGTGGCCGTGAGCGCCTCCGACGAGGAGGAGCTGGAGGTCTGCTGCGGGTCGGTGGAGCAGGCCGCCGCCCTCTCCCGCCTCGAGCTCCGCCGCCTCTACGGCTGCCAGGAGGAGGCCTGGACCTGCAGCCTCCCGACCGGCCGGGGCTGTCGTTGAGGCGCTCTCCAGCCGGCCTCCGCCTGCCCGCCCACGAGGCCACGACCGCCCATCTCGGCGCGATCTACCCTTTCTCAGCCAGTGGCCGGCTCGGGGTGGGCCGCGTCCTCGTCGGGCGGGACGTCGCCGGCAACCCCTTTTGCCACGATCCGTTCGAGCTCTACCGGGCCGGGATCGTGACGAACCCGAACATCACCGTCCTCGGCCAGATAGGGCGAGGAAAGAGCTCGCTCGTGAAGAGCTATCTGCTGCGCCAGGCCGCCTTCGGGCGCCGGGTGGCCGTCCTCGACCCGAAGGGGGAGTACGGGCCGCTCGCCCGGGCGCTCGGTGTCGAGCCGATCGAGCTGGCGCCGGGGAGAGGGAGGCGGGTGAACCCGCTCGAGTGGGCCGAGGCCCCACCAGAAGAGGCGCGGCTCGGCCGCCTCACCCTGCTCGGAGCATTGGCGGAGGCCTCGCTGCGCCGTCGCCTCTCGCCCGGAGAGCGCCTCTGCCTCGAGATCGCCCTCGACTCCTGCAGGCGGGACGAGCGCCGCCCGCCGACGCTCGCCCGGGTCGTGGCGGCGCTCCTCTCGCCCCGGGCCGAGGAGGCGGCGAGCGCCGGCCTCAGTGAGCCGGAGCTCGTGGCGGAGGGCCGCCAGGTCGGCCTCGAGCTGCGCCGACTGGCGGCCGGGGACCTGGCTGGGATGTTCGACGGCGAGACGAGCGGCGATCTCGGGACAGGACGACACCTGGTGGTCGACCTCTCGCAGGTGTACCACTCCGAGGCGCTGCCGGCCCTCATGGTCTGTGCCGCCTCCTGGCTGCAGGCGGTCACGGCAGCCGCCGGCCGGGAGGGTAGCCAGAGCCTGCTCGTAGTCGACGAGGCGTGGGCCGTCCTCTCGGAGGTGGCGGTGGCCCGCTATCTCCGCTCCTCTTGGAAGCTCGCCCGCGCCCGCGGGCTGGCCAACGTCGCCGTCTGCCACCGGGCCTCCGATCTCGAGGCGGCCGGTGCGGGAGGGAGCGAGGAGGCCCGCCTCGCCGAGGGGCTGCTGGCCGACTCAGAGACCGTCGTCTGCTACGCCCAGCCCGCCTCGGAGCTCTCCCTGCTGGCTGGTCTCCTCGGCTGTAGCCCCGAGGAGCTCTCCTACCTGCCCCAGCTGGGCCGGGGAGTCGCCCTCTGGCGGGTGGGCACGAGGCGCTTCCTCGTCGAGCACCTGCTCGGCCCGGCCGAGGCGGCCCTCGTCGACACAGACGGCCGCCTCGGCGGCCCTGCCCGTGCGGCGACCTAGCGACGAGGGGGCGATCCTCGCCCTCTTGCTGCTAGCTGCCGCCGTCCTCGCCGTCCGGCACCTCGGGCTGGGCGGCCCGCTGGCGCTCGGGGTCGGCGTCCTTGCCACCGCCCTCTGCGTGGCAGGGTGGGCCGGCCTGCGGGCGCGCCGGGGCGTGGCCC
>JAJYQK010000153.1 GCA_021794645.1 Actinomycetes bacterium
ACAGCTACGGCGGCAAGCGCTTCGACCTCGCCGAGAAGACGGCCGCCCTGCAGGCCGGCCTTCCCGGCCTGGCCCGGGCGGTGGGCTTCGAGGAGCTGTTGAGCCTCGGGGCGGACCCGGCGCCGCTCGCCCCGGTGCCCGTCGAGTTCTCCCACCCGCTCTGGGTGCTCTACTCCTCTGGGACGACCGGGCTGCCCAAGGCCATCGTGCAGGGCCACGGCGGCATCGTGCTCGAGCATTTGAAGTCGCTCCGCCTCCACAGCGACCTCGGACCGGACAAGCGCTTCTTCTGGTTCTCGACCACCGGCTGGATGATGTGGAACTTCCTCGTCGGCGGCCTGCTCTGTGGCGCCACGATCGTCACCTACGACGGCAGCCCCCTCCACCCCGGCCCCCTCGCCCTTTTCGAGATGGCGGCCGAGGAGAAGGTGACCTTCTTCGGCACGAGCGCTCCGTTCCTCGAGACCTGCCGCCGCTCGGGCCTCTCGCCCCGGGCGAGCCTCGACCTCTCCTCTGTCGTCTCTGTCGGCTCGACCGGGGCACCCCTCTCGCCGGAGGGCTTCGCCTGGGCGAGCAGCGCCATCGGCGACGACGTGCTCGTCGGGTCGGCCTCGGGCGGCACCGACGTCTGCACAGCCTTCATCCTCAGCTGCCCGCTTCTCCCCGTCCACGCCGGCGAGCTGCAGTGCGCCGCCCTCGGAGCCGCTGTCGCCGCCTTCGACGAAGAGGGCCACCCGGTTCTCGGGCAGGTGGGCGAGCTCGTCATCACCGCCCCGATGCCCTCCATGCCGGTCGCCTTCGTCGGCGACAGCGACGGCAGCCGCCTGCACGAGGCCTACTTCGACACCTTCCCCGGTGTCTGGCGCCACGGCGACTGGGTGAAAGAGACCGAGCGCCACACCTTCGTCGTCTACGGGCGCTCTGACGCCACCTTGAACAGGGGTGGCGTGCGGATGGGCACGGCCGAGTTCTACCGGGTCGTCGAGGCGGTGGACGAGGTGGCCGACAGCCTCGTTGTCGACACCTCCGAGCTCGGGCGGGAAGGAGAGCTCATCCTCTTCCTCGTCCCGGCCGCGCCGACCGCACCCGAGGGTCTCGCCGGGCTCGAGTCAGTCGTGCGGCGCCGGCTGCGAGAGAACGTCTCGCCCCGCCACGTGCCCGATCGCATCATCGCCGTGCCCGCCCTCCCTCGCACCCTCAACGGCAAGAAGGTCGAGGTGCCCATCCGGCGCATCATCCTCGGCACCCCCGTCGAGCGGGCCGTTTCACCCGACTCGCTCTCCGACCCGGCGGCGCTCGAGGCGCTGCTGGGTGCCCTGGAGGACGAAGGGCTCGTCTGAGCGGAATATTTCGCTTCTCGAAATGTTAGGGTGAGGTGATGTCCGAGATTCGAAGCGTCGCGCGATGAGCACCCTCGCCACCGAGCGGGACGAGCTGGTGCGCCGCCTCATCGACCTCCGCCCGCAGCTGCAGAGACGTTTCAACGAGGAGATCGACCGGACGCTGCACGAGGAGATCGAGAGGCTCACCATCCACCAGCTCTCGGTGCTCCAGAGCCTCACCGCCGGCCCGCTGCAGATGAGGGAGCTCGCCCACCGCCTCGGCATCAGCGAGAGCTCGGCGACCGCGGCGGTCGACCGGCTCGTGCGGGCTGGCCTCGTCGCCCGGGGGGCAGAGCCGAGCGACCGCCGCGTGGTCCTCGTCGGCCTCTCGGAGGAGGGCACCGGAGTCGTCACCCGGGTGCAGAGGGCGAGCCGGCAACGCCTCGCCCAGATGCTCTCTGTCCTGAGCGACCCCGAGCTCGCCTCGCTCGTCGCCATCTACGAGACGATCGTGGGCGCGACAGCCGACAGCTCCCGGGAGGTGGACTGAGTGAGCGGTGCACTGACTGCCGGGCCGTCCGAGCTGGAAGCGGCCGAGGTGCCGATGACCCACCGGCAGGTCCTCGTCGTCTTCTCCGGCCTCATGCTCGGCATGCTGCTGGCGGCCCTCGACCAGTCCGTCGTCGCCACGGCTCTGCCCACCATCGCCGGGGACTTCCACGGCCTCAACCGGCTCACCTGGGTCGTGACGGCCTACCTGCTCACCTCCACCGCCTCGGCGCCGCTCTACGGGAAGATCTCCGACCTCTACGGACGGAAGAAGATCTTCCAGTTCGCCATCGTCATCTTCCTCCTCGCCTCCGCCCTGGCCGGGCTCAGCCAGAACATGAACGAGCTCATCATCTTCCGCGGCCTGCAGGGCCTCGGGGCGGGCGGGCTCATGGTGATCGCCATGTCGATCGTGGGAGACGTCGTCTCCCCGGCCGAGCGGGGCCGCTACCAGGGCTACTTCGGGGCCGTCTTCGGCGTCTCCTCGGTGGCCGGGCCCCTCATCGGCGGGCTGCTCGTCGACTCGATCTCCTGGCGCTGGATCTTCTACATCAACCTCCCGATCGGGGCGGCCGCCCTCGTCGTCACCAGCGTGGTGCTGAAGGACCGGGCCGAGCGGCGCAAGCACTCGATCGACTACCTCGGCTCGCTCCTCCTCGTGGCCGGGGTCTGCGCCCTCCTCCTCGTCACGACGCTCGGGGGCTCCCCCTCTGGCTACGGCTACCCCTGGGCCTCCTGGCAGATAGTCACGATGGGTGTCGCCGGCATCGCCCTCATCGCCCTTTTCATCCTCCGCCAGTTCAAGGCCCCCGAGCCGATCGTGCCGATGTACCTGTTCAAAAAGCGGGTCTTCACGGCCTCGAACGCGGCCGGGTTCATCATCGGCCTGGCGATGTTCGGCGCCATCATCTACCTGCCCGTCTACCTGCAGGTCGTGAAAGGCGTCTCGCCGACCATCTCCGGGCTCGAGCTCCTCCCGCTCATGGTGGGCCTCCTCAGCGCCTCCATCTGGAGCGGGCGGACCATCTCCCGGCGGGGGCGCTACAGGATCTTCCCTATCGTCGGTACGGCGGTCACCACCGTCGCCATGGCCCTCCTCTCTCTGCTCAGCCCCCACTCGGGCGAGCTCGAGATCTCCGCGCTTCTCATGCTCCTCGGCGTCGGCATCGGCCTCGTGATGCAGGTGCTGGTGCTGGCCGTGCAGAACGGCGTCGACTACAAGGACCTCGGTACGGCCACCTCCCTCTCGAGCTTCTTCCGGTCGATGGGAGGTGCCTTCGGCACCGCCATCCTCGGAGCCGTGCTCACCGACCGCCTGGACGGCAACCTGCTGGCGGCCCTGCCGCCGGCGGCCCGCCCCCACATCCACCAGCTGGCCCAGGCCGTAGTCGGCAGCCCGGCTGCCCTGAAGCGCCTGCCGGCGCCGATCCACATGGCCGCCGTGCAGGCCTACGTCCACTCGATCGACACCGTGTTCATGGTGGCGGCCCCGATCACCTTTCTCGCCTTCCTGGCCTCCCTCGCCCTTCCCGAGGTCAAGCTGCGCCGGACCGTGCGCACCGGCCCAGCCGCCGGCGGAGAGGCCCAGCCGGCCGGAGCGAGCCTGGCCGAGGGCATCTCGATCTGACCGCCCCGGCGCCAATACCGCCGCCGGGAGTGGCGCCGGCGGCGGCAGAAGGACTACCCGGCGGTAAGCTGTCTGCGCTGGCCCGTCCGGGGGTCCCCGAAACGGCTGCGATGCGGCATCGAATCGGTGGAGCGGTCCTGCGCCGTTTCTCGCTTTTCCGAGGAGATGATTGCCACGCCCGCCGAACGTGCGAGTAGAAACCAGAGCCCAGAGCTCGAGTCGGACGGCAGGCGCCAACGCGCCGCCCGCAACCGTGAGGCCGTGGTGGGCGCCTTGCTGGCCATAATCAAAGAGCAAGACGGGGGACCGATCCCCGGAGCGGCCGAGGTGGCTGCCCGGGCGGGCGTGTCGGAGCGGACGGTCTTCCGCCACTTCGCCGACCTCGAGTCGCTCTTCACAGCCGGCGCCGCCCACCAGCGACCCGTCGTGGCCGGCTACCTGCTCGCCCGGCCCGACGACGAGGAGCTCGAGAAGCGCATCGCCGCCGTCGTGCGGCTCCGCTCGAAGATGTGGGAGGACGTCGGGCCGATCAGGCGGGTCGCCCTCCGGGTCGTGCTGACCGACCCCTCCCTCGCCGAGATCCTCAACGAGGCGAACCGGGCCTCCCGCCAGCAGCTGGCCGAGGTCTTCGCACCAGAGCTGGCGCGGGCCGGGCGGGAGAAGAACCTCGTCCTCGACGAGCTCGACCTCATCGCCGGCTTCTCGTCCTGGGAGGCGCTCCGTCGCCAGATGGGCGTCTCGGGCGAGCGGGCCCGGCGCACGCTCACCTCCCTGCTCACGGGCGTGCTCGCCCCCTACGCCCGGCGGCGCCGGAGCCGCTAGGGGTGGAGGCGCTCCGGACGCCCGACGAGGCCTTCAGCGGGCTGCCGGGCTACCAGTTCTCCCCCCACTACCTCGAGGTGGACGCCGGCGACGGCACCTCCCTTCGGCTCCACTACCTCGACGAGGGGCCGGCCGAAGGCGAGGTCGTCCTCCTCCTCCACGGCGAGCCCTCCTGGAGCTACCTCTACCGCCACATGATCCCGCCCCTCGTCGCCGCCGGCCTGCGCTGCGTCGCGCCCGACCTCGTCGGCTTCGGCCGCTCCGACAAGCCGGCCGACCGGGCCGACTACAGCTACGAGCGCCACGTCGCCTGGATGGCCGAGGCTCTCCTCGGCCGTCTCGGCCTCAGGGACGCCACCCTCGTCTGCCAGGACTGGGGCGGCCTCATCGGCCTTCGCCTCGTGGCTGAGCACGAAGAGGCCTTCTCCCGGGTCGTGGCGGCCAACACCGGCCTTCCCACCGGCGACCAGCCGCTCACCGAGGCCTTCTCCAACTGGCAGCGCTTCAGCCAGCAGGTGGAGAGCCTGCCGGTGGGCCGGATCGTCAAGGGCGGCTGCACGAGCGAGCTGGCGCCGGAGGTGGTCGCCGCCTACGAAGCGCCCTTCCCCGACGAGCGCTACAAAGAGGGCGCCCGCATCTTCCCCGCCCTCGTCCCCACCCGCCCCGACGACCCCGCCGCCGGGGCCAACCGGCGGGCCTGGGCGGCGCTCGCTCGCTTCGAGAAGCCCTTCTTGTGCGCCTTCTCCGACAGCGACCCAATCACCAAGGGCGGCGAGAGGGCCTTTTTGGAGAAGGTGCCGGGGACCGCCGGCCAGCGGCACACCGTCATCGAGGGGGCGGGCCACTTCCTGCAAGAAGACGCCGGGGCTAAGCTCGCCCGCGTCGTGATCGAATTCGTCGAGGAGAACCCGGCCGGCTAGGCCCGGGCCGCCAAGGCGATCGAGAGCGCCTCGGCGAACCAGGGGGCGAAGCCGTCGGCCGGCCCGGCGCCGGCGACGCTCTCGGGGGTGACGAAACGCCAGTCGGCCACCTCCTCGGAGTCGGGCTGCAGCATCATCTCCCGCACCTCGCCCACGAGCACGTGATCGAGCTCGTGCTCGACGAGGCCGCTCACCGGGTCGACCGCCCGGTAGGTGAAAATGCCCGCCTCTCGCAGGTGGCACTCGATGCCGAGCTCCTCGAGGACACGGCGCTCGGCCGAGGAGGCGATCTCCTCCCCCGGCTCGGGATGGCTGCAGCAGGTGTTGGCCCAGACGCCGGGGAAGTGGTACTTCGACTCGGCCCGCTGCTGGATGAGCACGGAGCCGTCGGGACGGAACAAAAAGACCGAGAAGGCGAGGTGGAGCCGGCCCGGCGGCTCGTGGGCCGCCTGCTTCTCCTCGGTGCCGAGCACCTCGCCGGACTCGCTCACGAGCACTACCTCTCTCCTGTCCGGCAACCTTCCTCCCATCGGACCTCTTGCGTCGGGCGATCGTATCGAGGCCGTTACCGTCGTCAGGGTGCTCGACGAGCTCGCAGGGCGACTAGCCAAGCCGATCGGCGACCTGCCCTCTAATTTCATGCTCGACTCGGCCACCTACGAGCGGGGGAACGAGCTCGGCTTCGACGGGCTCGACTTCTACGTCTGCGGCCGGGGCGGCGTCCTCGGTGAGGTCGACGCCGGCGTGGTGAGCGCCGCCTTCGTCTTCTTCAACCCCGCCATGATCAGGCGGCGCTGGGAGCGGGGCAGCAAGGTCATGGCGCCCCGGCGGGCAGCCGAGGAGTTCGCCGCCTGCCTCCATCGCTGGAGCTCGTACCACCTCGAGGAGGACGTCGAGTACGAGACCGTCGCCGAGCTGCTCGGCCGGGTCATCGCCACGACGAGCCCGACCGGGGCGCCACTTTTTGCCGCCTGGGTGACGCTCCCCGAGCCGGCCGAGCCGGCCCAGCTAGTCATGCACCGCCTGAACGCCCTGCGGGAGCTGCGGGGGGCCATGCACGCGAACGCCGTCCTCGCCGGCGGCCTCGACCCGCTCGTGGCGCTTTTGATCAAGACACCTTTCATGGCCGGCATCTTCGGCTGGGAGGAGCCCTACCCCGACGTCGAGCTCGCCCGCGACGCCTGGGCGGCGGCGGAGGCCGCCACCAACCGGGCGATGGGCAAGGTCTTCAACGTCCTCGACCAAAAGGAGCAGGACCGCCTGACCGAGCTGCTCGAGCAGATACACGCCGGCGTCCACTAAGAATCTGGGGGCCCTGCCGGGCCCGCCGAGGGCATTCCACAAAGAGAGACGAGAGACGGAGGGTGCAGTGAAGATGGAGTACCGCAGGCTGGGTCGGGCCGGACTGAAGGTGAGCGTGCTCTCCTTCGGCTCCTGGGTGACCTTCGGGCCGCAGCTCGACGACGACCTCGCCATGTCCTGCCTGCAGGAGGCCTACGAGGCCGGCGTCAACTTCTTCGACAACGCCGAGGCCTACGCCGGGGGCAAGTCGGAGTCGATCATGGGCCGGGCCCTCAAGAAGCTCGGCTGGCCGAGGCAGTCCTACGTCGTGTCGACCAAGCTCTTTTGGGGGTTGAGCGACGCCGTCAACATGTCGAACACGCTCAACCGCAAGTACCTGCTACAGGGAATCGACGGCTCGCTCGAGCGCTTCGAGCTCGACTTCGTCGACCTCCTCTTCTGCCACCGGCCCGACCCCGAGACACCTGTCGAGGAGACGGTCTGGGCGATGCACGACATCGTCTCGTCCGGCAAGGCGCTCTACTGGGGCACCTCCGAGTGGTCGGCCGCCCAGCTGGTCGAGGCCTTCGCAGTGGCCGAGCGCTACAACCTGCGAAAGCCCGTCATGGAGCAGCCCCAGTACAACCTCCTCGCCCGGGCCCGGGTGGAAAGGGAGTACAAGGCGCTCATCGACTCCTACGGCCTCGGCCTCACCACCTGGAGCCCCCTCGCCTCCGGCCAGCTGACCGGCAAGTACCTCGACGGCGTCCCCGAGGGAAGCCGGGCGGCGCTGCGGGGCTTCGAGTGGCTGCAGCCGATGCTCTCGGACGAGGCCCGCAACGCCAAGGTGCGCCAGCTGAAGGAGGTGGCCGACTCCCTCGACTGCTCGCTCGCCCAGCTGGCCATCGCCTGGTGCGCCCGCAACCCCGACGTCTCCACTGTCATCACCGGCGCCAGCCGGGTCGAGCAGGTGCGCGAGAACATGGCCGCCCTCGAGGTGCTCGGCCGCCTCGACGACGAGCTGATCGCCCGCATCGACGCCATCACCGGCCTCGACTGAGCCTTCCTGCCCACCCGACATACTGGTCCGGTGGGCCACATCGACGTGAACGGCGTCGGCTACTTCCTGTCAGACGGCCGACCCCTTTTGACCGATGTCTCCTTCCGGGTCGACGAGGGCTCGGTGACGGCCCTCGTCGGCCCGAACGGCTCGGGGAAGTCCACCCTCTTCTCGATGATCGCAGCTGCCGCCGGGCGGCCCGGGCCGCTCCCCGACGAGGGCTCGATCTCGGTCTCAGGCACCCTCGGGTTGATGAGCCAGTTCGTCGGCTCGGTCCGCGACTCCTCGAGCGTGCGGGAGCTGCTCGTCTCGGTGGCTTCGCCGGCCCTGCGGAGGGCGGCGCAGGCCTGCACGGAGAGCGCCGGCCGCCTCACCGGCGGCGGGGAGGCCGTCCAGCTCGCCTACGCCCAGGCGCTGGCGGACTGGGGTGACCTCGGCGGCTACGAGGCCGAGGTCGCCTGGGACGCCGCCACCACAGCCGCCATCGGCCTGCCCCTCGCCGAGGCGGCGGGACGGCCTGTGGCGAGCCTCTCGGGCGGGGAGCAGAAGCGGCTCGTCCTCGAGGTGCTCCTCCACTCAGACGACCAGGTGCTCTTGCTCGACGAGCCGGACAACTACCTCGACGTGCCGGGCAAGGAGTGGCTGGAGGACTCTCTCCGCCTCACCCGCAAGACCGTCCTCCTCGTCTCGCACGACCGCCAGCTGCTGGCCGAGGCGGCCACCCGGGTCGTCACCCTCGAGCCGAGCGCGGCGGGGGCGGTCTGCTGGGTGCACGGCGGCTCGTTCGCCACCTACCACGAGGCGCGGGCCGACCGCCTCTCCCGCCTGGAGGAGCTCCACAAGCTCTGGGAGGCAGAGCATCGCCGCCTGAAGGCCTACGTCACCGAGATGCGCCAGAAGGCCTCCTACAACTCCGACTTCTCCTCCAAGCTCTCGAACGCCCTCCACCGCCTCGCCCGCTTCGAGGCGGCCGGCCCCCCCGAGGCCATCCCCCGGCCTCAGCAGATCTCGATGCGGCTGCAAGGCGGGCGGACGGGAAAGCGCGTCCTCACCCTGAGCGGGCTCGCCCTCTCCGGGCTGACGGCCCCTTTCGACCTCGAGGTGGTGCAAGGCGAGAGGGTCTGTGTCCTCGGCCCGAACGGCACCGGCAAGTCCCACCTGTTCCGGCTGCTGGCAGGCGACGAGGTGGCCCACTCGGGCAGCTTCTCGCTCGGGGCGAGGGTCCAGCCGGGCCACTTCGCCCAGTCCTACGAGCACCTCGAGCTCGAGGGCCGCCGCCTGGCCGAGATCCTCTCAAAGGACCACGACCTGCCGCTCGAGAAGGCGGTGGCGGCGCTTGGCCGCTACGAGCTCTCGCGGGCGCGCCAGCAGCGCTACGAGACCCTCTCGGGTGGCCAGCAGGCACGCTTCCAGATCCTCTTGCTCGAGCTCTCGGGCGCCACGTTGCTCCTCTTGGACGAGCCGACCGACAACCTCGACGTGGAGTCGGCCGAGGCGCTCGAGGCCGGCCTGGCGTCATTCGAGGGCACGGTCCTCGCCATCACCCACGACCGCTACTTCGCCCGCCACTTCGACCGCTTCCTTCTCTTCGGCGCCGACGGCACGGTGGAAGAGACGCCGGTGCCGGTCTTCTCCGAAGGCGCCACGGAGCGCGCCGCCGCCACAAGGCGGCGGCACCCCGCCTGTTAGGGGGCGATCATCTCCGAGACGATCGAGCCGATGCCCTCGATCGAGCAGGTGACGGTGTCGCCCGGCTGCAGGTAGCGCCCCCGCGCCCGGCCCACCCCGGCTGGGGTGCCCGTGAAGATGACGTCACCGGGGAGGAGGGGCACGACCGCCGAGATCTCCTCGATGATGCGAGGGACCGGGTAGATCATCCCGCTCGTGCGACCGGACTGCATCACCTCGTCGTTCACCATGCAGGTGAGCGCCAGGTCGTCGGGGGAGGTGAGCTCGTCGGGGGTGACGAGCCATGGCCCCATCGGTCCGAAGCCGGGGTACGACTTGCCGAGGCCGAACTGGCCGCCGGCTGCGTACTGCAGCTTGCGCTCGGAGAAGTCGATACCGACACAGACGCCGGCCACATGGGACCAGGCCTCCCAGTCGGCCACCTTGTGGGCGCGCCGGCCCATCACCACCACCAGCTCCACCTCCCAGTCGACGTCGCCGTCCTCGACGAGGAGGACCTCCTCGAAGCCACCGGTGATGCAGGTCGGGTACTTGGTGAAGACCGCCAGCTTCTCGGGCAGCTTGGCCCCCGTCTCCTCGGCGTGGTCCTTGTAGTTGAGCCCGATGCCGAAGACCTGGGTGGGCCGGGGGGCGGGCGAGAGCAGGTCGGTCTCGCTGAACTCGAAGGCCGGGATCTCCGGGCTGGCGTGGTTGCCCTCGGCCGCCCAGCCGAGGAACTCCTCCCAGCGCTCGTAGAGGGCCTGCGGATCGGCGGCAAAGCGGCCGTCAGAGGCGCGCTCGACGTCGAGCGCGCCCTCGTCGGTGAGCAGGCTTGCCCGCCCGAGCAGGTTGGCGATTCTGGTCAAAGGAGCCTCCTAGCTGGCTTCGATCACCTCAGCCTGTCAACACGTCCGAGAGGCGGTCAATCTGCAGGGTTGTCGCCCCGGGCCGGCGAGGTGGACCGCGCCCTGTCGCCGGCGCAGTATTGAAGGCCTGGTGCAACCAAAGCGGAGGTAGGCAGACCACTTGCCCGGCATGAGCCCTGGCCCGACCGCCAGCGACCCGAGGACGGTCTCGGCCTTCCACGCCACCCTCCTCCTCGAGGGGCTCGTGGCCCTCGGGCTCCTGGTCGGCCTCCTCTTCGCCTGGCAGCGCCTGCGCGCCAGGCAGCTGGCAGCGGCGCGGGCAGGCGAGCGCCCAGAGCGCCGGCGGCCGAGCCCAGAGGCGCCCGCCCGGCGCTTTCTCCGGCTGGCCTTCGGCGCCCTCTGGCTGCTGGACGGCCTCTTGCAGGCCCAGCCGGCCATGCCGACCGGCCTCGTCCGCCATGTCATCGAACCGACGGCCGAGGCCTCGTCCGGCTTCGTGCGGGCCGTCGCGGCCGCCGGGGCGGCCGTGTGGAACCAGCACCCGGTCACCGCCGCCGCCGCCGCCGTGTTCATCCAGCTAGGCATCGGCCTTCTCCTCCTCGTGGCCCCCCGCGGCAGCTGGTCCCGCCTGGCTGGCGCCGTCTCGCTGGGGTGGGCGCTCGTCGTCTGGGTCTTCGGCGAGAGCTTCGGCGCGGTCTTCGCCCCCGGCGCCTCGGTCCTCTTCGGCCTGCCCGGGGCGGCCCTCTTCTACGCCGCCGCCGGTGCCGTCATCGCCCTGCCCGAGGCCAGCTTCGCCGGCGCCCGCCTCGGCCGCCTCCTCTTGCGGGCGATCGGCCTGCTCCTGCTCGGCATGGCCCTCTTGCAGGCCTGGCCGGGACGGGGGTTCTGGCGGGTGGGGGCGGCCAACGCCATCTCTGCGATGTCGCGCAGGATGGCTGCGGTCGCCCAGCCTGGCGCCTTCTCGAGCCTGCTGCGCGGCTTCTCCTCCCTGGCGGCTGCCCACGGCACTTTGATCAACCTCAGCTTCGTGGTCCTGCTGGCCGCCTGCGGTGTCGCCCTGCTCGCCCCCGGTCGCCGCCTTCCCGGGCTCGGGCTCGGTCTTCTCGCTCTTTTCGCCCTCGTCACCTGGCTTTTGGTACAGGACCTCGGCTTCTTCGGCGGCCTCGGCACCGACCCGAACTCGATGCCGCCCCTGCTGGCCCTCGGCGTCGGGGGTTACCTCGCCCTGCGGCACCCCGCTGTGGAGCCGGTCGGGGTGCCGGTGTTCGGCCGGCTCTCGCTCGAGTCGCTCGGGCGGGCCGCCTCGGAGCAGCCGGCCTTCGTCCTCCGCGCCGCCGCAGCGGCCGGTGCGTGCGGCATCGTGCTCATCGGGGCGGTGCCGATGGCGCTCGCCACCCTGCGGGCGGCGACGGCCCCAGCAGCGACAGCCCTGCCGGCGAGGGCCGGGCCGTCCCTCACAGGCCGGCCACCGCC
>JAJYQK010000128.1 GCA_021794645.1 Actinomycetes bacterium
GGGTCTCCTCGGGGCGCCGGGCGACTACCACCACTGCGGCTGGTACGAGCACGACGGCAAGGGAGTCCTTGTCATCGACGGCCACGTCGGCTTCGCCTCTGGCTCGGGGCCGCTTGCCTACATCGGGGAGCTCCGCCCGGGCGACGCCGTTTTCGTCCGCTTCGCCAGCGGGGAGCGGCGCTACCGCGTGAGCGGCGTCTATGTGGAGAAGAAGGGGCACCTCTCGCCCCGCTACTTCTCCTCGGCCTACGACGGGGACGTGATGCTCATCACCTGTGACTACCTCTCGCCCTTCCACGCCGGGCACTTCGCCGACAACGTCTTCGTCATCGCCAAGCCGGTCGGGCGCTAGGCGCCCGGCGAGGCCGCCGAGCTCTCCGCCGGGACGAGGAAGCGGCCGATAACGGGCAGCTCCCAGAAGCTCTCGGCCCGGGCGATGGCAAGGGCGGCGGCGAGCGACTGCTCGGCCGAGTCCCAGACGACGAAGCGGGGGAGCCAGCGGGGGTCGAACTTGGCGTTGAACCGCCAGAGCGACTCGATCTGCATCGAGTCCGACATCTTTTTCAGCACGAAGCGCTCGAGCCTGGTGGCGATGCCGTCTCCGGCCTCGCCGGCCACCACCGCCCTCATCATGGCGAAGTTGAGGCCGAGACCCTTGCAACCCGCCTCGCGCAGGTGCTCCATCGTCCGGACGAGGACGAAGTCCGAGAGGCCGTTCGGGTGGTCGTCGGGGTCCCGCCGCATCAGGTCGAGCGAGTAGCCGCCGATGCCAGGCGCCGGCACGAACTGGGAGAAGGCGACCGGCCCTTTTCCCTCCGGGGCATGCGCCACCGCCAGCAACAGCCCGCGGTCGGCCGGGTCGAAGATCCGCCCGAGGGTCATGGAGAAGCCTCGTTCCACCCCTCCCCGCCGGCTCTTGCGCATGAGCTCGGTCAGCGACTCCGCCAGCTCGGGCTCGATCTCGGCCGGGTCGTGGAAAGAGATGGTGTAGCCGTAGCGGGCGATGCGGTTGACCGCCTGGCGGAGGCCCTTTTTCTGGCCGCCGCTCAGATCGAGGGCGCCGACATCGACGACCGCCTCGTCTCCTATGTAGAGGTCGCGCATGCCTGTGGAGTGGTAGACGGCCAGCCACTCCTCGCCGGCGCCGAGCACGGCGGTTGCCCACCCCTTCTCGTCGGCGAAGGAGCGGAAGGCCGACCAGAGAGAGCTCCTCTCCTCGGGCGGGCAGATCGGGTCGGGTGAGACGAGGGCGACCCCGTTTCGCACGGCGTAGGCGACGAGCCCGTCCCGGTCGAAGAAGTACTGCTTGTCCGAGCGGAGGGCGAAGTAGTCGAGCGTTCCCTCCCCCCGCCGGGCGACGATCTCGCGCGCCCGGCTCATCGGCTCCTCGCCGTGATGGGCCCGGCTGGCCGCCAGCCGACGGGCGGCGACCGGGCGAAAGCCGATGAGGAGGGCGATGACGACGAGGGCGATCGTGATGGAGAGCTCGGCGGGGTTCAAGAAGACGGCCACCCTCGGGGGCAGGGCGATCGTGTTGATGCCGACCATCCGCTCGAGGGCCGCAGCGAAGGCGGTGGGGAGGGGCAGGGTCCGGTGGTGATCCCGGTCGATCCGCACGCCGATCTCGAGCGCCGCCGTGGCGACGAGCGGGACCGCCAGCCCGCCGGCGAGGAGCGTCCAGAGGGCGGTGCGCACGGCGGCTGGCTCGTAGGCGGTCTTGAAGGAGTCCCGGGCCCACCAGAGGGCCCCGAGGACGACGAGGGAGGCGACGCTCGAGAGCACCTGTCCCTCCCGCACGATGTGGAGCACGGCGGTGAGGCCGATCGTGACCACTGCGATCGTCCAGGCGAGGCGTTGCCCCCGCCTGAGGCCCCGCGCCAGCAGCACGAGCATGATGCCGGCGAGGGCGACGAGAGCGCCGGCCGCCGCGCTGGCACCGAGGGGGATGTAGCCGAGGTAGGGGTGGAGCTTTCCTCGCAGCTGGGGCGGCACGACGGCAGAGACGACGTCGAAGGCGCCGATGAGGGCTACGAGGGCCGCCACGAGGCGGCGGATGAGGCGGCGCCGCCGGCTGAGGTCGGCGACGACGGGCCAGCTCCGACCCGGGTACGACCCGACGACGGTCGGCGACAGGCGGCTGCGGCGGGGGCCCATGGCGAGGCGCTCGAGGCGGGTGGTGGCCGGCTGTGGCTCGCTCGAGAGGGTGAGCCGGGCGTGCAGGTCGGCGCCACCCTCGATGGTGACGAGCGAGATCTGCCCGCTCTTGGCGAACACCGGGGGCAGCCCGAAGAGGCCTGGCCGCTCCTCGACCACCTCCGAGGAGGCACCGGTGTTGGCGAAAAAGCCCCCGCCCACGTCGCCGATCTCTGCCTGCAGGCTGTGGCCGGTGACAAAGCCCGCCCCGCCGCCGGCCACGTAGCTGCGGGCGGCCTCCCGGGCAGAGTCGTTGGCCCGGTCCGCCGGCGGCCCGAGCAGGACGCGTCCCGCCCCCCGCCAGAGCCAGCGACTGGCATAGGCGAGCAGCCCGGCGATGACGAGGAGCTCGAGCAGGAAGGTGACCCCGATGTCGAGGAGGAGATGGCTGAAGCCC
>JAJYQK010000119.1 GCA_021794645.1 Actinomycetes bacterium
CACCGGCTCGCGTGGGGGTGATGACTCGTTCTCGATGCGGGAGAGCTCGATCAGGTCGTCGATCACCCGGCTGATCCGGAAGGCCTCGAGGTGGATCCGCTGCGCCAGCCGCTTGGCCACCTCGGGTTCGGTCTCGCCGAGGAGCGTCTCGGCGAGCAGCCCGAGGGCCCCCATCGGTGTCTTCAGCTCGTGCGAGACGTTCGCCACGAAGTCCCGCCGCACCTCCTCGAGCCGGCGCCGTTCGGAGATGTCCTCTATGACGGCGATGGTGCCGAGGAGGCGGCTGCCGTTGTCGATGCTCTCGGTGCGGACGAAAAGGGTCCGCCGCGGCGGGCCGTAGAGCTCGATCGTCCGTTCCTCAGAGCCCCCGATCGTTGTCGCCTCGAGCAGCTCCTCGACCGCCTGGGCGGCGATGGCGTCGGCGTGCCGGCCGCTCATCAGCTGGGCGGCCCGGTGGTTCGAGAAGGCGATCTCGCCTCGCTCGTCGACGATCACGACTGCCTGGCGAAGGGTGTCGAGAGCCCGTCGCAGCCGGATGGCCTCGGAGGTTGACTCGGCCACCGCCTCGGCCGCCAGGTCGGTCGCCCGCTCGAGGTGGGCCAGCGCCACCTCTGTCCGGCGCGCCTCGGCGGGCGGGGAGTCGGCCCCGAGGCGGGTGGCGATGGCGCCCAGTCGCTGGCGAAGGGCTCGCTGACCTCGTCGCGGGCTCAACCAGAAGGCAGCGCCGATGAGGATGAGCGCCGCCACCCCGCCGATCACAAGGTCGAGCACTGGGACGTGCACGACGGTGCTCACGGCCCCAGCCTCCCATGCCCGGGCCCCGAGGCGCCCATCAGAAAATCAGTTGAAACTGTATTGAAGCCACTGTTATGGTACGACAGAGCTTAACAGCCCTATCGGTCCTGGACCCTTCGTTCTCTCGGCCGCCTCCGGGCGGCGGATCCGGGGAGGTGCCCGATGCCGGGACCGGGCCGCGCTGAGCGGTTCACGCTCACGAGCGGGATCGTCTCGCTCCATCCGTCTTCGACGGCCCTGCCGGGCCATGGCGTCATCGAGAGCCTGGCCAACGGGCTCGGCTGGTGGGCGCTCGTGGCCGCTCTCGTAGGCCTCGTGCTCGGTGCCGCCGCCTGGGCACTGGGCAGCCACACCAACAACTACCAGTACGCCTCCTCGGGCCGGAGAGCGGTCCTCGTCTCGGCTTTGGCCGCCCTCGTCATAGGAGCCGCTCCGGAGGTGATCAACTTCCTCTTCGGAGCCGGCCAGTCGGCCCACTGAGATGCCGCACCCCACCCTGCTCATACCGCCGAGCCCGGGGCTGCCCGGCCTCGGCTCCCTCGCCCACGAGATCTCGGCCGAGACCGTCCAGGCCCTCTTCGGCGGCCTCGTCGCCTTCGTCGCCCGCCTCGACCGCGAGACGGTCTCCCGCCTCTGGCAGGCCGTCTCGGCCAGCTCGGCTCCGGTCCTGTCGGGCACCGGCTGGGCTCACGAGCTCGGGACGATGTCGCTCCTCGCCGCCGAGGTGATGCTCCCTCTCCTCCTTGTCGCAGTGGTGCAGGCGATCGTCCGACAGGACGCCGGCGGCCTGCTGCGGACCGCCTTCGTGAAGGTTCCTCTCGCCCTGCTCTTCACGGCCGTGGCGGCCGAGGTCGTCTCGCTCGGGCTGCAGGCGACAGACGAGGCCTGCGCCTCGCTCCTGCAGCAGGGGGGAAGGCCGCTCGGCAGGCTCTTCCTCCACATCGACGCGGCGCTCTCCGCCGGCCAGGGCAGTGGCCTGGCGGCGAGCTTCCTCTTCCTCGCCGTCGCCGGCTTGCTCGCCTTCGTGGTCTGGCTGGAGCTGGCCGTGCGGGGGGCGGCCGTCGCCGTGGCCGTCCTCTTCCTCCCTCTCGCCCTCGCCGGCAGCGCCCTCCCGGCCACCTCGCACTGGGCGAGGCGCCTCGGTGAGACGCTGACCGCCCTCGTGCTCTCCAAGCTCGCCATAGTGGCCGTCCTCTGCCTGGCGGTCTCCACCCTCGGCACCGGCGGTGGCTTCGCCTCCCTCACCGAGGGTCTCGCTCTCCTCGCCCTCTCGGCCGTCGCCCCGTTGGCCCTCGCCCGCCTGCTGCCCATGGTTGAAGCCGGCGCCATCGCCCACCTCGAGGGGCTCGGCCGGCGGGCGGTCGCCAGCGGGGCCGCTCTCGCCGGCGGCCCGGAGGCCTGGCTGCCGAGCGGGCTGGCGGCAAGAAGGGGAGCTGGCGCCGAGACGGGACCGTCGCTGCTGCCGCCACCCGAGAGCGAGCGGGCCGGGCGGCCGCAGCAGATGCCGCCTCCGCCGCCGGCCCGGCCGGCGCCGTCGTGAGGACGGCTCTTCCTCGCTACCGCTTCGGTCCTCGCTCGACGAGAGGGCTGATAGCCGGCTGGTCGGGGGGCCAGGTGGCGAGCGTGGCCGCCGGCTGCATCCTCGGGCTCGCCCTCCTGCGCGCGAGCCTGTGGCTGCCGCATCGGGCGCGCGCGCTGCTCGGGCGCGCCCTCGGGAATCTGTACCACGCCTTTAATGCCAAACGGCGCCGGATCGCCCGCATCAATG
>JAJYQK010000088.1 GCA_021794645.1 Actinomycetes bacterium
TGCTGGCGCCGGACAGCAGGCGCCGCCTCCCGAGCCCCTCCGGACCCCTAACGGACGGGAGCCCTCCGCCTAGCTTGACAGGCGCCGGAAGCCGCCGCGGTACCAGGCGAGGGGGTCCTCGCCGCCGGTGGCGAGGAGCACCGAGTCGACAGTCGCCCTGAGCAGGTTCTGAAAGCCGGCCGGCTCGGAGGAGGCGAAGCGGGCCCGCACCGTCGTCCTCTCGCCGGCGAGGCGCGGGCCGTACTCGTCCGGCTCGAAGGCGAGCTCCTCGAAAGGGTCGACGGGGTAGCGGCCGGCGAAGAAGGCAGCCACCTTCTCCTCTCCCGCCCCGAGGACGTGCACGAGCACCCGCCCGCTCTCGGCGGCGAGCCGGTGGAGCTCTGAGAGCGGGTCGACGAGGGCGAAGAGCTGGGCCGGCTCCCCCTCGGCCACGACGAGGGAGGAGACGGTGAGGCCGGCTCGGTCCTCGCCAGTAGCTGCGGTCCAAACCGTCACCGGCGCGAGGAGGCGTCCCCGCAGCCTCCGGTCGGCCCGTCGCGCGCTTTCCGGCGTGGCAAAGGGGTCCTCGTCCCCGACGCGCTTTTCGGGCCTGGTCCCCTCGTCCTTGTCGGTGCCCGCCATGGGCACTTTCTACCGGCGGTGACCTGCCGTGCTTGCCAGCTGCACCGTCCCAGCCAGGAGGCGGCGCCGGCCCACCTACGATCGTTCGGTGCCCGAGAGCCCTGAGATCGCCTACTTCACCATGGAGATCGCCCTGGAGGACGCCATCCCCACCTTCAGCGGCGGTCTCGGCGTCCTTGCCGGCGACTACCTCCGCTCGGCCGCCGACGGCGCGCTGCCTCTCGTAGCGGTCACCCTTTTGTACCGAGGCGGCTACTTCCGCCAGGAGGTCGACGAGGCCGGCGAGCAGACCGAGACCCCCGTCGAGTGGGAGCCCGGTGAGCTGCTCGAGGCGCTAGAGGAGACGGTCACCGTGGAGGTCGACGGCCGGCCCGTCACCCTCGGGGCGTGGCGCTACGACTTGCAGGGGATCACCGGCGCCGTGGTGCCTGTCTACTTCCTCGACGCCGACCGGGAGGAGAACGACTCCAAGGCACGCCAGCTCACCGACCGCCTCTACTCAGGGGACAAGGCTCACCGCCTCCGCCAGGAGGTCCTCTTGGGGCTCGGCGGTGTGGAGCTGCTGCGCCGGCTCGGCCACGCGCCCGGCAAGTACCACATGAACGAAGGCCACTCCGCTCTCCTCGTGCTCCGCCTGCTCGAGGAGGAGGAGGCGGCCGCGGTGCGGGAGCGTTGCGTCTTCACCACCCACACGCCGGTGCCTGCCGGTCATGATCGCTTCGAGCTCCCCCTCGTCCGCCAGGTGCTGGGGGAGGAACGGACCGGCCAGCTGCGGGCGCTCGGCTGCCTCGAGACGGGTGAGCTCAACATGACCGAGCTCGGCATAGCGGGCTCTGGCTATGTGAACGCCGTCTCCCGGCGCCACGGGGAGGTGACGGCCGAGATGTTCCCGGGCGTGGAGGTCACCTCTGTCACCAACGGCGTCCACGTGGGCACCTGGGCGGGGCCGTCGTTCGCCCTCCTCTACGACCGCCACCTCTCTGGCTGGCGGGAGCGCAACGAGCTGCTTCGCTACGCCAGCTGCATCCCGATCGTGGAGATCGAGCAGGCCCACCGAGAGGAGAAGCAGCGCCTCTTGGACCAGGTGGTCGATCGAAGTGGCCGGCACCTCGACGCCAGCGCCCTCACCATCGGGGTTGCTCGCCGGGCGACGCCCTACAAGCGGACGACCCTCATCCTGAGCGACACCGAGCGGCTCGTCTCGATGGCGAAGGAGACCGGGCCGATCCAGATCATCTTCGCCGGCAAGGCCCACCCAGACGACAGGGGCGGCAAGGAGCTGCTCGAGGAGATCGTGGGCGAGAGCGCCCGCCTGGCCGGCGAGCTGCAGGTCGTCTTTCTCGAGGACTACGACCTCCGCCTCGCCTCCCTCCTCGTGGCGGGGTGCGACATCTGGCTCAACACTCCCGAGAAGCCGAACGAGGCCTCGGGTACGAGCGGCATGAAGGCGGCCGTGAACGGGGTTCCGAGCCTGTCGGTCCTCGACGGCTGGTGGATCGAAGGTTGCCTCGACGGCCTCACCGGCTGGGCGATCGGCTCCCTCGATGAGGGCGACGACGCCGAGTCCCTCTACGACAGGCTCGAGCGGCGGGTGCTGCCCAGCTTCTACGGCTCGCCGAACGGCCTCGGGGAGCTGCGGCGGGCGGCCATCTCGATCAACGGCTCTTTTTTCAACACCGAGCGGATGGCGCGAGAGTACGCCCGCTTCGCCTACGGGCTCGCCCCGGGCCAGCCCTCTCTCAGACAGCCTTGACCGGTCTGTAGACGGGCTCCCACATGGAGCGGCGGACGGCCGCTTCGAGATCGGCTGGGGCAGCCCGCGAGACCTCGTCTGCAACCGCCGCCCTGGCGACGGCGACGGCCACGGCCGCCGAGGTCTCCCGCAGCGCCTCGACCTGGGGCAGCAGAGGGGCGCCGATCTGGCTCGAGTCCACCTGGTCGGCGACGGCCCGGGCCGCTGCCCGGATCATGTTCTTGGTGATGCGGGCGGCACCGGCCACGATGGCGCCCAGGCCGAGGCCGGGAAAGACGAGGGCATTGTTCGCCTGGGCGATGACGAAGGTGTGGCGGCCGACCGTCACGGGCGGGAAGGGGCTCCCGGTGGCGACGAGCGCCCGTCCCTCCGTCCAGGCCAACAGGTCAGCCGGGTCCGCCTCAGAGAGGCTCGTCGGGTTCGACATCGGCATGATGATGGGTCGCTCGCAGTGGACGGCCATCTGGCGGACGACCTCTTCAGTGAAGCTGCCGGCCTGCCCGGACGTGCCGATGAGGACGGTCGGCTGCACCTGGCGCACCACCTCGAGAAGACCGATTCGCCCCTTCTCGTCGCGGGCGAAGTCAGCCGCTTCCTCCTCCGGCCGGGCAAAGGGGCGCTGGAACTCCCGCATCGAGCCGGAGCCGACCGTGATGAGCCCGCGGCTCGACAGTGCCCAGAAGGCGCCTGCGGGCTCTGAGAGCCCCTCTTCTGCCATGGAGGCGGCCAGCTGCTCGGCGATGCCGATGCCGGCCGTGCCGGCCCCATAGATGACGATGCGCTGGTCGCGAAGCCTTCCCTCTGCCTGCTGCAGGGCCGAGAGCACCGCTGCGAGCGTGATAGCCCCGGTGCCTTGGATGTCGTCGTTGAAGGTGAACTTCGAGTCCTTGTAGCGCTGGAGGATCCGGGTGGCGTTGGAGGCGCCGACGTCTTCCCAGTGCAAGAGGGCACGCGGGAAGAGCCGGCTCGCCGTCTCGACATAGGCCTCGACGAAGGCGTCGTAACGGTCCTGGTCGACCCGCTCGTGCCTGTTGCCGAGATAGAGCGGGTCCTCGAGCAGGCTCTTGCGGTTCGTGCCCACGTCGAGCACGACAGGGATCGTGCGCCCCGGGTCGATGCCGGCTGCCGCCGTGTAGACGGCGAGCTTGCCGATGGAGATGCCGATGCCCCCGACCCCCCAGTCGCCGATGCCGAGGATCGCCTCGCCGTCGGTCGCCACGATGAGGTCGACATCTTCTGGCCCGAGCCCCGTCGCCTGGAGGGAGGCTTCGATCTCGGCGGGCCGGTCGACCGAGAGGTAGACGCCACGCCAGCCCCGGAACTCGCCTGAGAAGTTCTGGATGGCCTCGCCGACGGTCGGGGTGTAGACGATCGGGAGCATCTCGGCGAGGTGGTCCTGCAACAAGCGGTAGAAGAGCACCTCGTTGCGGTCGTGCAAGAGCGAGAGGAAGACGTTCTTGGCAAGGGCGCTCCCTTGGCTCTTGAACTGGGTGTAGGCCCGCACGGCCTGGCCCTCGAGGCCGAGCACCCCAGGCGGCAAGAGCCCTGTAAGACCGAGCGCCGCCCGCTCCTTGTGGTCGAAGGCGACCCCGCGGTTTATCCGGGCGTCGGCCAGCAGCTGGCGGCCCCGCAGGTCTGTCTCGATGGCGGCCTCACTCGTCTCCACCGACCAGACGATACGAGCCCGGCGGGCCGTCCAGGCCGGGCCGCTATAATGCTTGCCAGCAAGCAACTATTTGGGGGGTGAGATGACGGCAGTCGAGACGACAGGGGCGGAGACGGCCGAGCTCAGCCCGGCCCGCCTCCGCATCGCCGTTGCCCGCCTCTCGCGACGCCTCCGCCCGACGGCGGCGGCCGGGCCCCTCACCCCGAGCGAGGTCGACGTGCTGCGGGCCGCCTCCCGGGAGGGGCCGACACGGCTCTCGAGCCTCGCCGGCTTCGTCGGGCTCAACCCGACGATGCTCTCCCGCCTCATCCCCAAGTTGGAGGCCTCCGGGCTGGTCCGCCTGGCCGACGACGCCAGCGACCGGCGGGCTCGGCTGGTCGAGGCGACAGCCAAGGGGGAGCGGCTGCTCGAGCGGATCAGCCGGGAGCGAAACGACGTCTTGTCGCGGCGGGTGGCAGCCCTGAGCGCCGAGGAGCAAAGGGCCCTCGCCCGGGCCCTGCCCGTGCTCGAGCGGCTCGTCGAGCAGCTGGCCGACGGCGCGCTCCGTCCGGGCCAGCTGTGAGCCGGGCCTTCGCCGTCGCGAGGAAGACATTCTCGGCCCTCTCGATACCGAACTTCCGCCGCTTCTTCCTCGGCCAGTCAGTGTCGCTCGTCGGCACCTGGATGCAGTCGGTCGCCCAGTCCTGGCTCGTGTTCCGCCTCACCCACTCGCCCACCGACCTCGGCCTCGTCGTGGCGCTCCAGACCCTGCCGATCCTCCTGCTCGGGCCCTACGGCGGCGTCATCGCCGACCGGGTCGACAAGCGCAAGCTCATGATCGTCCTGCAGTCGGCCATGGGGCTGCAGGCCCTCGCCCTCGGCTTGCTCACTGTCACCCACGAGGTCGTCTTCTGGCAGATCTGCCTGCTGGCGGTGATCCTCGGGCTCAACAACACCTTCGAGAACCCGGCCCGCCAGTCCTTTGTCCTCGAGATGGTCGGCGGCGGCAAGGTGCGGAACGCCGTCAGCCTCAACTCGACGATGGTGAACGGGGCGCGGGCCGTCGGTCCGGCCGTCGCCGGCATCATCATCGCCACCGCCGGCCTCGGGGTCTGCTTCCTCTTGAACGCCGCCAGCTTCGTCGCCGTCGTCTACTCGCTCATCTCGATGGACCTCGCCACCCTCATGCCGAGTGAACCCACCCGGCGGGCCAAGGGCCAGATGCGCGAAGGCTTTCGCTATGTCGCCCGTGAGCCCCGCCTGGCTGTCCCCCTCGTCATGTGCGCCATCGTCGGGATGCTCACCTACGAGTTCCAGGTGAGCCTCCCGGTCATCGCCTCCCAGACCTTCCACGGCGGGGCGGCCACCTACGGCTTCCTCACCGCCGCCATCGGGCTCGGGGCGGTGGGGGGCGGTCTCGTGACGGCCAACCGGGGGAAGACGGGGCTCTGGCCGCTGACGCTCGCCGGGGCGGGCTTCGGTCTCGTGGTCCTGCTGGCGGCCTTCTCGCCGGTCCTCGGCCTCGAGCTCGTGGCCCTGGCGATCGTCGGCTGGGCGAGCGTCACCTTCCTCGCCACCGGCAACTCCACCTTGCAGCTGGAGGCGGCCCCCTCCATGCGGGGAAGGGTGATGTCGCTCTGGTCGGTCGCCTTCATGGGCTCGACGCCGATCGGCGGCCCCGTCATCGGCTGGATCATCGCCGCCACGAGCGCCCGGGTGGGCCTCGGGGTCGGCGGCCTGGCGGCCCTTCTCGCAGCCGGCATCGGCTTCGTCGCCTCCGAGCGCCTCGGGCTCTCGGGCCGCTCCCGGCGCCGCCGCCCCGAGCTGGAGGCGCCGGCAGCCCTCGAGCTGGCGAGCGACGACTAGGCGGCGGCCAGGGCGCCGCTTGTTGGCAGGGCGTCGCGGGCGGCGCCGTCGGCGTCGACTCCGCAGAGGCGCTGCCAGGCGGTTGGCACGGCCCCCCTCCGGACGGCCCCGGCCTCGAGGAGGACCTCGAGCACCGGGCGGGTCGAGTCGTAGCGGAGCTGACGGCGCTCCGGCGTGGCGTTCGCCTGCCGCCAGGTCTTGAAGGGGGGCAGCCCGACCACGGCGTAGACGCCCGGGTGGACGAGGTGGGCGAACATCACCGAGATGAGCCGCGGGGCGAGGTGGCGCACCAGGAACCTGTCCTTGGCAGAGGTGGCCGCGAAGACCTCGGGGAAGACGGCCCGGGCGAAGCTGAGATGCCGCGCCTCCTCCTGGCGGTGGTACTTGTTGACGGCCCGGATGAACTCATCGGTCTCGGGGTGCTCGGAGGCGAGCTTCTGGTACCGGTCGGGGATCTCCTCACCGGCGAGCACGAGCACGTAGAAGAGGGCGGGGTTGCCAGCTGTCGCCTCGATCGCCAGGCGGTACCCCGCCTGGACCACCTTGAAGGGGATGGGGGAGCGGGCCGCCGGCGAGAGCTGGGCCAAGAGCCGTTGGAAGAGTCGCTGGTGCCGCGTCTCCTCCCCGAGCTCGTGGAGGACGAAGGTCAGCCGGGGGTCGGTGAGGTCACCGGCTGTCGCCAGCTGCACACCGAAGCCGGCCTCGAGGACGGCTTCGAAGCGGATGCCGGCCGCCGTTATGGAGGCGACCTCCTCCCGGGAGAGGCGGGCCTTCTGCTCTGGCGTGAGCTCGAGGCCGAGGCCGGCGACCGACAACAGCTCGTCGGGCACGAGCTGTCCAGAGCCGACGCTGCCCGGCACCTCGGCGTCGGGCTCGATGACCCGGCGGGCGGCGGCGGCGCTCAGCCGGTTGACCCGCTCGAGGACTGTGGGGGCCATCTATCCATCCTCCTGACACGAGCTGGCTGTTACGAGAGGTAATATTACCCAAAGTAACAGAAATTGCAAGCGTGTCCACGAAGGGTCGGAGGGCAGGCAAGACTGATGGACGTGGCCCAGGAGACAGCGCAGGCGCAGATCATCACGGCGGTGCCGGCCCGAGCCAGCCGACGAACGGCTGAGCGGCGTGAAGAGCTGCTGCAGGCGGCGCTCAAGGTGATCCGCACCGTCGGCGCCGGTGCGTCGATGGAGCAGATGGCGGCCGAGGCCGGCATCACCAAGCCCGTCCTCTATCGCTACTTCGGCGACCGGGAGGGGCTCATCGGGGCCGTCGCCGGCCGCTTTGCCGAGGCACTGGCCGAGCGGCTCGCTCTCGCCGTCGCCAGCCTCGTCGAGGCTTCGCCCGAGCAGGCGATCAGGGCCGGCATCGAGGCCTACATCTCCTTCATCGAAGAGGATCCAGAGCTCTACGGCTTCTTGAGCCAGCACGCAGCCCCCGACAGCGCCGCCCTCGTCTCGATCGTCGACCGGGTGGCCAAGGCCCTTGCGGGGCTGATCGCCGGCCGCATGATAGAAGCCGAGCTCGACCCCCGTCCGGCCACCACCTTCGCCCACGGCATCGTCGGCATGGTCCACATGGCAGGGGCGCGCTGGGCCCGCCAGCCCGAGCTTCCTCGCGAGGAGTTCATCTCCTACCTCGTCGCTCTCGCCTCCTACGGACTCGCGAACGGCGGCCGGCCGCTACAACCAGAGGAGTGACGAGCCGCCTCTCGACCGCCAAGCGACGGGTCCCGACCGCCTCCAGGCTGGTCTGGGAGCCGACTTCGGACGGCCTGCGCCGGCGCCCCGACGAGCTGGCGGTCGAGGAGCCGCTCGAGATCCGGCTCTCCCGCCCGGGCGGCGGGACCGAGGTGCTGACCGTGACGATGCGCACCCCCGGCAACGACTTCGAGCTGGCGGCGGGCTGGCTGCTCGGGGAGGGGATCGTCTCGGGCCCGGCCGACCTGCAGGCTCTCCGCTACTGCACCGATCCCGAGCTCGACGCCGAGCAGCGCTACAACGTCGTGACCGTCGACCTCTCCGAGCCCGCCCGGGCGGCCCTCGGCGAGGTGCCGGCCCGCCTCGGCCTCACCTCGAGCTCGTGCGGGGTCTGTGGGACGGCCTCGATCGAGCTGCTCGAAGAGCGAGGGCTGCGGGCTGTCGCCTCGGAGGCGACCTTCTCCCTCGGCGACGTGCTCGGTTGGCCCGAGCTGCTGCGCGAGAACCAGGCTGCCTTCACCGCCACGGGCGGCCTGCATGCCGCCGGGCTCGTCTCAGCGGCCGGCGAGCTGCTGGTGGCGCGGGAGGACATCGGCCGCCACAACGCCGTCGACAAGGTGATCGGCTGGGCACTGCGCGAGGCCATCGAGCAAAGGGGCGTCTTTCCCCTCGCAGAGCTCGGCCTCGTCGTGAGCGGTCGCAGCTCCTTTGAGATCGTGCAGAAGGCGCTGGCGGCGGGGATACCGCTGGTGGCCGGGGTCTCGGCGGCGAGCAGCCTGGCGGCCCGCCTCGCAGACGAGCAGGGGCTCACCCTGGCCGGCTTCGTGCGGGGCGGGCGGGCGACGATCTACGCCCATCCCGAGCGGCTCAGCTCCTGAGCCCTGCCTCGGCGGCTGCCTGACTGGCCTCCTCCTGGGCGGCTGCCTGCCGGCCGTGCACCGTGATCCCGGCGATCACCATCGAGATGAGCATGAGGGCAGCGGCGATGGCGAGCGAGAGGTGGAGGCCGTTCGTGAAGGCGCCGTAGGCCGCCTTTGTCACCTTGTCGACGATCGTCGTGAAGCTCTTGTTCTTCTCATACTGCTTCACCTGGCCCGAGATGGTCCCGGTCGTCACCGCCGTCACGATGAGCGACTTGAATCGAATCGCCGGCAGCACGCAATGGCCGTGCGAGCTGATGAGGCAGAGATGCTTCAGCCGGGCGGCCAGTCTCACGGTGAGCTGGGCGTTCACCACCGACCCGAGGATGGCGACGCCGGCGACGGCGCCCAGCTCCCGGCTCGTGTTCGTCGTCGAGGCGGCCATGCCGGAGTGCTCCGCCGGGATGGCAGCAAGGGCGACCGAGGTGATCGGCACCACGGCGACACCGAAGCCGAGGCCGGCGACGGCAAGGGTCCAGCCGATGGAGGTGACGCCACTCGTCGGAGTGAGGTAGATGGCTGTGAGGACGATCCCCGCCGTGCCGGCGGCGCAGCCGAAGACCATCGGGATGCGCGGGCCCATCTCTGCCACCCAGCGCCCCGTGAAGGCGCTGCCGATGATCATGGCCGCTGCCATCGGCAGGAAGTCGAGGGCGACCTTGTAACCCGACTCCGAGCCGACCACCTCGAGGTAGAGCGAGACGAAAAAGAAGATGGAGAAGACCCCGAAGTAGGCCGCGAAAGCAGTGAAGACAGCACCCGAGAAGGCCGGCTTGCGGAAGAACGAGACGTTGAGGATCGGGTTGCCAGCCGTGCGCTCGAAGAAGATGAAGGCAAGGAAGGTGGCCCCACCTGCCACGAACAGGGTGATCACCCACCAGGAGCGGTAGCCCGAGGTCTCCCCGGCGATGATGGCAAAGGTGGTGCAGGCGAGGGCGGCCGCCCCGAGGAAGAAGCCGGCGAAGTCGAAGCGTCGACCGGCCTGCGGGTCTGAGTTCTCGGGCAGGACCATCAGCCCACCGACGAGGGCGAGGAGGCCGAAGAAGAGGTTGAACCAGAAGACGGCCCGCCAGCTCCACACCCCGACGAGGGCGCCCCCGATGACCGGGCCGGCTGCCAGCGCCAGCCCGGAGACCGCCGCCCAGACGCCGAGCGCCCTTGCCCGCTCCCGCCGGTCGGAGTACAGGTGGCGGATCATCGAGAGGGTGCCGGGTTCGGAGGCGGCCGCTCCGAGGCCCATGATCCCGCGGGCCGCCCAGAGGACGGCCACGTCTGGAGCAAGGGCGCCGAGGACCGAGCCGGCGCAGAAGATGGCCACCCCGGCGAGCATCACCTTCTTGCGGCCGAGGAGGTCCGAGACGGTGCCGGCGGCCAGCATGAGCGAGGCGAAGACGAGGGCGTAGGCGCTCACGACCCATTGCAGGCCGGTGACCCCGACGTGCAGCGTGCTCTGGATGTCCGAGAGCGTCACGCTCACGATGGTGTTGTCGAGGAAGGTGAGAAAGAGGATGAGCGAGAGAGTGGCGAGGCTGAGCCGGGGCCGGCTCGTGGCCTGGGCGGTGATTGCGCTCATGTCCTCGTCCCCCCTCCGCTGAGATCGGGCCGACACCGACGGGCGTCGGGCAAAGGGCTGTCGCGACCTCAACCTACCGGTCTGAGCAGGAGATCTAGCGGACCTTCCCTCGGCACCGGTACAAAAAAACAGGGCCCGCCGAAGCGGGCCCTGTTATTCGCTGAGAGCGGGCGGGGTTCGCTCCACAGCCTGCGCGGGCGGCTCCCATGTCAGTTGGGGGGCTGGCTTTCCGCATCGCTGAGCGACGCGAAGAACACGGGCACCACCCCGCGCGTTCCAAGTCTGCAGGGCGATGGGTGGGTGTCCGTCTCCCGGCCGACTCGATCTCGATTGTCAAGGCGCCTTGGCGCTGGCTGACATATACCCGGGGACAAGGCGGGCAAACACACCTGGCAGATTTTTTTTCGGCCTCGCGAGCTGGGCCTCAGGACTCGGCGCCCTGGTAGGCCTCGTGCAGCCGGGCCAGGCACTTGGAGAGGAGCCGGGAGACGTGCATCTGGGAGATGCCGAGCTGCTCGGCGATCTCGGACTGGGTGAGATCGTCCTCGAAGCGGAGCTTCAAGATGAGGCGCTCTCGCTCGGGCAGCTTGTCGAGGTAGGGCTCGAGCAGCAGTCTCCGCTCGGAGTTGGCGAACTCGCTGTCCTCGCCGCCGAGGTGGCTGCCGAGGGTGTCGTCGTCTTCGGTCGGGGCGTCGAGGGAGGTGGCGCGATAGGCCTGGCCGGCCTCGAGCGCCTCGAGAACGTCTTCCTCGGAGGCCGAAGTGGCCTGGGCGAGCTCCTGGATCGTGGGGGAGCGGCCGAGGCGCTGGGAGAGCTCCCCGATCGCCTGGCCGAGGTGGAGGTAGAGCTCCTGGATGCGGCGGGGAGCCCGGACGGACCAACCCCTGTCCCGGAAGTGCCTCTTCAGCTCGCCGATGATTGTCGTCGTGGCATAGCTCGTGAACTCGACGCCCCGCCCGGGATCGAAGCGGTCGACCGCCTTGATGAGAGCGAGCGAGCTCACCTGGTAGAGGTCGTCGAGGGGCTCGCCCCGGTTGGAGAAGTGCCGCGCCAGACGATCGGCCAACCAGAGATGGGCCTCGATCAACTCGTCTCGCAGGCTGCGATCACCGTCGGCGAAGGCCTGGAACTTCTCCCGCAGCAAAACAGCTCGCCCGGCGTCGTCTGGACCGCTCACTACGAGAGCGCGCTTCTCTTCTTGCGAAGCCAGGCGGTCTTGGCGCCCTCGCCGGCACCGTCCCTTATGCCGTGCTCGTCGACGAGTGCGTCG
>JAJYQK010000042.1 GCA_021794645.1 Actinomycetes bacterium
GGCGGTGCGGGCGGCCACCTCGCCGCCGAGGTGACCCCCCATGCCGTCGGCCAGGGCGGCCAGGTTGGCCCCGACGACGGCCAGGTCCTCGTTGTTGGTCCGGACGTAACCGGTGTGGCTCTGGGCGGAGGCTCTTATCGACGTCAACGGGTGACCTCGAGGGTGGTGCTGCCCACCTTCATGCGGTCCCCCCTCTGGAGCCTCATCGGCCCGTCGTCGACGCGCTCCTCGTTCAGCCATGTGCCGTTGGTCGAGCCGAGGTCCTCGAGCCAGTACTCGCCGCCCCGCTGGAAGACCCGGGCGTGCACCGAGGAGGTGAAGGTGTCGTCCTCGAGCGGCACGGCGCAGCCGGCCGAGCGGCCGAGGGTCACCTCCTCACCGAGCTCGAAGGTCCGCCCCCGCCGCTGGGGCGGGTCGACCACCTTCAGCTTGAGCGGCACGCTGTGGTCGGCGCCGTATCCGGTCGCCGGTGGCGGGGCGAAGCGCTCGGCCCGGGAGCGCTTGATCTCGACGTAGACCATCCTGATGGCATAGAGGAAGAACAGCCACAAAAAGCCGAGCAAGAAGTACCTGAGGACGTGCAAAAGCGCGTGAGGCATACCGTCACCGCCCTCAGGCGGACTCGAACCTCATAGTCGTCGTGCCGACAGTGATGGTGTCGCCCGGCGCCAGCCGGCGCTCGCGGACCACGACACCGTTCACCTTGGTGCCGTTCGTCGAGCCCAGATCCACCAGAACCACCGACTTCCCCTCTCGCCGCAGCTGGGCGTGCCTCCTCGAGACGTTGGCGTCCTCGAGCACCACCGCGCACTCGGGCAGGCGCCCGATCGTGACGGCCTCGTCGGTGATTCCTACCCGCTGGCCGTCTGGAAGTACCAGCCAGTCTTTCGTCGCCCCCTCCTCCTCGGCCACGGCGGACTCGATGGCGAAGGTGCTCACACTCAGGTCAGGGTCCTCGTGGATCACTATCTCGATCGGTCCGAGGAACAAGTAGCGCTCGCCTGTGGCGTGCTCTCGCACCGCCTCGACGAGCTCCCGGTTGAGCACGTCACCGAAGCTCTCGAAGCGCTCGAAGTCGGCCGTGGCGAGGTAGATGTCGAAGTGGTTGGGCGCGATGACGCCGCGGACGCCGACCGCCCGGTGGAGGTCCATCTCCCGGGTCAGGCGGCGCCCGAGCTCGACCGGCTGCAGCTGACCACGGAATGCCTTGGCGAAGGCACCCTCGACGAGGCGCTCAAGCCGTCTCTCGAACTGCTCGAGTCCCATAGCAAGCGTGAGCCTACTGGCGCGTGACCCTGTCCGACCGGCACCCATCAGGACTTTCCCGCGGACGGCGGGTCGCTTCGGCCGAGTATCGTCGGGGGGCCACGGGCGAGTGGCGGAATTGGCAGACGCGCAGGATTCAGGTTCCTGTGTCCGAAAGGACGTGGGGGTTCAAGTCCCCCCTCGCCCACCAAGCAGATGGCCACTTGGCGAGAGACCGGGTAAGGGCAGAGAAATCGAATGGCAAACGACGGTCCCTACCCCTCCCGACCGCAAGCGGACCTGGCGGACGAGGTGACCCCGGCCGCCCCCTCCAGGCCGGCCCCGGGTCACCCCCGGCCCCCCGCCCGCCGTCCCCGGCTCGCCCGGCGGCTCCTCTCCTGGCTCTTCATAGTCGTGGCGGCGGTCGTCGTCGCCGTCCTGCTCCGCACCTTCGTCGTCCAGACCTTCTTCGTGCCGAGCGGCTCGATGATCCCCACCCTGCTGCCGGGCGACCGCATCCTCGTCCAGAAGATCGGCTACTCGATCGGGGAGGGAGCGGTGGTGGTCTTCAAGACGCCGCCCGGCTATCGGCCCGGCTCCTGCGGCGGGACGCCCGAGGCGGACCTGGTGAAGAGGGTCATCGGGCTGCCCGGAGAGACGATCATGTCTGTCGGCAACGACGTCTACATCGACGGCAAGCGGCTCGCCGAGCCCTACCTGCCGAAGGGCCAGAGCCTCGGGGCGCCCATCACCCAGCAGAAGATCCCCCCTGGGGAGTACTTCGTGATGGGAGACAACCGGCCGGTCTCCTGTGACAGCCGGGTCTGGGGCCTCGTGCCCCGCCGCGACATCATCGGGCGGGTCTTCCTCGTCATCTGGCGCCACGGCCTTCCCGACTTCAAGATCATCTGAGACCTAACCCGCCCCGGCGGTGACGGCCCGCCAGCGCCGGCCGAGCAGGAGCGTGCGGGCGCCGAGCCAGCAGAAGAGGGCGAACCAGACGCCGAGGAGGCCGAGGGGGTGGTAGGCGGCCGTGGCGACGGCCAGCGGGGCGAAGGCCACGAGGGCGAGCAGCATGGCCCGCTGCATGGCCCGGTACTGCGAGCAGCCGAGGACGAGCCCGTCGAGGACGAAGGCACCGGCCGCCAACGGCTGCTGCAGGCCGCAGACGAGGAGGGCCACCATCGCCTGGTGCTGGACGGCCCCGTCGGGCGAGAAGACAGCCGGCAGGAAGGGCGCGAGCGCCATCGTGACGAGCCCGAGGACCACCCCGAGCGCTGCGCCCATCCGCAGGGTGCGCCGGCCCACCTCCCGGGCGCGTTCCAGGTCACCTCCGCCGAGGGCCTGGCTGACGTAGACCTGGGCCGGCACGGCCAGGGCGTCGAGGACGAGGGCGAGCATGTTCCACAGCTGCATGGCGATCTGGTGGCCGCCGAGCGGCGCCGTCCCGAGGCGGGCGGCGATGGCCGTGGTGGTGATGAGAGCCGAGCCGAGGGCGACGGTGCGCACCGTGAGAGGGGCGCCGTCGGCCGCCAGCCGGGCGATGTCGCGGCGGCGAGGGCGCCGGGGGCGAAGCGGGGCCGAGCGCGAGGCGGCGATGAAGGCGCCGGCCCCGACCAGCTGGGCGATGACGGTGCCCCAGGCGGAGCCGGCGATGCCGAGGTGGGCGCCGTAGACGAGGCCCACCTCCGCCGCCACGTTCACGAGGTTCGAGACAAGGGCGATGAGGAGGGGGCGCCGGGTGTCCTCGAGGCCGGTCAGATGCCCGTTGCCGGCCAGGGCGAGAAAGAGCGCCGGCAGGCCGAGGGCCGCGATCCGCAGGTACTGCACGGCGGCGAGGTGGACCCCGCCGGCCGCTCGGCCCCCGAGGGCGGTGGCGATGTAGGGGGCGGCGGCCTCGACGAGCCCGGTGGCGAGGAGGCCGACGAGGAGGGAGGAGAGATAGGCGGCGCCGACCGCTCGGCCGGCTCCCTCGTCGTCACCGGACGAGCGGCGGAAGGCCACCACCGAGACCGTCGCCATCTCGACGAAGGCCGCCACCCAGGAGAGGACGTTGAGGCCGGTCGTGGCGACGGCCAGGCCGCCGAGGGGGAGGCGGCCCAGATGGCCGACGATGGCCGAGTCGGTCAGGTTGTAGAGGGGCTCGACCACGAGGGCGCCGAGGGCGGGCAGGGCGAGCGCCACGATGCGCCGGTCGAGCTGGTCGAACCGGCGCGCCATGGCGGCCGAGACTAGGGCGGCCGGCGAGCTAGCCGAGAAGGGGGCGGAGCCGGGCGGGCGCCACGAGCAGCCAGGCATCGGCCGCCAGCTCGGCTATCTCGTCCCAGTCGGGCCCGGCGGCCCCCGCCCCGTCGAGGTAGGCCCCCACCCAGCCCCTCCCCCCGACATAGGCCGGCCGGAAGTAGCGCCCGGGCAGCCGGGTGACGAGATCGCGCTGGACGCCCTCTCCGGCGGCGAGCAAGAGAGCGACCCGGTCGTCATGGTGGTGGTCCGACATGGAGGCAAAGCAGCGCTTCCCGCCGACGAAGAAAGCGGCCTCGCCGTGGCTCGGGCGCTCTGTCACCTCGGGCAGGCCGAGGCAGATGGCCCGCACCCGCTCGGTCGCCGCCTCGCCCTCCGGGCTCGGCCGCCCAGCCGCCATCGCCACAGCTTGGCCACCACCTCCGCCCCGGGCAAGGGCTAGCTTTCGTCCTGTGGGCAGCGAGGCGGGCCGGGGCGAGCCGTGACGGCGGTCGAGACGGCTCGCGGACCGCTCGACAGCTCGGCGCTCGGCCGCACCCTCATGCACGAGCACGTCTTCGTGCTCACCCTCGACTCCCAGCAGCAGTGGTCCGACGAGTGGGACGAGGAGGCCCGGGTGGAAGAGGCCGTCGGGAAGCTGAACGCCCTGGCGGCTGCCGGCATCTCCACCATCGTCGACCCGACCGTGGACGGCCTCGGGCGAGACGTGCGCCGCATCGCTCGCATCCAGCAGCAGGTAGCCCTGAACATCGTGGTGGCGACGGGGATCTACACCTACCACGACGTCCCGAACTTCTTCTCCTCCCGCGGCCCGGGAGCGCTGCCGGGTCTGGCCGAGCCGATGGTGGAGCTGTTCGTCCGCGACCTCACCGAGGGGATACAGGGCACCTCGATCAAGGCGGCCTTCTTGAAGTGCGCCATCGACCGGCCCGGGCTGACGCCCGGGGTCGAGCGGGTGATGCGGGCCGTCGCGCAGGCCCACCAGGCGACGGGCGCCCCCATCATGGTCCACACCCATGCCCGCTCAGAGCAGGGGGCGGTGGCCGGCCGCCTGCTCGGGGAGGAGGGCGTTTCGCCCAGCCGTGTCCTCCTCGCCCACTCGGGCGACAGCACCGACGCCGACCACCTGAGCGGGCTGGCCGAGGCGGGCTTCTACCTCGGCATGGACCGCTTCGGGCTCGAGCCGATCCTGGACTTCGAAGCCCGGGTGGGCATCGTCGCCGAGCTCTGTCGCCGCGGCTTCAGCCGCAACATGGTGCTCAGCCAGGACGCCGCCTGCTACATCGACTGGGTCGACCCCGCCCTCCTGCCGGCCCTTCCCAGATGGCACTACCTCCACGTCCTAGAAGACGTGGTGCCGGCCCTCCTCGAGCGGGGCGTGACGGCCGCCCAGGTGGACGAGATGCTCGTGGCCAACCCCCGGCGCTACTTCGAGGGCTGAGCGGCCGGCCTCTCAGGCGAGCTGGGAGACGTTGACGGCGAGGAGGATGGCGACGAGCACCATGACGGCGAGGTAGATGAAGGTGATCGGCCAGCGGTAGCGGTGGTCGGCCAGCCAGAAGCGCCGGATGCCGAGGGCGTCGAAGTAGAGCGCCACGAGGGCGATCGGGATGCCGATGGCCGGCCCGACGCCGCCGGCGGCGCCGATCGCCGGCGCCAGGATGGGGAAGGCCACGTAGCTGAGCAGGCAGCGCAGCGCCGAGATGAGGATGGAGGCGGAGAAGAGGCGGTGGACGTCCTCTTCGCGGGGGCGGGGCTTCTCCGCCGGGACTCGCAGTAGCCGCCGCATCGTGACGTCGGCTGCCGAGCGCTCCTTCCGGGCGGGGACCGTCACTGCTTGGCTCGACACGGCCCCCAGGCTAACGATCCCCGCCGGCAGATCTCCACGCGGCAGGATGGAGGAACCCGACAGAGGAGCCAGATGGAAGAGCCGAGGACCCTCCTTTCAAGCCGCATCGAGCGCCTGCTCGAGGAGGCCGACCCGGCTACCACCGACCCGGTCGAGTTCCGTCGCCGCCAGTACGCCCTCGGCCTCGCCTGGGTCCACTTCCCCGAGGGCTTCGGCGGCCTCGGCCTCCCCCCCGCCCTGCAGCGGACGATCGACGCCCGGCTGCAAGAGGCGGGCGCCAAGCCCCATGGCTTCCTCGAGTTCTTCGGGCTCGCCATGGCCGGACCCACTCTCGTCACCCACGGGAGCGACGAGCTGCGCAACCGCCTGCTGCCACCGATGTTCAGCGGCGAGGACTCCTGGTGCCAGCTCTTCTCCGAGCCGGGCTCGGGCTCCGACCTCGCCAGCTGCTCGACGAGAGCGGTCCGCGACGGCGACGAGTGGGTCGTCACGGGCCAGAAGGTCTGGAACACCCTCGCCCACCTGGCCGACCGGGGGATGCTCGTGGCGAGGACCGACCCCGAGCAGCCAAAGCACAAGGGGCTCACCTACTTCGCCCTCGACATGCACTCGCCTGGCGTCGAGGTGCGACCCCTCCGCCAGCTGACGGGGGAGGCCGAGTTCAACGAGGTCTACCTGACCGAGGTCCGAGTGCCCGACTCCGACCGGGTGGGCGAGGTGGGAGAGGGCTGGCGGGTCTCGATGAGCACGCTCATGAACGAGCGCACCTCTATCGGGGCCGGAGGCTCCCTCCCCGCCCGGGGCGAGGGCGCCATCGCCGAGGCGGTCCGCATCTTCACCGAGGAGTGCCCCTATCCCGGTCCCGTCGCCCGCGACCGCCTGATGGCTCTCTACGTCGAGGCGGAGGTGCTCCGGCTCACGAACATGCGGGCCGCCGACAACAGGCGGGCCGGCAACCCGGGCCCGGAGGGCTCGATCGCCAAGCTGCTGTTCGCCGAGGTGAACAAGGAGATCTACGCCCTCTGTGTCGACCTGCTCGGAGCGTCCGGGCTCGTCGGCCACGACTACACGGCGCGCCGCAGCGAGCACCTCGGGCTCACCGGGCCGCCCGGGAGCGCCCGCAAGATGTTCCTCAGGTCGCGGGCCAACTCGATCGAGGGGGGCACCTCTGAGATCCAGCGCAACATCCTCGGAGAGCGCGTGCTCGGCCTTCCCGGCGAGGTGAGGACGGACAAGGAGATCGCCTGGTCCAAGGTCCCCCGCAGCTAGCTACTTCGACCCTAGGAGGCGGTGTCCTCCCGCCCGGCCGCCGGAGCCGCCGGCCGGCCGGTGGCGCTCAGAGGAGCCTTGCCTCGAGGTTGATCGGGACCGCCGAGAGGGCTCTCGAGACCGGGCAGCCGACCTTGGTCTCCTCGGCCGCCTGCAAGAAGGCCTCGGCGGCGATGCCCGGGACCTTGCCCTCGCAGCTCAGCTCGATCCGGGTGATGGTCGGGCCGTCCTCTGTGACGGCCAGGTGGACCACGGCGGTCGTGCGGATGCTCTCTGGGCGGTGGCCGCCGGCCGCAAGGGCGTTGGCGAGCGCCATCGAGAAGCAGGAGGCGTGGGCGGCCGCTATCAGCTCCTCGGGGTTGGAGCCCGGCACCCCTTCGTCCTTGAAGCGGCTCTTGTAGCTGTAAGAGCCCTCGCAGGCGCCGCTTCCGAGGCTGAACTGGCCGCTCCCCGCCTCGAGATCGCCCTTCCACTCGGCTGTGCCGCTCCGTGCTGGCATGTCCCCTCCTCAGGCGGCCGACGAGGAGACGGTCTCCTCGGTCGGGTCCGCTCCCGTCGCGGGCGCCTCTGCCGCCGGGCCGGAGCCCTCGGCGGCCAGCTTCTGCTCCCGGCGCTGGACGATACTGGCGGCCACCCCGGCGGCGGCGGCGAGGGCGGCAAAGCCCATCCAGCCCTTCGAGTAGCGGTGCTTGAGGAGGCGGTCGAAAGAGAGGTTGCCGGGTCCCGTCAAGGCCAGGCCGGCGGCGACGGCGGCGAGGGTGGCCGGCAGCTCGAGGCCGCCATCGCTGTTGAAAAAGCCGTTCGGGCGGTGGACCGAGGCGGCGACGGCGAGGTTGCCGGCGATGGCGGCCGCCGCCACCGGGGTGGCGGCCCCGATCACGAGCATCGAGCCGCCGATCCCCTCGCAGACCCCAGAGGCGATGGCGGACTGGCGGGGCATGTCGAAGCCCATCTGCTCGAAGGCCGCCGCCGTGCCCTCGATCCCGCCCCCGCCGAACATGCCGAAGAGCTTCTGGAAGCCGTGGGCGGCCAGGGTGCCGCCGAGGGCGGCGCGGGCGGCGAAGAGCCCGAGATCACGCGTGTTCATGGCAGTTGACTAACCAGCTGTTGAAGAGGGCAAACACCCGGGCTCAAGAGGGATAGAGGCGGGCAGCGGCGCCAGCCGGGCCGCGCCAGGCCCGCGCCATGGCCGGCGTCGTGAAGCCGGCAGCCATCTCCCCGGCCGGCCCGAGGGCGATGGCGCCGCCCGAGCCGGCAAGCGAGGAGACGGCTTCGAGGCCGCCGGTGACGGCGGCCGCCAGGTCGGCTCCCCCCTGCAGCTGCCAGGCGACGCGGTGGGCGAAGCCGGCGACGACGAAGGCCTCGCCCGTCCCGGTGGCCGAGAGGGCGACGGTCTCCTTCTCGGCGAGGACACCGGCGCCCGGGATCGGGGTGTCCCCGACCCGGCCCGGCCACTGCCCGCTCCTTCCCCCCGTCGAGGTGGCGGCCGCCAGCCGACCCCGGGCGTCGACGGCGACGGCCCCGACGGTGCCCTCCTCGGAGGCGGCGGCCCGGGCCCTCCCGGCCGTCAGCCACTCGGGACGCATCTGCTCGAGGCCCTCCTCCTCGCAGAAGCGGTCGCCGCCGGAGCCGGCGAGGATGATCGGCCCGTCGGGCACGCCCCCTCGCTCGGAGAGGCGGAGGGCCGCCCGCACCGGGTTGGCCGGGTAGGTGACGGCACAGAGCGCCCCGACTGCCCCGGTCTCGGCGTCCATGACAGAGGAGTCGAACTCGACCTCGCCGGCCGTCGTCGGCACCGCCCCCCGGCCGGCGTTGAAGAGCCCGCTCGACTCGAGGGCGGAGACGGCCTCGACGACGGCGTCGAGGGAGCGGCCGCCCCCCTCGAGCACACTCCAGCCGGCGGCGACCGCCTCCTCCAGGCCCGCTGTCAAACGGGCGACGTCCTCCTCGCCGCTTATCGTCGAGAAGGTGCCGGCGCCGCCGTGGATGACGAGGGCGGGAAGTCCGAGAGCGGCTGTGTCCAAAGTGAAGGCCATGGCGGGCGAATCGTAGCGAGGCGCCGGGCCGCCCAGCTGTCCGGCGGGGCCGCTCCCGTCGGCGAGGATGGGGAGGTGAGCCGGCGTGGGTGGGTGCTGTTCGTCCTCATGGGCGTCATCTGGGGCATCCCCTACCTGCTCATCAAGATCTCGGTGCGGGAGCTGTCGGCCCCGATGCTCGTCGAGATGCGCACGGGCGGGGCGGCCCTCATCCTCCTGCCGCTGGCGATCAGCCGGGGCCAGCTCCGCCCGGTGCTCCGCCGCCTGCCGGTCGTCCTCGCCTTCGCCCTGACCGAGATCTGCCTGCCCTGGTTCTTCCTCTTCAATGCAGAGCACAAGCTGACGAGCTCGCTCGCCGGCCTCCTCGTGGCGGCCGTCCCGCTCGTGGGCGCTCTCTTGGGCTGGCTCTCAGGAGCCGACCGCCTCGACCGGCGCCGGCTCGGCGGCATCCTCCTCGGCCTGGCCGGGGTGGCCGCCCTCGTCGGCTTCGACGTCGGCTCGTCCGACGCCTGGGCGGCAGCCTCGATGGTCGTCGTCGTCGTCGGCTACGCCTTCGGCCCCTGGATCGCCTCCCACTACCTCTCGGAGCTGCCGAGCCTCGGGGTGACCTCGGCCGCCCTGGCCCTCTCGGCTCTCATCTACTCACCCATCGCCGCCCTCGAGGCTCCGAGCCGGGCTCTCAGCGCCTCGGTCATCGGCTCGGTCCTCGGCCTCACCGTCGTCTGCACCGCTCTCGCCTTCGTCGTCTTCTTCGCCCTCATAGCCGAGGTGGGGCCGGTGCGGGCGACCGTCATCACCTACGTCAACCCGGCCGTGGCGGTCGTCCTCGGGGTGAGCGTCCTGAACGAGCCCTTCGGCATCGGGACGGTCGTCGGCTTCGTCTTCATCGTCGCCGGCTGCTACCTCTCCGCCGGGCGGCCGGCGGCCGTGGCCTCCGAGCCGGAGGTGACAGTCGGCGCCCCTTAGGGGGCACCGGCGGCTCGGCGGGGCAGGGCCGGCTCCTCGGGGACGACGGCGCCGTCGAGCAGGGTGATGTGGCGGCTGCGCAGGGCGGGGATGCGGGGGCCGGGGAGGATGATCCCGGTCAGGTTGAGCGGGTCGGCGGCCGAGAGCCTCACCTTCTGGCCACTCGGTCCCTCGCTGGCGCAGCGCCGCAGCTTCTCGTAGGCCTCCGGCAGGGCGTACTGCTCGCCGGTGAAGCCGGAGACGAAGCGGCCGCCGAGCACGAGGCCGCGGGCCTCGAGGCGCCGGAGCGCCCAGAGCACCTCCCGCCAGCCGATGCCGATCAGCTCGCGCTGCACGAGGTCCCGGAAGACGACTCCCCAGCGGGCAAGGAGCTGGCCCGCCAGCGCCTCGGCCAGCTCGTCGGTCTCGAAGTCGGCGGCGGCCGGGAGGAGGGCCCAGCGGCCGCCGGCCAGGGCGGGGCGCACCCGGGGCCGGGGGCGGCCCCCCGGGCGCCGGTAGGAGAGCGAGCGGCTGCCGAGAGAGGGGGCGCCCGCTCTGCTCGCGCCCACCAGGTTGCCAAGGCGCGCCCGGCCGGCGAGGAGGGCGCGCACGGCCTGGAAGCCGTCGGCGGTGACCAAGCCGCGGGCGATGCCGTCCCAGAGGGCGTCCGCCACCTCCACCGGCATCCGGCCGGTGAGGTTGCACAGGTCGGTGAGAAAGAGGGCGCCGCGTGAGGAGAGGGCCTCGAGAACCTCGGCCGGGGCGCCGATGAGAGGGCTCTCGGGCGCGCTCGTGCCTCGCAGCGCCGCCAGCAGCCAGTCCGCCTCCTCCCGCCGGAAGAGGGAGAGCGGCGTGGCGAGGGAGGGCGTCTGGCCGGGACGCCGCTCGCGCTGATCCTCCTGCTCCAAGGCGAGGGCCTGCAGGCCGAGGCGGCCGAAGCCGACCTCGCCGCTCGAGCAGAGCTCGTCGAGGAGGGCTGGCTGGTAGGAGGCGACCCGGCTCGGCAAGATGGACTCCTCCCAGGCGCCGACGGCGGCCTCGAAGCCCTGCAGCTGGCCGATCACCTCCGAGAGGCCGCCGGTGCCGAGGAGCCGGTTCCCCGCTCCGACGTGCTGCCAGGAGACGAGGAAGGACATGAGCTGGGCCGGGCTGAAGACCTCGACCGAGCGGCGGGCCGAGGAGCGCATCCGGGCGTGGATGCGCATGAGAAGGTGGCGGGCGGCGTAGCGCTCGGCCGGGTCGTCGCCCACCCGGCAGGTAAGGACCGACCCCTCCTGCTCGAGCCGGGCGATGGCCGAGCGCATCCTCGCCTCCGGCGCCGGTGGGAGGCCGAGGCGAGCGGCGAGCTCTGCCAGGGTGAGCGGCTCGGAGGAGAGCAGAGCAGCCCGGGCGGCCTCCACGATGACATCGGCCTCCTCGAGGGGGGAGACGAGACGATCGGGCAGGGCGGTGTCCGGCTCGAAGGCGGCGGAGGGGTGGAGCGTCTCGATGGCGGGCCGCTGCTCGAGGGCCGACCAGCTCTCCCCCGAACCGGTGAGGCGCACGGCGACGGCCCTCCCCTCGCCCTGCAGGCGGGCGAACCAGCTCTCCCAGGCCGGCTCGGGCTCGGTGAGGAGCTGGCCCGAGAGCAGGTCGTGCAGCTCCTCGGCGTCGCGCGGCTCGGGCCGGGC
>JAJYQK010000141.1 GCA_021794645.1 Actinomycetes bacterium
CTCGGCTGCGCGGTAGCGGCGCAGCTCGCCCGGGGACATGCGGCCGATGTCGCGCCCACCGATGCGCACCTGGCCTGCCGAGGGTCTGAGCAGCCCGGCGATGACCCGTAGCAGCGTCGACTTCCCGGTGCCCGACGGCCCGAGCAGGGCGACGAGCTCGCCAGGGTTAATGAAAAGGTCGACACCCCGCAGCGCCACGACGTCGTTCTCGGGCAGGTGGTAGAGGTGGACGAGCGAGATGCACTCGACCGCGAGCGCCCGCTGCTCATGCGGGCCGGAGCTCACCTGGGTCGCTTCGATGAGGGGCAGGTCCTCGAAGGCCGTCATCGGGAGAGCCGCATGAGGTCAGGACGGATGCCGCGGACGAGAAGGATGTTCGCCACCAGCCCGGCCGCTTCGAGCAGCACGAACATCGCCGCCGCCGTGAGGGCGACGGCCTCCCAGGGAAGGCCGGTCAACAGCGGCGGGCCGACCCTCCCCGGCGGGAACTCCGGCAGGAAGGAGAGGGCCAGGCTGGCCGAGACGACAGCAGCGGCGGTGCCGACGACGGTCCCTGTCAAGGAGACGGCCGTCGACTCGATGAGAAGTGAGCGGAGCAGGCTGGCGCGGGGGATGCCGACGGCGCTGAGGGAGGCGAACTCGATCCGGCGGCCCCGGGTGGTGGCGGCGACGGAGAAGAGGAGGGCCCCGAGGGCCAAGACGGCGGCGGCCAGGGCTGCCAGCCCGTAGAGATCGAAGCCGAAGGCCGGGCCGGAGTGGCCGAGCTGGGAGCGCAAGGTGGCTGCTCGCTCGAGCGAGAGCACGCGCACCTTCTCTCGGCCAAGTGCCGTGAGCAGCCTCCTCGTGGGCGCGTGCTTGCACCAGACCTCGAAGGTGATCTGGCTGTAGCTGCCGGCGACGGCCTTGTAGGCGATGCCGAGGTCGATCATGGTGGCGTTGCTCCCGAGCCGGGGGATGGCCGGCACCTCGGCGACCGCCCGCCCGTTCCAGTTGCTCCCGTCGAGCCCGATCGGGATCACGAGACGGGGGTTGGCCGCCGTGGCGTTCAAGCTGACCGCTTCGGGGGTGGCGACGGCAGGGAAGGTAGCCGGCAGGTCGACAGGGGTGAACTGGGGGTTGGGGTGGGCGAGGAGGTCGCCCCGGGCGACGAGGCCGGCGGCCGTGCCGTTCAGGGCGAACGGCGACTGCCAGCCCGAGGCATGCGAGAAGTCGGTGAGGCCCGGGCGCGCCTTTCTTCCCGAGACCATCACCACCCCGTCGAGGCGGAAGGAGTAGCTGGCGGCGAGGTGCCTCTCCTTGCGAGAGAGTCGTCTCGGCCGCGGCCAGGAGAGGCTGAGAGAATCGAGGCGGCACTCGGCCGGACAGAGCCCGAAGAGCGGGGCGGAGTAGGTGTGGGTGCCCGGACGCAGGCGGCCCAGGCTGACCGGGAGGTCGCTCAGCGGCGCCAGCCCGAAGACGTCGGCGGAGAGCACCGGGCCTGGGCTGAGGCCGTCTCGGGTCGTGACGGTGACCGCGATGACGTCGCCCGCTGGCAGCATGCGGGCGGGCGGGAGCGGCGGGTCGAGCAGCCTTCCGATCTCCGCCGGGCTCTTTTCGGACATGCCCGCCGGCCACGAGGCGATGGCGGCGAAGCGACGGGCGTCGACCATCAAGGTGTCGCCGCTCGAGGTCTGAGCCTCGGCAACGGCCATCGCCTCTCTCCCGCTCGGGTCTGCCCGCCTCACCGCCGAGAGCAGGTCGACGCCAGGGGCGGGCGCCACGTGGAGGACGTAGGGGGCGCCGACCTCGACGGCCGCCTGGCGGTCCTGGTTCCGCTGCACCACCGAGAGGCCGGCCACCCCGAACACGAGCAGCCCCGTGGCGATCGAGGGGACGAGCACCTGACGGGTGAGCAGGTCGCGCCGGGCCAGGCTCCGGGCGGCAAGGGTGACGGCGGCCGACTTCGACCAGGAGTAGGCCTGGCCGACCAGGCGACCGAGGAGGGGGACGAGTCGGGCGGCGAGGATGCCGCCGCCGAGGGCGAGCAGGCCCGGACCGAGGTAGGCGAGGGGGGAGACCGCGCCCTCGGAGGTGCTGCTCGCTCCGGCCATCTCGGCCACGCCGGCTGCCGCCAGCGCCAGGCCGAGGGCGTCGAGGATGGCGGCGTTGCGGACGCTTTGCTGGCGGGCGGCCGCTCCCGAGCCGAAAAAGGAGTTGCCCGAGAGCAATGCCCACGATCCGAGGGCGGCCGCCACCACGCCCCCGACGCAGCCGAAGACGGCCGTCTCGGCAGCGAGCGAGTCGACAACGGTGGCTGCGCCGGCACCGAGCACATGTCCGTCTATGACGCTCAACAGCAGGTAGGAGAGGAGGATCCCGACCGGGAGAGCGGCCAGCAGCAGCAGGATCGGCTCGCGAAGCGCCAGCCAGAAGATGGCCTTACGCGAGTGGCCGCGCAGCTCGGCCACTTGCACGTCGGGGGCCCGCAGCGAGTTGGTGGACTTGGCCACGGCATAGAGCACGAACAGCACCAGCAACACGAGCTGGAGCGAGATGAT
>JAJYQK010000130.1 GCA_021794645.1 Actinomycetes bacterium
GAGGTGGAGGCCTCGGCCGGTCGTGTTCCTCACCCCATGCGAGCGCAAGCTGGGCAGGAGGGGCGAGGAGTCGGTGACCTCGATGCGCACCGTCTCACCCCGGACGAGGCGGAGCATAACTGGCGTGCGGGCGTGCAGGATGGCGTTTGTGACGAGCTCGCTCAGCACGACGCTCATGTCGTAGTCGAGGTCCTCGAGGCCCCACTCCTCCAGTTTCTTCGAGAGCCACCGGCGGGCGCGCCCCACGCTCGCCGGTTCCGGCGCGAGCATGACCTCTGCTGAGTTCACAACGCTCATCGTATGACCTCACATCGACCCAGGAGGGGGAATGGTCGCGCCATCGCTCGTCCCTGCGCCAGCTGGACCAATTGACGCTTTGGCGCCTGAGGCGGAGGCTTCCTCCATGGAACTCTCCCGTCAGCCGCTCAGCAACGACGAGATCGCCCGGCGCCTCACCGGTGCTCTCTCTCCCTGGCGTCTCGGCGGCAGCCCCGGGGCGCCGGCCATCGAGCGCCAGCTCGCCTTCCCGGGCTTCAAGGAGGCCTTCGCCTTCATGTCGGCCGTCGCCCTCGTGGCCGAGCGCCTCAACCACCATCCGGAGTGGTCGAACGTCTACAACAAGGTCGAGCTCCGTCTCTCCACCCACGACGCCGGCGGCGTGACCGAGTTCGACCTCGCCCTCGCCGCCGCCGCCGAGGAGCTGGCCGGCCGCCTCGGCGGTTGAGGGGCTATTGGCCGATCCTCGCCACGATCCGCACCGCCAGCAGGCAGCAGTCGTCGGCCCGGCCGCCGGCGGGCATCGTCTCTTCGACCAGGGCATCGGCAAAGGTGCCGATCGGCTCCTCGTGGTGGGCCTCCGCCGCCCGCACGAGGCGGGCGAGCGAGTCGTCGAAGTCCTCCTCGGGCCGCTCGACGAGACCGTCTGTCATGAGGACACAGAGGTCGCCCTCCTCGAGCTGGTGGGTCTGCTCGAGCGAGGCGGCGGGCAGGCCGGCGGCGAGCACCCGGCCGCCGCACTCTCGGGTGGCCGCCTTGCCCGCCCGCACGAGCAGCCAGGGAGGGTGGCCGGCACCGGTCGTCCGCAGCACGAGATCGCTTCTGTCGAGCGCCCCGAAGAGGACGCTCGCGATCGGGTCGGGCATGTTCCACTCCCGCCCGTCGGCCCCGAGCAGGTCACTCAAGCGGGCGAGCGTGGCCGCCGGCTCGTGGCCCTCGGATGCGAAGGCGAACAGCCCGTTGCGCAGACGGCCCATGGTCGAGGCGGCCTCGACGCCATGGCCCCCGACGTCGCCGACGACGAGGGCGAGCCGGCGGTCGGGCAGCTCGAAGGCGTCGTACCAGTCGCCGCCGACGGGGCCCGACTCCGAGGGCAGGTAGCGGGCCGTCAGCTCGAGCCCCTCGAGGCGGGGGAGGCGGGCAGGCAGCAGGGCGCGGGTGAGCCGCTCCGCCAGGCGGCGCTCCCGGGCCCGCTGGCTCATGTCCTCGACGGCCTGGCCCGCTCGGCCTGCCAGCTCGCGGGCCAGCTCGAGGTCGTCGGCGGTGTAGGGAGGGTGGACCCCACAGGCGGCGAAGACCATGACCCCGATCGGGCGGCCGTGGCCCTCGAGCGGCACGATCATCGCCGAGGAGAGGCCGATGGCGGCCGCGATGTCGCCGTAGACGTGACCGGCGCTTTGTGGGTCCGGGACGCCGGCGATGAAGGGCCGGCCGGAGTGGAGGACCTGGCGGAGCGGACCGGGGTCATCGGCGAGGGTGATCCCCGAGGGGCGCCCCGAGAGCTCCGCGGGCAGCTTCTCCAGCCGGTGGGCGAGAGCGACCATCTCGAAGCCCTCTCCCTGTCCTCGCAGCACGGCGCAGAGGTCCGCCAGACGGGGGACGGCGAGGGCGGCCAGGTTCTCGAGCATCTGCTCGGGAGTGGCGTAGCGGTTCGTGAGGGCGAGCGAGCTCTCTGCCAGGAAGGCCCGCCGCTCGACGGCCGCCCGCTCGGCGGCGGCCGCCTCGGCCCGCTCGAGCGCCAGGCTCGCCTGCTCGGCGACGGCGAGGAGGTAGGCCCGCTCGTTCTCGTCGAAGTGGTGCGGGGTCGGGTAGCCGACCGCCATGATGCCGAGGCGGTGCTCGCCAACGGTGAGGGGGAAGGCGGCGAAGGCTCGGGTCGTCCCTGCCGCCGCGGCCGGCCAGGACCGCTCCAGCTCCTCCCGGCCCTCGGCGAAGTGGGGCTGGCCGCCCTGCAGCCTCTCGAGGGCGGGGAAGGAGCCGTCGAGGGGGATCTCCTCGAAAGCCGCGCTCCGCTCGCCGCCGGCCACCCGCCGCAGCCTGTCGTCCTCTAGCACCCAGATGGCTGCCTGGCCCCCCTCGTCGGCGGGGCCGAGGACGGCCTTCTCGACGATCGTCTGGCAGACGGCCTTCCTGTCGCTCACGTTCAAAAGAGCGGCTGTCACATCCTGCAGGGCGCCCAGGCGGGCGGCTGTCAGCTCGGCGGCCTGGCGCAGTCTCCGCTCGATCTCGAAAAGCCGCACCCGCTCGATGGCGGCGGCCACCGGGAAGGAGATCCGACGCAGCAGGGCTACCTCGCCCTCGGTGAAGTGGCGGGGCGTCTTCGAGGAGACGTGCAGCACACCGACGACCCTTTCGCCGGCGAGGAGGGGCACCCCGGCGATCGACTTGAGTGCGCTTTGGCGCAGAACGGGGCTTTTCACCTCGAAGTGCTCGAGGTCGTCGACCACGAGCGGCTCGGCGCTGGCGAGGATCTTGCCCGCGTAGCCCTCACCCCGCTCGATTCGCACCTCGAGGTCGACCTCGACGACGAGGCCGATCGAGGTGCGGGCGATCAGGGCCGAGCTCGAGTCGTCGGCTATGAGGATCGAGGCGGCATCGGCGTGCAGCGTGGCTGCGACCGACTCGAGGGCCTCGCGCACCACCTCGGAGAGCGAGAGGGAGGTGACTGCCCCGGCGGCGGCCTCCCGCAGGGGCTCCACCCACTCAAGGGCGTGCTCGTCGAGGGCCTGGACGGCGCGTTCGGTCGAGAGGTCCGTCAGCTCTTCTGACACGGCGCCTCCGGCTTTCCCATCGCTCCCTCCCGCCCGAGAAGGTGCCGCGGAGCGTAGCCGTCCGGCCACGGCACGGCGACCCCGAAGAAAGAGAGGCTGCCGCGTCCCGGGCGCAACTTTGACCAGGCCCTCTCCCGACTCGGGAGGCAGGCGCCCGTCACCTCGCCCCGTGCTAGGACAGTCACCCGTCCAGCCAGAAAAGAGGAGGCGACGTGCACGAGTGGACCGAGGAGACCGAGAGGCTGGCGGCCGGGGTGCTGGCTTACACGACCGAGCGCCTCCACCTGCGCCCCGTGCCCCTCGATGGGCCGCAGACGCCGACTGAGCTGGCGAAGGAGGCCGGCCCGACCGTGACGCCCTCGGGCATCGGCGGAGCCGAGGCGCTCCGGGTCTTCGCCGAGGTGCTGGCGCCCGCCTGCATCTCGATCGACCATCCCCGCTACTTCTCCTTCATCCCCTGTGCCCCGACTCCTGCGAGCACGCTGTTCGACCTCGTCGTCGGGGCCTCGTCCATCTACGGCGGCAGCTGGATGGAGGGCGCCGGGGCGGTCTACGCCGAGAACGAAGCCCTCGGCTGGCTCTCGCAGCTGGCCGGGCTGCCCCCCTCGGCCGGCGGTGTCTTCGTGCAGGGCGGCACCCTCGCCAACCTCTCCGCCCTCGTCGCCGCCCGCCATGCCGACCAAGCGGCCCGAGAACGGGCGGGCCTGGCGCGCCCAGCCCGCTACGCCATCGCTGCCAGCACCGAGGCCCACTCCTCGGTGAGCGCGGCGGCTGCCGTCATGGACGTCGACATCATCGGCATCGAGCCCGAGGAGGACGGGCGCCTCACAGGAGAGGGGCTGCGCCGGGCCCTCGCCGCGGCGGCGGCCGAGCGGCCCGGGCTCGTCCCCTTCGTCGCCGTCGCCACAGCTGGCACGACGAACCTCGGGATCGTGGACGACCTCTCCTCGGTGGCAGAGGTTGCCAAGGCCGCCGGGCTCTGGCTGCACGTCGACGGCGCCTACGGAGCCGCCGCCATGGCCGCTCCGAGCCGCCGCCACCTCTTCGAAGGGATCGAGCGGGCCGACTCTTTCGTCGTGGACCCGCACAAGTGGCTCTTCTCCCCCTTCGACTGCGCCGCTCTCATCTACCGCGACCCGGAGCTGGCCAAGGCTGCCCACTCCCAGCATGCCGCCTACCTCGAGCCGCTCAGGACCGGCGAGGAGTGGAGCCCCTCTGACTACGCCGTACACCTCACCCGCCGCGCCCGGGGCCTGCCCTTCTGGTTCTCGCTCGCCTGCTATGGGACGGCTGCTTACTCAGAGGCGATAGAGCGCACCCTCGAGGTGGCGGCCTATGCAGCCGGCCGGGTCCGCCGGCTCCCCCATCTCGAGCTCATCTGCGAACCCGTTCTCTCGATAGTGGCCTTCTACCGCAAGGGCTGGGACGATGCCGACTACTACAGCTGGTCCGAAGAGCTCCTCTCGTCGGGCACCGGCTTTGTGGTGCCGACCTCACATCAGGGCAGGACGGCCATCCGCCTGGCGGTCGTGAACCCCCGCTCGGGCGAGGAGGACATCGACATCATCCTCGACTCGCTCTCTTGAGCCGCTCGGAGAGGACAGCGAGCCGGCCAGAGGTAGTCGTTCTCTGAGAGGCCCTCTCTTCCTTCCCGCAAGCACCAGGCATGGAAGTCGACGGCCCACTCGCGGTGCCATCCCGACTGCAGGCGGGTCAGCTCCTCCGGCTCGATGACGGCCACCTCGGGCCAGGCCCGCCCAATCCGGCGGGCGAGGTGGAGGGCGGCGGCGGCATCGTGGGCGGCATCGTGGGCGCCAGCGAGGTTCACCCCGTAGGTCTCACAGAGGTTCTCGAGCCGGCGCTTCCCCTTGCGGTACCGGTCCACCCGCCGGTCGATGACGAGGGGGTCGATCACCGCCCGCCACTCGAGCGAGGGAAGGCCGGCCCGAGCGAAGAGGCACTCGGCGATCGTGACGTCGAAGCTGGCGTTCATCGCGACCACAGGGATGCCCTCGGCGGCCGCCCGGCCGAGGTGGCGATGGAGGTAGTGGGCCGTGGCCTCGAGCGAGCGGCCCTCGGCGCGGGCCCGGGCGGTCGAGATCCCGTGCACCGCGAAGGCGCCCTCTGGGACCTCGCGCTCGGGGTCGACGAGGAAGGAGTTGCACCGGAGGTCGCCCCGCCCGTCGCACCAGACGAGGGCAAGTTGCACCGGCAGGTCGAAGAGGGGGTCGACACCGGTCGTCTCGAAGTCGAGACCGACAAGCGGGCTCTCGGGCCAACCCATGGGCGCAACATACGCGGCGGGTGTGTCAAAGCGGGGGATGGTGGGATGGTGGGATGGTGGGATGGTGGATCCCTCGGAGCCGAGCCGGTGCCCCGGCCGAAGCTCTCAGTGGTTCGTTCGCCGCGGGAGCGCTCTGTGGAGCAGTCCGCGAGACAAAAGGCCCAGCTGGTCGCGCAGCCGGGGCTCGTTGTAGATGATGAAGTCGTCGAAGCGGCTGGGTCCTCTGCGGTCGGCGACCGACCGAGCCGCCCGCTGGACTTCGAACAGCTGCGCCACCGTCATCTGGAGCGGCCGCTCATCGGGCTGGTACCTCGTCCCGAGCGGGTAGTCCTGGCCCCCGATGCTCGTCATCTCGATGTGACAACCGAGGACGTAGCTGACCGCCCGGCCGCGGACCAGCTCGACCATTCGCTCCAGACTCTCAAGGAAGGCGGGATAGTCGAAGGCGTACAGGCGGCCGGGGAGGACGGTATCCCCCGTGAGGAGAAAGCCGCTCCAGGGGTCGTAGACCGTGATGGCGGCGCGATGGTGCCCGGGGGTCCCGGTGATCTCGAGTACCCGTCCTCCGAGGTCGAGGGTCACGATCTGCGCCGGCCAGGCGGTGAAGCCGAAGTACCGCTGCACGGCGTCCAGCTCCCTGTTGACGATCGTGGTGGCGGGCCGGTCGAGGAACTGCCCGTCGGCCGCCACATGGTCGTTGTGCCCGTGACTGTGGGCGACGAGCAGCTCATAATGGGCTCGGGGATGCTCCGCCAACCAGTTGGCCATCAGCTCATCGACCGTGGCCCGCAAGGGAAAGGAGGCCGGATCGGCCGTTGCGCCGGTGTCGAACAACACCGCCCGCTCGTTCCCGAACAGCAGGTACATGAAGGGCGCCTCGTGTGAAAGGCACTTGCTCTGGCGCAATATGACCGTGTGCGGGTCGACCCCGTGAGCTTGGATCGCAGGCTCGCCGGATCGGTCTCGCCTGGCAGTTCCGTGGATCCATTGGACGTTCATCAGCAGCTCGGGGGCCCTCGAGGAGGCGAAGGGAACCTGCTGGTCACCCATGCTCCGCGTCCTCTGGGAGAGCGGCCACCGCCTCTGTGAGCGGCGTGGTCGCCATGAAGCACCGCACGTGGCGCTGCTCGGGCCGCCTGGTGCGGCCTCGCCTGGCGTCCACGTAGGGTGCCAGCAGCTCCAGCCACCGCTCCTTCAACTCCGCGGCTTCGTCCGGGGACAGGACGGCCACCAGCGAGACGATGCCTGCCTTGTGCTGCCACTCGGGGCTCGCCCCACCGGGGCGCTCGGAATAGTCGAGGATCGCCTGCATCTCGCGCTCGATCACGAGGCGCTCCAGGTGCTGGCGCACCGGTGCGTCGTCTTTTGCTCCCAGCCTGACCGACAGGCGTCTCCCGCTCAGACGCCACAGCCGCTCGCGGCGGTCCGTACCGCCCCCGGCCTCTTCCACGAAGCCGTACTTGGCGAGCTGGCGGAGGTGGAACGAGCAGCTCGCCTGGGAGGCGCCGAGCGCCCGGCCGCACTGAGCAGCCGTCGAGGGGCCGTCGGCGCCGAGATGCCCGAGCAGATCGAGGCGCAACGGATGAGCGAGAGCTCGGATCGCTCTCGGATCGGTGACCTCCACAGCCAAAGCTTAGTTTGATATAACGATATGTCAAATACATCTTTGACTTCTGGCCGAGCCTGTGGGTCGGCCGTGTCCGTCCAGCACGAGCGCCGCGCTGTCGCCACTCTCGTCGACGCAGGCGGGCCTCGCGCGATCCGATTGCCTCTCCACTCGCCGATGTTCTTGCTCAGCCGTGCAGGAGTTCGGCTCAGCGGCTCTTCAGGTGGCCCGTGTCGTTAAAGCCCCGCACGACCCAGCCAGAAGGCGAGACGACGAGGCGGGAGATGCTGGCGTTGTCAGCCCCGACGAAGGAGAAGGGGCGGGCGCCGGTGGCCTCGGCGAGGATCATCCCGATCGCACCGCCGTGGGAGACCGCCACCACCTTTCCTCCCCGGTGGGCGGCCGCTATCCGCTCGATGCCGGCTCGCAGCCGGGCGGCGAATGCCTCATTGCTCTCGGCTCCCGGGATGACGTCCCAGCGTCCGGTGCGGACCATCTCGAGCACGAGGGGATGGCCCTCGGTCACGTGGCGGCGGTAGGCCCCGCCCTCCCACTCGCCGAGGAGCACCTCCCTCAGGTCGGCTTCGACTCTCGGCTCGAGGCCGAGGCGCCTGGCGAGAGGGGCGGCCGTCTGGTGGGTCCGGCGCAGAGTCGTGACGTAGAGGGCGGCGATGGGCAGCTCGGCCATCAGCCGGTCCGCCACCGCCTCTGCCTGCTCTCGGCCCTCCGGGGCGAGGTCGGGGTCGCCGTGGCCGTCCAGCAGGGAGAAGGGCGCCGACTCGTTCGCCGGCATCGACTCGCCGTGGCGGACGAGGAGGATCTCGGTTGCCTCCGGCGGGAGCTCGAAGCGGATCTGGCGGTAGCCCTGGGCTGGCGTCGATGGCTCGGCCTCGTTCTCCAGCGCCATGGCCGAGATCCTAGAGATCGCTCCCTCGGGGAGGCCGCTCCCGAGTAGCCTTGCCCCTTGACCAGCGGCCAGACCCTGGTCAGGGGCGGTGCGGAGGGGGAGATGGGCAGTTCGCCGAAGGTTGGTCGCCTCGCTGAGCGCCGGCGCGACAAGAGCGCCGAGGCCCCCGGAGGCGACGGCGGCTTCGCTGCTCGCCTGCTCGCTTCCCTCGGGCAGCCCGTCGTCGTCGTCGACACGGAGTTCCGCGTCGTCTACTGGAACCGCGGCGCTGAGCAGAGCCTCGGCTGGCCGGCCGCCGACATGATTGGCCGGGACGTCGTAGAGGCGACCAACATCCAGCTCACCCCCGAGCACGCCGAGGAGATCTTCGAGCGCCTGGAGGCCGGAGAGGAGGTGGTCGAGCAGTTCGAGTTCACCCGCCGCGACGGCTCGCGCTTTCCCCTCCTTGTCAACCTGACGCCCTTCCTCGGCGCCGAGGGGCACTTCGCCGGCATGGTCGCCATCGCCACCGACATCACCGAGCGACTGCTCATGGAGGAGGCCAACTCCCAGCTCTCGGCGATCGTCGAGTCCTCGAGCGACGCCATCGTCGGCTTTGATCTCGAGGCCCGGGTTACGAGCTGGAACCGGGCGGCCTCCCGGCTCTTCGGTTATCCGCAGGCAGGCAGCGCGCCGGGCGGAGGGAGCGGGCCGGTCCTCGAGGGACCGCCCCTCCTCAGCTACGCGCCGGGCCGCCACCCGAGCGAGACGACTTCGTTCACCAGCCAGTACGTCCATTCCGACGGCAGCACCGTCTACCTCGAGGTCACCGTGCACCCCGTCCGCGACAGGTTCGGGAACGCCGTCGGAGGCGCCGCCATCTACCGCGACGTCACCGTCCGCCACACGCTCGAGCGGCAGGCAACCGAGGAGCACCGTCGCCTGGAGGAGGCCCAGCAGATCGCTCGCATCGGCAGCTTCGACTTCGACGTCGCCCGGGGCGAGCTCCGTTGCTCGCGGGAGCTGCGAAGGATCACCGGGCTGCCCGAGCAAACGACCTTTGAGATGATGAAAGCAGCGATCCACCCCGACGACGTCGCCCTCTTCGACGAGCAGGTGCTGCAGGCGGTCGAGAACGGCCGGAGCTCGCTGCACGCCACCTACAGGATCCGCCGCCCGGACGGCGCCGAGCGCTGGGTGCGCACGCTCGGGCGGGTCTCCCACGACCGGAGCGGCGTGGCCGTGCGGGTGGTCGGCTCCAGCCAGGACATCACCGACCAGGTGGCCGAGGAGCAGGCGCGCCGCCTGGCCGAGCAGCGCTTCTCCGTCGCTTTCGAGCTCGGCAGCGTCGGCATGCTCGTCCTCGACCTCGACAGGACCATAAAGCAGGTGAACCCGACCATCTGCCGGGTGCTCGGGCGCAGGCCGGACGAGATCGTCGGCAAGAGCCCGGACGACTTCGTCCACCCCGACGACCGCCGGCCCGCCGGCCAGAGCGCCACCGAGCTGCTGCTCACCTCGAACCGCAGCCACGTCGAGTTCGAGGCCCGCTACCTGCGCTCGAACGGAGAGGTGGTGCACACGATCGTCCACCTGGCCGTCGACCGGGACGCCAGCGGCAAGCCGATTTACCTCCTCGCCCAGCTCGTCGACATCAGCGATCGCAAGCGGGTCGAGCAAGAGCTCGAGAGCCTCGCCATGCACGACTCGCTCACGGGCCTGCCCAACCGCCACCTGCTCGAGGACAGGCTTTCGACCGCCCTCGGGCGGGCGAGGCGGACCGGCGCGGCGGTGGCCGTCCTCTTCGTCGACGTCGATCGCTTCAAGCTCGTGAACGACTCGCTCGGCCACGCCGCCGGCGACGACCTCCTCCGCCAGCTCGGCCGGCGCCTCTCGGGCTGTGCGCGGGGCGGCGACACGGTCGCCCGCTTCGGCGGAGACGAGTTCGTCTTCGTCTGCGAGGACATCGCCGGCGCCGAGGACGCCGCCGCCATCGGCCAGCGGATCGGCGCGGTCTGTGACGAGCCCTTCACCATCCAGGGCCAGGAGATGTACGTGACCGTCTCGTGCGGCATCGTCCTCGCCTCGAGCGACGACACTCCCGTCACCCTGCTGCGAGATGCCGACATCGCCATGTACCGGGCGAAGGAGAAGGGTCGGGCCCGGGCCGAGCTCTTCACGGCGGAGCTGCGCTCAAGAGCGACCAGGCGTCTCGACATCGAGCTCGCCCTCCGCCATGCCCTCGACCGGGGGGAGTTCCGGGTCGACTACCAGCCGATCGTCGAGCTGCCGGCCGACCGTCCCGTCTCTGTCGAGGCTCTCATCCGCTGGGAGCATCCCGAGCGGGGACTGATAGCGCCGGACGAGTTCGTGCCTGCTGCCGAGGAGACCGGCCTCATTGTCCCGATCGGCGAGTGGGTGCTCGACCGGGCCCTCGCCCAGCTCGCCCAGTGGCGGCGGACCCTGCCCGGTGCCGAGGAGCTCGTGATGGCCGTCAACCTCTCGCCTCGCCAGCTGATGTCGGGCTCCCTCCTCGCCAAGGCCCGCGACGCCCTCGCCGCCTACGACCTACCGCCCGGGGCGCTCTGTCTCGAGATAACCGAGTCCGCTGCCATGGACGACGTCGAGTTCTCCCTGCCGATGCTGCAGCGGATCGCGGATAGCGGCATCGTCGTCGCCATCGACGACTTCGGCGCTGGCTACTCCTCGCTCGGCCGCCTGAAGAGCCTCCCCGTGCGGACGCTCAAGATCGACAGCAGCTTCGTCGATGGCCTCGGTGTTGAGCCGGACGACTCTTCCATCGTGCGCGCCATCGTCGGGCTCGGCCAGGCCCTCAACATCGTCCTTTGCGCCGAAGGGGTGGAGACCCAGGTGCAGCGGGCCGAGCTGATCGGCCTCGGCTGCCAGCGGGCCCAGGGCTACCTGTGGTCACGGCCCGTCTGCCCGGAGGCCTTCGCCGCCTGGTTCCCCCCTGCGAGGGGAGCCTAAGCCTTGTCGACCGCTGGCGAGACGGCGGCGCCGAGGGCGATGGCGCCGGCCGTCATGGCGAGGACGCCCCAGCGACCGAGCCGGGGCAGCTCCTTGAAGGCCAGCAACGTCGAGGCCAGGTCGCCGATGTCCGCCAGGTAGCCGGCCTCGACCCAGCCCCGCACGGGGGCGTCGTGGCGCTGGGCGAGGATCACCCCGGCTCCGAGGGCGATGTCGCGGGCGCCGAGGGAGCGCCCGAGGAGGCGCCCGCCGGACTCTTCGGCGACCTCGCGCCCGGCCCAGCCCCTCAGGGCGAGAGTGGGCGCCAGGATGGCGACGGCGCCGATCAGGACTCTCAGGCCTGCGAGGCCGCGGGCGGCAGCCCGGGCGTCGGCTCTCTCCATCTGCTCATCACCTTTCCTAGA
>JAJYQK010000187.1 GCA_021794645.1 Actinomycetes bacterium
CTTGCAGAGGGGGCCGACGTCGTCGTCACCGGGCGGGTGACAGATGCCGCCCTCGTCCTCGGGCCGGCGGCCTGGCACCACGGCTGGGGGGCGGGCGACCTCGACCAGCTGGCGGGCGCCGTCGTCGCCGGCCACGTCATCGAGTGCGGCACCCAGGCGACCGGCGGCAATTACGCCTTTTTCGAGGAGGTGCCGGGCAGCGAGCACATCGGCTTCCCCATCGCCGAGATCGAGGGCGACGGGAGCGCCGTCATCACCAAGCACGAGGGCCACGGCGGCCTCGTCTCGGTCGGCACCGTGACAGCCCAGCTGCTCTACGAGATCGGCTCTCCTCGCTACGCCAACCCCGACGTCGTCGCCCGCTTCGACACGATCGAGCTCAACGAGGAGGAGAGAGACCGGGTACGGATAGCCGGCGTGCGGGGGGAGCCGCCCTCCGGGCGGCTCAAGGTCGCCATGAACTACCTGGGCGGCCACCGGACGACCGTGACGATGCTGCTCACCGGCCTCGAGCCGGCGAAGAAGGCGGCCATGTTCGAACGGGCGCTCTGGGCCTCGCTGCCGGGCGGGAAGGCCTCCTTCGGGGAGGTGAACGTCGAGCTCATCGAGAGCGGGCGGCCCGATCCCGCCGACAATGCCGCAGCACTCTCATCTCTTCGCATAACGGTCAAGGACGAGGACCCTGCCAAGGTGGGCCGGGCCTTCTCGGCCAAGGTGACAGAGCTCGCCCTCGCCAGCTATCCGGGCCTCTTCGCCGGCGGCGCTCAGAGCCAGGCCTACGGCGTCTTCTGGCCAAGCTCGCTGCCGGCCGAGCTCGTCACGCCGGTTGTCCACCTGGGCGGACGGGAGCTTGCAACCCCCGCGCCGCAGCCGCCAGCCGGCCGGGGTGAGGTCGCGCCCCGGCAAAAGGAGCTGCCCGAGTGCCCGGGCGGCCCGATCGTCGAGGTCCCGCTCGGCCTCGTCGCCGGGGCGCGCTCGGGTGACAAGGGAGGCGACGCCAACCTCGGCGTGTGGGCCACCTCGGAGGCCGGCTACGCCTTCTTGCGCGACTTCCTCACCGAAGACAAGCTGCGAGAGCTCCTGGTCGAGACGGCCCCGCTCGCGCTGGAGCGCTACGAGCTCTCGAACCTGCGGGCGCTCAACTTCGTGCTGCGGGGACTGCTCGGCGAGGGGGTCGCCGCCTCGACCCGCCTCGATGCGCAGGCAAAGGGGCTGGGGGAGTACCTGCGGGCCAAGGTCGTGCCAGTGCCGGCCTGCCTCCTCGAGACGAGAAAGGAACGACGATGAGCTCGCCTGCCACCCGCTTTCACCTCGAGGGCGGTGTCGCCACCATCACCCTCGACCGGCCCGAGCGGCGCAACGCGCTAAGCGCCGAGCTGATGGACTCCCTCGGGGACAACCTGGAGCAGGCCGCCTCGGCACTCGACTGCCGCGTCGTCGTGCTCACGAACTCCGGGCCGGCCTTTTGTGCCGGGGCGGACCTGAAGGGGGAAGGCGAGGTGCCCCGCCACAGCCTCCCCGAGCTCCTCTCCTCGATACTCACCCACCCCAAGCCCGTCGTCGGCGCCATCGCCGGACACTGCATGGGAGGAGGCATCGGCCTGGCGGCGGCCTGCGACATCTCGGTCGTCTCGAGCGAGGCCCGCTTCGGCTTCCGGGAGGTCCGCGTCGGGGTCGCCCCGGCCATCATCTCGGTCGTCTGCCTGCCGAAGATGCGCGCCGGTGCGGCGCTCGAGCTCTTCCTCACGGGAGCCCAGGTGAGCGCCGAGCGGGCCGTCGCCGTCGGGCTCGTCAACCACCTGGCCGAGCCGGCGGGGATGAGAGCGAAGGTGGACGAGATCGTCGGCGCTCTCCTCGAGGGTGCGCCCGGCGCCCTTGCTGCCGCCAAGGCGCTCGTGCACGAGGTGCCCCGGCTCGGACGGGAGGAGGCCTTCGAGTGGACGGCCCGGCTCTCGGCCGAGCTCTTCGCCTCCGAGGAGGGGCGAGAGGGGAGGGCCGCCTTCGCAGAGCACCGGCCGCCGGCCTGGTCGCCGGGCAACGGGTCGGCGTGAGGGTCACCGTCCTCGGGGGAGGCTCGTGGGGGACGACCATCGCCTCCCTCGTCGCCCCCCGCCACCCGACCCTCCTCTGGGCGAGGAGCGAGGAGGTCGCCCGCGAGGTGCGAGAGGAGCACACGAACCGCTCCTACCTGGGAGAGGCGCGGCTGGCGGAGGAGCTCTCGTGCACCCCCGATCTCGCCGAGGCCGTCTCGGGCGCCGACCTCCTCTTCGTCGGGGTGCCCGTGCGGGGTTTCCGGCAGGTGCTCACCGAGGCGGGGCCGAGCCTCAGGCCCTCGGTGCCGGTCGTCTCGCTGGCAAAGGGGCTCGAGCGCCGGAGCTACCTGCGCATGACAGAGGTGATCGGCCAGGTCCTGCCGGGCCACCCGGCGGCCGTTCTCACCGGACCGAACATCGCCCGGGAGATCATGGAGGGAAAGGCGGCGGCGGCCGTGGTGGCGAGCGAGGACCTCGAGCTGGCCGCCGAGATCCAGCAGGTGGTCACCCGGGGCCTCTACCGGGTCTACGTCAACCACGACGTCATCGGCTGCGAGGTGGCGGGCGCCCTCAAGAACGTCATCGCCATCGCGGCGGGCATGGGGGAGGGGATAGGCGTCGGGGACAACACCCGGGCGGCCGTCATGACCCGCGGGCTGGCCGAGCTGACCCGCCTCGGGGTGGCGCTCGGGGCCGAGCCGGCCACCTTCGCCGGCCTCGCCGGCATGGGCGACCTCGTCGTCACCTGCATGAGCCCCCACTCGCGCAACCGCCATGTCGGGGTCGAGCTGGGCCGGGGCAGGAGCCTCGAGGAGATCGTCGGCGAGATGAGGATGGTGGCCGAGGGCGTCCGGACGGCCGAGGTCGTCTTGGAGCTGGCCGACCGCCACGGCCTCGAGCTGCCCATCTGCCGGGTCATTGAGCGAGTGCTCGCCGGCGAGCTCACTCCGGTGGGGGCCTACTTCGGCCTCACGCCCCCTGGGCACGAGGCCGAACCCGGCTGAGAGGTCTCCCGCTCCGGGCAGGCACCTCGGCCCTGTAACCTGGACGTCCACTTCTTGCAGCCCACGGCTTGCCCGGTGAAGTCGGGCGGGGGCTGGCAGGACAAGGCGGGAAGGAATTTGGTCCACCCAGAGGTCGAAGCAGAGCAGGCCTACCTAGACAGGGCGCATGCCCGCCTCGACGCCATGCGGGAGGCCGCCCGGGCCCTCTCGGCCGAGGTGGTCGGCGAGGGTGCCGGTGGCACCTTCGCCAACAGGGTGGAGCGCGACATCCGGGTCGAGCTCTCGGGCCGGCGCCTCGCCCAGCTCAACATCGGTGATGCCGCCGTCGCCTTCGGCCGGCTCGACTTCACAGACGGGCTGCGGGCCTACATCGGGCGCCTCGGCATCTCCGACGAGAACGGCGACCAGCTGGTGGTGGACTGGCGGGCCCCGGTGGCCGAGCCCTTCTACCGGGCGACGCCGGCCGAGCCGCTCGGCGTCAGCCGCCGCCGTCACTTCATGTTCCGGGGCCGGCGGATCACGGGCATCGACGACGAGCTGCTCGATCGGGAGGCGCCCGCCGACGGCCTCGTGCTGATGGGGGAGGGTGCCCTCATGGCCTCCCTCGAGCAAGTTCGCACGGGGCGGATGCACGAGATCGTCTCGACGATCCAGTCCGAGCAGGACGCCGTCATCCGTTCCGAGCTCGCCGGCGTCCTCGTGGTGCAGGGCGGTCCTGGCACCGGCAAGACCGCCGTCGCCCTGCACCGGGCGGCCTACCTCCTCTTCACCTACCGCCAGCGGCTCTCGCGCGACGGCGTGCTGCTCGTCGGCCCGAACAACGTCTTTCTTCGCTACATCGAGCAGGTGCTGCCTTCCCTCGGCGAGCACACCGTCGCCCTCGCCACGCCGGGAGAGCTCTACGCCGGCAGGGCGAAAGTGCGCGCCAGCGAGCCGGCGCCCCTCGCCGAGCTGAAGGGCGAGGGGCGGATGGCCCAGCTGCTGGGGCGGGCCGTCACCACCCGGGAGCGCCCGCTGCGCCATCCCCTCGAGGTGAGCTACGGCCGCCACGTCCTCGTCCTCTCGACAGAGGAGACCCGGCGGATAGTCAAGGCGGCCCGCTCCCGGCGGGGCACCCACAACTCCCGGCGGGGCTATGTGGAGCGCCAGCTGGCCCGCGCCCTCGCCCGCGCCTGGCGCCAGCAAGAGGAGACCTCTGTCCGTCTCGGTCACCGCCGCGCCATCTCGAAGGAGGAGTCGGAGCGGGTGAGCGGGGCGATGGCGGGCGAGCTGCGCCACAACCCGGCCTGGCGCGCCGCCCTCGAGCGGATGTGGCCACTTCTCAGCCCCGAGGAGCTGCTACACGACCTCTATGGAGCCCCGGCGCTGCTGCTGGCGGCCGGGAAGGGGCTCTTCAGCGGCCCGGAGCTCGCCATGCTGGCGCGTCCCCGCAGCCGCAGCCTCGAGGAGATCCCCTGGACCGAGAGCGACATGTCCCTCCTCGACGAGGCGGCCGCCCTCCTCGGCCCGGTCCGACGGCCGCGGGCCCGTCGGGGGAGGGGGGAGGGCGATGACGGCGAGGCCTGGATGCTGGAGCGGGCCCTCGTCGACTACCTACCCGACTGCCCGGCCTGCGGGGCCCAGCTCGACCTCGGTGGCGGCGATCGCCCCTGGCAGTGCGAGCGCTGCAGCCGGCGCTGGCGGGACGACCAGGTGTCGGGAGGGATGGACTCCTCCAGCCTGGCCCGCTTCGCCGGCCAGCTGGGCCCACTCACGGGCCGGGGAGACGGCCCGGTGATGGCAAAAGGGGCTCGTGTCTACGGCCACGTCCTCGTTGACGAGGCCCAGGGCGTGAGCCCGATGCAGTGGCGGGCCCTCTCGCGCCGCTGCCCGGCCGGCTCGTTCACGGTTGTGGGGGATCTCGGCCAGGCGAGCGGGGCTCGCGCCCCGTCCAGCTGGGAGGAGGCTCTCTCGGAGGTGCGGACTCGCTCGGGCTTGAGGACGGCTGTCCTGTCTGTCAACTACCGCACCCCGGCCGAGGTCATGGCGCTCGCCGCCGCTGTGCTGGCAGAGGCGGCGCCCGAGCTCGCCCCCCCGAGCTCGGCCCGCCAGAGCGGCCAGCCGCCTCGCGCTGTCCACGTGTCTGCCGGCAGCCTCCTCGACGAGGCGGTCGTGGCAGCTTTGGGTGAGACGACGGCGGTCTCTCCCGGCAAGGTGGCGGTGATCGCTCCGCTCGACCGGCTGGACGAGCTCTCCGCCCGTCTGGAGGCACCGGCGGCGGGCGCCCATGAGGAGCTGAGCGCCACAGAGGCCCGCCACCTGCTCGAGGCCCCCCTGGCGGTGCTGGGCCTCGACGCCGCCCGCGGCCTCGAGTTCGACTCGGTGGTCCTCGTCGAGCCGGCCGCCATCGTCGCCGAGCACTCTCAGGGGCTGCGCGCCCTCTATGTGGCCCTCACCCGGACGACCAGGCGCCTCACGATCCTTCACTCGGGCAAGCTGCCGGCGGGCCTCGAAGCGCTGCTCGGCCCCTGAGGCTGGGGCACGATAGGGCAGTGGGAGACGACATGGGCAAGAGGGCCGCTGCCGAGGCGGCAGCCCTCTTGGTGGAAGACGGCATGAGGGTCGGGCTCGGGACCGGGACGACGGTCGCCCACCTGCTACCTGCCCTGGCCGCCCGCCACCTCTCGATCCGCTGCGTCGCCACCTCGCCCGAGACCGAGTCGCGGGCGAGAGCGCTCGGCCTCGAGGTGGAGGCCTTCTCCGCCCTCGAGCGACTCGACATGGCGATAGACGGCGCCGACCAGGTGGACCCGGCCGGATGGCTGGTAAAGGGGGGTGGCGGGGCTCACACCCGCGAGAAGATCGTGGCCGCCGCCGCCGACCGCTTCGTCGTCATCGTCTCGGAGGAGAAGCTGGTGGAGGCGCTCAGCGCCCCGATACCGGTCGAGCTCCTCTCCTTCGGGCTGCGGGCCACCCTCCGGCACCTGGGCGACGCCCGCCTCCGCCAGCGCCCGCTCAGCCCCGATGGCGGTCTCATCGCCGACTGGCACGGCGAGGTGGGCGACCCGGCCGCCCTCGCCGGCCGTCTCTCGGCCGTCCCGGGCGTGGTGGACCACGGCCTCTTCCCGCCCGGAATGGTGGAGACTGTCATCGTCGGGGACGGTGACGGAGCGACAAGGAAGGTGAAGTTTTGAGCGAGCGGGCCGATCTCGAGGTGCTACGGGAGGTCGAGAGGCGGGTGCTCTGGCTCTCGACCCGCATCATCGATGCCGCCAACCACGACCGGCCGAGCGACGACGGTGTGAAGGTGGGCGGCCACCAGGCCTCGAGCGCCTCTCTCGTGAGCGCCATGACGGCCCTTTACTTCTCCCACCTCGACGCCGACGACAGGGTGAGCGTCAAGCCGCACGCCTCGCCGGTGCTGCACGCCATCAACTACCTGCTGGGCGAGCTCGACGCCTCCTACCTGACGACGCTTCGGGCCCGGGGCGGCCTGCAGGCCTATCCGAGCCGGACCAAGGACCCCGACCGGGTCGACTTCTCGACGGGCTCGGTTGGGCTCGGGGCTGTCGCACCCCTCTTTGCGGCCGTCGCCCGCCGCTACGTCGACCAGCACTTCGGGCCTCGCCCGGCCAACCGCTTCATCTCGATCCTCGGCGATGCCGAGCTCGACGAGGGAAACGTCTGGGAGGCGATCGCCGACCCGGCCACCCGCGGCCTCGGCTCTGTTATGTGGCTGATCGACTTCAACCGCCAGTCCCTCGACCGGGTCATCCCAGAGGTCCGGCTGCGCCAGTGGGCGGCCCAGTTCGAGGCGAACGGCTGGCATGTGGTCGAGCTCAAGTACGGCCACCGCCTGCAGGAGGCCTTCGCAACAGTGGGGGGAGAGGCGCTCCGGCGCCACCTCGATCAGATGAGCAATGAGCAGTACCAGGCGCTCTTCGGTCTCGAGGGCGAGCAGGCGCGCAAGCTGTTTTTGGACGGAGCCGACGAGGCGGTCGTCTCCTTCTGCGCCCGCTACGGCGACGAGGAGCTGGCGGACCTCGTCCGCGACCTCGGCGGACACGACCTCACCTCCCTCCTCGACGCCTTCGAGGCCTGCGACGCCGAGGTGGAGCGTCCGAGCGTCGTCTTCGCCTACACCGTGAAAGGGTGGGGACTTCCGATCGCCGGCAATCCCCGCAACCACTCGGCCCTCCTGACAAAGGACCAGCTCGACGAGCTCGCCGGCACGCTCGGGCTGGACAGATCGGACGAGTGGGCGCCGCTCGAGAAGGAGAGCCCGGCCGGTCGGCTGGCGGCGAGACGGAGAGACCACCTGCGGCTCTCGCCCCGCCATCCCGCCCTCGGCGTCGAGGTGCCGCCCGCCACCGGGCTGCGGGTGGCAAAGGCGATGTCGACCCAGGAGGGCTTCGGGCGCATCATGGTCGAGCTCTCGCGCAACGAGGAGGTAGCCCCCTACCTCGTCACCTCGGCGCCAGACGTCGCCACCTCGACGAACCTCGCCGGCTTCATCAACCGCCTCGGGGTCTTCGCCCCGGCCGAGCGGCGGGCGTGGAACGAGGACAAGCTGCTCCGCTGGATCGAGCGGCCCTCGGGCCAGCACATCGAGCTCGGCATCAGCGAGATGAACCTCTTCCTCCTCCTCGGGCAGCTGGGGCTCTCCTGGGACCTCTCTGACCAGATGCTGCTGCCCGTCGGCACCGTCTATGACCCCTTCGTCCTGCGCGGCCTCGACGCCTTCATCTACTCGGTCTACTCAGGGGCCCGCTTCGTCGTCGCCGGGACGCCCTCTGGGGTGAGCCTCGCCCCCGAGGGCGGTGCCCACCAGTCGACGATCACCGCCTCGGTCGGCCTCGAGCTACCGAACGTCACCTTCGTCGAGCCGGCCTACGTCGGGGCGCTCGACTGGCTCTTGTGCGACTCCCTCGGGCGACTGGCGGCCGGCAAGGGTGCCGCCGAGGTGCCCGCCGGGGAGCAGGCCCGCGCTCAGGAGCCCGGCTCTTACTACTTCCGTCTCTCCACGCGGCCGATCGACCAGGAGCCCTTCGCCGCCGCCCGGGAGCGTCTCGGCGAGGAGCTGCTGCGCCGGCATGTCCTGGCCGGCGCCTACCGCCTGCTCGATGCCAGCGAGGAGGCCGCCGCCGGCGCGCCGGTGCTGACGCTGGCCGCCTCCGGGGCCGTCATGCCCGAGGTGCTGGCGGCCGCCGCCCTCCTCGCCGAGGAGGGTATCGCTGCCCACGTGGTCGACGTCTGCTCGCTCGACCGGCTCTACACCGCCTGGCAGCGCTCGGTCCGCCGCTCGGTGCGCGAGCTGAGGGTGCCTGAGCTGCCCCGGCTAATGGCCGAGGTCTTCCCGGCCGGCGGGCCCATCGTGACGGTGCACGACGCCGCCTCGCACACGATGGCCTTCCTCGGATCGGTGTTCGGCGTGCGCGCCGTCTCGCTCGGAGTCGACCACTTCGGGCAGTCCGGCTCTGTCCAGGAGCTGTACGAGCTGCACGACCTCGTGCCGGAGGCCATCGTCAACGCCGCCCTGGCCGCGCTGACGGAGTAGCTCAGAGGTGGATCTGGGTCGACATCACGACCGGGGAGTTCGTCGGCGCCGCCGAGCCGCCGGCCGGCTCGGCCGTCACCATGAGGCGGGAGGAGTTGCGCCCGAGCCGGAATGAGGCATAGCCGGTCGGGTCGCGACCAAAGAGGCCGAGGGAGACGACCTTGCCGTCCACGAGCGCCCAGAGCTGGTAGGTCATGCCCCTTCTGAGCGGCGGCAGCGAGGAGTGGACCCAGTAGCTCTCACCGCCCGGGGTGATGACGACCTCGGCCTCGACGTGGTGGCCAGTGGAGGTGAGGATGGCCTCGGTGTGGGGCGAGACGAGTGCGGCCGTCACCGCCTGGTCGAGGGCGGTGACCCGTTCGGCGGCCCGCACCTGGTCGACCTCGTGACGGAGGTTGGCCAGCTGGAGGGCGAGGAAGACCGCCACGACGGCTGCCACCGCCGCGGCGGCCCCGAGCACGCCGGACACCGCACGAACCTTTCGGTGCGAGTCGCGGGGGACGCCGATCGACACCAGCGGGGCAAGAGCTGGGCGCCCGGCGTACTCAGGGTCAGGTTCCGACAGGGCCGCGGCGATGCGCTGCCATAGCGCCGAGGGCGCCGTGTCGGGAGAAGCAGAAAGAAGAGAGGCGAGCTCGAGGTGGCGGGCGAGCTCGTGCCGGCAGCGCCCGCAGCTGTCGAGGTGGGCCTCGATGTCGCTCTTCTCGGAGTCGTCGATGGCATCGAGGGCGTAGGCGCCGAGGAGCTCCTCGACCTCGGAGTGGATCACGTCAGCTCCTCGGACCGCTCCGCCGCCATCAGCTCCCGCTCGAGACGGCCGAGGGCGCGGCGGATGCGGCTCTTGACGGTGCCCTCGGGCTCTGTCAGGACGTCGGCCACCTGGCGGTAGGTGAGGCCATCGAAGTAGGCGAGCTCGACCGCCTGCTTCTCCTCGCTCGGCAGGCCGGCGACGGCGCGGCGCACCCGGGCGGCGAGGACACCTTCGATGATCTCGTGCTCGATGGTGGCCCCGAGGGGGGCGGCGGCTGCGTCGTTCTCCTCCCGGCGGCGGCGGGAGTCCTCGGTCCGCATGATGTCGACGGCCCGGCCGTGCGTCTCGGCGGCGAGGAAGGCCCGCAGGCTGCCCCGATCGGGGTCGAAACGCTCGGGGCGGTGCCAGAAGCGGACGAAGACCTCCTGCACGACATCTTCGGCCAGCCGGCTGTCGCGAAGGAGCCGATTGGCGAGGCCGAGGATGCTGGCGGCATGGCGGCGGTAGATCTCGGCCAGTGCCTCTTCCTCCCAGCGGGCGACAGCCATCGCCAGGCTGCCGTCGCTCGCGGTGCTGAGGTCGAGACTCATCCGGTAGTTGTCCGTAGCCGCCCCCGCCCCTGGATGACAGAACTTTGCCCCCCGGCGGTGCAGCCCCGAGGCTAGAGCGCGGCCGAGTCGTCGACTGCCCCGCTTGCCCCGGGGGGCGGGGCGGGTATCTGTCGAGAGACCAATTCGAGAGAGGATTCCAAGTGGCCCAGCTCAACGAGACCGCCGGACGGCTGAAGAAGGCCTGGTACGGCATGGCCGACAAGATCGCGGCCGCCGAGACAGACAAGGGAGTGCAAGGGGCCCGCCGCCGGGCGGCTGCGAGCGGTCGGAAGGTGGCCGTCGTGACCGGCGCCAGCGGCGGCGTCGGCCGTGCCACGGCCCGCCGGCTCGCAGAGGCCGGTTTCGACGTGGCCCTGCTCGCCCGGGGGGAGGCCGGCCTGGAGGCGGCCGTGGCCGACGTCGAGGGCCTCGGGGGCCGGGCTCTCCCGCTCGCGGTGGACGTCGCCTCCTTCGAAGAGGTCGACCGGGCCGCCAGCCGGGTCGAGGCCGAGCTCGGGCCGATCGCCGTCTGGGTGAACGATGCCATGACGACGGTCTTCGCCCCCTTCGACGAGATCGAGCCGAAGGACTTCGAGCGGGCCGTCGAGGTCACCTTCCTCGGCCAGGTCTGGGGCACGATGGCTGCCCTCAAGCGGATGAAGCCCCGCGACGAGGGGATGATCGTGAACGTCGGCTCGGCCCTCGCCTTCATCGGCATCCCGCTCCAGTCGGCCTACTGCGCTTCCAAATTCGCCTGCCGGGGCTTTTTCGAGTCGGTGCGGGCCGAGCTGCTGCACGAGAAGAGCAAGGTGCAGATGTCCATGGTTCACCTGCCGGCTGTCAACACCCCGCAGTTCGACTGGTCCGAGACCACCCTCGACAGGCACCCCCAGCCCGTGCCACCCATCTACCAACCCGAGATTCCGGCCAAGTTCATCGTGCAGGCCGCTCTCGGGGGCCAGCGGGAGAAGGTCGTCGGCTCTTGGAACAAGATCCTCGTCATGGCCGGCCGCCTCGCCCCCGGGCTCGGCAACCAGTACGCCGCCCTCGGCGCCTGGGAGACCCAGCTCACCTCCGAGCACATCGACCCAGAGCGCCCGAGCAACCTCCGCTCGCCGGTGGACGCCTCGACCGACCACGGGGCCCACGGCGCCTTCGACGACAAGGCGGGTGGCTTCGCCAGCCCTTCGTTCCTGAAGAGCCTCCCGAAGACCGGC
>JAJYQK010000044.1 GCA_021794645.1 Actinomycetes bacterium
GCGAGGCGGCCCGGGGCGGCCGCCAGCCGGGGCGGCACCGCCGGCAGGGACTCTCGCACCCGCTCGGCGACGGCTGCCGGGGCGGCCAGGGCCTCCTGGGGGAGCTTGGCGAGGGCGGAGGCCCCCACCTCCACCTGCTGGCGCAAGAGCTCGGGTGCCTCCCGCAGCCTGGCGGGGGCGAGCTCGACCGCCCTGCCGGCGAGGGAGCTGAGGTGGCCGGCCGAGGCCTCGGCCGCCTGGCTCGCCCGCAGCCCGAGCTCGGCGCCGACCCTCGCAGCCTTCTTCTTGGCCTTCTCGGCCGCCACCAGCCCCGCTGTCTTCGTCTTGAGGGCCATCACATGCTCCTTTCGCGCCCGGTCCGGGGGGCGCGCCAGCTCGCGGGCCTCCCGCCCTGGCGGGCCCTACCCGGCCCGCCGGCCCTGCAAACGGCAAGGACCGGTTCCTTCCGCCCCCGGCGGGGAAAGTGTCACTCGTCAGGCGCGCCGGCGCCAAGGGGGCTTTGAGGAGGCAAGATGGCTGAGCACGACAAGACGACTCCGGCCGGCCCCCCGGCAGGCGGCTTCGCCCTGGTGAAGGCCGTCGTGAGGAAGTTCCAGCACGACCGCTCGACCAGCTACGCCGCCATGATCGCCTTCTGGGCCTTCTTCTCGATCTTCCCGCTGTTCCTGCTGCTCGTCTCGATCCTCGGCTACGTCCTCTCCTCCTCCACCAAGTCGAGCGTCCTCCACCACGTCGCCTCGCTCTTCCCCCTCCTCGACCCGAGCACGATCGGGCACCTGAGCGGCAGCCTCTGGTCGGTGATCCTCGGGGGCGCCACCGCCCTTTGGAGCGGGACCTCGGTGATGCGCAGCGCCCAGTTCGCCTTCAACACCGTCTGGGAGATCCCCCTTGATGAGCGCCCCAAGCTCCTCGAGCAGCTGCGCCGGTCGCTTATCGCCCTCTTCACGATCGGGCTCGGCCTCGTCGTCTCGACCATCGTGAGCGGTTTCGTCACCGGGCAGTCGAGCGGCGTCCACCTCGGGCTGGGCGGGCGCATCGGCGGCTACCTGCTGGCCGCCGCCCTCGACATCGGCCTTTTCCTCGTCGCCTTCCGGATGCTCACCAACAAGGAGCTGAGCTACCGCGACGTCCTGCCGGGCGCCCTCCTCTCGGGCGCCTCCTTCTGGCTGCTCGAGCAGGTCTCCTCGTTCATCATCTCCAACCGCCTGCAGCACTCCCAGGCGACCTACGGCCACTTCGCCACGGTGATAACGATCCTTTGGTGGTTCTACCTGCAGAGCATCATCACCCTGCTCGGCGCCCAGCTGAACGCCGTCCTGCGAAAGCGTCGCCAGGGCCTCGCCCTCGCCCCCTCGCCCCCTCCGGCGGCGGGCAGCACCCCGGCGGCCGAGAGCCGCTCGGCCGTAACTAGCGAGCCGGCTTAGAGTCGCCGGATGGAGATGACAGAGGTCGCCCTCGAGACGGGCGAGCGCCTCGTGACAGACGTGACAGAAGAGGCAGCCCAGTTCGTCCTCGGCAAGGGTGACGGCCTCTTGCACCTCTTCGCCCCCCATGCGACGGCCGGGCTCGGCCTGATGGAGACCGGCTCTGGCAGCGAGACCGACCTGGCGGCGGCGATCGAGCGGCTCGTGCCGCGGGCGGGCGACTACCGCCACCGGCACGGCTCTTCCGGCCACGGCGGCGACCATGTCCTCCCCCTCTTCGTCTCGCCCTCGCTCCTTTTGAGCGTCGCCGGCGGCGAGCTCACCCTCGGCCGCTGGCAGCGGGTCGTCCTCGTCGATCCGAACCGGGACAACCCGCTCCGGCGGCTGCAGCTGAGCTTTCTCCCCGGCTGAGCCCGTGGACCGCCGCCCCACCCGAGCGGAGGCGGCGCGGAGGCGGCGGGCGCTCTTTGTCACTGCCGGACTCGCCGGGCTCGCCTCCTACTCCTGGTGGGCGAGCGGGCTGCGGCCCTTCAGCGCCCCGGCCTACCTCGCCGTCGGCCTCCCCGTCGGCCTCGCCCTCGCCGCCCTCGCCGCCGGGGGGAGGAGGCGGCGGGCGGTCGAGGGGGTCCGCCCGGGCTGGCCCTGGGCGGTGCCGGTCCTGCTGGCGGCAGGGCTCGAGGGGGCGGCCCTCGCCCTCGGCGGCAAGGACAGGGCGTTCCCCTCCCTCTCGACCGTGCTCGACCAGCTCCTCCGGTGGCAGGGCCTGCGGGCCGTTCTCTTCGCCCTCTGGCTCCTCCTCGGCGCCCTCCTCGTCTGGCCCGCCCGGCGGGAGGGGGAGAGGGAAAAGCGGTGATCGTCACCGCCTGCTGGGCCGCCCTCTTCCTCGGCGCCCTCGGCCTCGAGCTGGCCGCCCGGGCGAGCGGGCGCTTTTCCACCCTCGGCGCCCTCGGTGCGAGGCTCGCCTCGCACCGCCTCGGTCTTGTCTTCCTCTTCGCCCTCTGGGCCTTTGTCGGCTGGCACCTGTTCGCCCGCTACACCATCCACCCGCTCTGAGGCTGCAAAGCCGGGCCGCTTGGTGGGT
>JAJYQK010000184.1 GCA_021794645.1 Actinomycetes bacterium
GCAGCCGAGCGCTGCCGACGGATGGATCGGCGCCTCGCCAGCCTGCCCGGTCTGGCGGGGCTCGACCTCGTCACCAAGGCCCTCGGGAAATACCTCGAGCCGGCCGGCTCCGCCCCCCAGGCCGGCGCCGGAGAACCGCTCCTCTCCCTGGCGGGGTAGCCGAGGAAGGAGCGGAGTTTCCCGACTTCGGCCGCCGGGGTACGGCTCCAAGAGGTCATGGTGGCGACTGGGCGGTGCCCCTCAATCCGCTCGCTTCCCGCCGGCGGGCTGCGGCGCCCTCCCCCACTCGGGACGCGGCATCTCCCCGCTTCGGCCGAGAGCTCGCACTACCAGGAGGTGAGGCGATGAAAGCGACGTCCCAGGAGTCGGTCCTCCGACGCCACCGGGGGGCTGAGGAGCACCAGAGCCCGGCTGGCTTCGGCGCCACCAGCTGGAAGGCGACGCTGCGGAGGACCAAGGAGCGGATCAAGGCCGACCGCGTCACCATGGCGGCCGGCAGCCTCGCCTACCACTGGTTCCTCGCCTTCTTCCCCGCCGTCATCGCCGCCCTCGGACTGCTCACGCTCGTCAGCGTCGCACCGGGCACTCTCCACCACCTCACCCACGGCATAGGAAAGGCGCTGCCCGCAGGGAGCGCCGGAGTCTTCACGGCCGCCGTCAAGGCGGCGACGAGGAGAGCGGCGGGCTCTCTGCTGGCCCTGGTGATAGGCATCGTCGTGGCCCTCTGGAGCGCCTCGAGCGGAATGGCCGTGCTCGAGCAGGCGCTCGACATCGCCTACGAGGTGCCGACGGATCGGTCCTTCCTCTCCCGCCGCCTGCTCGGCGTCTTGCTGATGGCAGTGGTCGCGGTGGTGGGTGGCGTCGCTGGCGCTCTCGTCATCTTCGGCCAGCCGATCGGCTCGGCCCTCGAGGGCTACCTGCCGCTGCACGGGGTCGTCTTCTCGGTCGTGTGGACCGTCGTCCGCTGGGTGCTGGCGCTCGGCCTGCTCACCTCCCTCTTCTCGGCCATCTACTACCTGGCACCAAACAGGGAGAGCCCCCGCTGGCGGTGGGTGAGCCCCGGCGGCCTGCTGGCGACAGCGGTCTTCCTCGTCGCCTCTCTCGGCTTCTCCTTCTACGTCAGCTCGTTCGGCTCCTACTCGAAGACCTACGGCAGCTTCGCCGGCGTCGCCATTCTCATCTTCTGGCTCTGGCTGGTCGGGCTGGCCGTGCTCATAGGCGGTGAGATGAACGCCGAGACAGAGCGGGAGGCGGCCGAGCTGGAGGAGGGCTCGTGCCAGCCGGTCACCGTCGCGGGCGTCACCACCGAGGAGCAGCGAGAGGCCGTCTGAGACCACGACACCGAGGCGCTCCTCAGGCGGCTACGCACCAGCCAGGCGAGGCGGTCGAGAGCAGCCTCTTCGAGCTGGCCGGCGGCCGAACTCGCCCGGTCGGCGCGACCAGGTGGGCGCTGACAGAGCGCCTCTCCACCGCTCACCGCCGCCCGGCTGGTCTCGGTCGTCTTGCTGCAAGGCGAGGACGCCTCTTCCCACCGGTGGCCAGCCCGGGTCGCAGGAGTCGGCCCTCTCAGGCTCATCACATCGTTCCTGCCTGCTCCACCTCTATAGCCTGGCGGCGGGGGCGCCTTTGGAACCTTGGGGCCCCGTCGATGAGTGAGAGCCGCGGGTGCCGTCTTAGCTGTCGCAAGCGAGCAAGGAGCAAGAGATGACCAAGCGACACTCATCGCCGGCTGGGGCGCCGTGCTGGGCCGACCTTTGGACGGCCGAGGCCGAGAGCAGCCGCTCTTTCTACAGCGCCCTTTTTGGCTGGGAAGCCGGCGAGCCCTCTCCTCAGTTCGGTGGCTACTTCATGTTCATGCGGGAGGGAGAGCCCGTGGCGGGCGCCATGGGCCCGCTACCGGGGACACCGGCGGACAACAGCTGGAAGCCCTACTTCTGCACCCGTGACATCGACGCTGCCTTGAAGAAGGCGACGGCCGGGGGCGCAGCGGTGCAGGGGGCCGCCATGCCGGTCGCCGACCTCGGCGTGCAGGCACTCGTGCGCGATCCGGCGGGAGCGCTCTTCGGCCTTTGGCAGCCGGGCACCTTCCAGGGGTTCGGCGTCGTCGGCGAGCCTTCGAGCCCGAGCTGGTTCGAGCTGCACACGAGGGAGCACTCGGACGAGGTCGCCTTCTACCGCCAGCTGCTCGGCCTCGAGTTCGAGGCCGACGCCGACGGTGACGCCGACGCCGACGGTGATGACTTCCGCTACTTCACCTTCAAGAGCCACGGCTCTAGAGAGGACCTCGGTGGGGTCATGGACTCCCGCCGCTTCCTGGGCGAGGGCGGCGACCACTGGGAGATCTACTGGCAGGTCGAGGACGCCAACGCCAGCGCCGAGAGGGTGAAGGAGCTGGGCGGCGCGGTCATAAACGGACCCGACCAGACGCCCTACGGCGTGCTCGTCCTCTGCTCGGATCCGGCCGGGGCGAAGTTCAAGCTGCGCGAGAGCGCCTGAGCAGCCGG
>JAJYQK010000065.1 GCA_021794645.1 Actinomycetes bacterium
GGTGGGGGGCTAAGGGGATCAGCTCTGGTCTCCCTGAGCTCGACCCTTGGCCGGGCACCCAGCTCCCAGGTGGGCCGACTCTCGGTGCTGCCGCCGAGCCGGAGCGGCGATCGAGCTCCGCCAGCACGCAGCCCCCGGTCGCAAGGCGGGCAAGCTCGGCCGCCGGGGCTGCCGCAGCTCCTCTCGATCTCACTCAGTGGGCCGTGGGCTCGTCGGTGGTGGTCTCGGTCAGCGGCGAAATCGACATCGCCACTGCCGGCCAACTCTCAGGAGGGCTCGGAGCCGCACTGGACGGCCGACCCGGCGGGCTCATCTGTGACCTGAGCGGCGTCGGCTTCCTGGCGGCGGCGGGACTGTCCGTGCTGCTGGTCGCCCGGCGGCGGGCCATCGCTCGACGCGCCGCCTTTGCTCTGGTGTGCCCACAGCCAGGCCCGCGCCGGGTCATCGGGCTGGTTGGCCTCGACGCCGTCTTCGCCCTCCACGACGACGTGGCCAGCGCGGCCGCCGCCCAGGGTGGCGGTGGCCCGCCCCCGCCGACAGCGAGGCGCAGATGACCAGCGCTGCGGCCCTTCTCAGGTACCACTGAGCGACCGGTCGGGAGGAAGGGTCGAGCTGGGCGGAGCCCTCGGGTTGCTCGCCTGCATCAATCGGAGCCTGTGGCGCCGCCTTTGCTCCCACCGAGGCTGTCAGGACTGCTCGCCCAGGTGCCCGGCATTGGGGCAGGGACCCGCCGCGGCAACCATGCGGCCGCTCACTGCCAGCTGGCGGAGGATCGACCGGAAGGACTCCACCAGCCTGGTCTCGCAGTAGTCGAGCCCGCTGGCGGCGCAGAACTGCCGGACGAGGTTCTGGGCGTGCCTCAGGTTGGGTCGAGGCATGCTGGGGAACAGGTGGTGTTCGATCTGGAAGTTGAGTCCTCCGAGCATGAACGTCGTCAACGGGCCACCTGTGATGTTGCGGGCGGACACGACCTGGCGCCGGGCGAAGCCCATCGCTGAGTCGGAGGGGATGAAGGGCATCGCCTTGTGGTTGGGGGCGAAGCTGCAGCCGAGACAGAAAGAGAAGACCAACTGTTCGACGAGAACGAAGGCGAGGGCCTTTAGCGGGCTGAGCACCAAGAGGGTCACCGACAAGAAGAGCGCCAGGTGGAGCGTGAGCAGCAGGGCCTCCAGAGCAGCCGCCCGGTCGCGTCGGCGGAGGAGATGCTGGACTCCAGAGACGTGCATTCCGAGGGTTCGCAGAGCCATGAGCGGAAAGAAGAGCGGTGCCTGCCACCGTGCCAGCAGCCAGGTGAGGCTGTGACGCCCCTGGCCTTTAGCCGGAACGACGGTGATGATGCCGTCACCAATGTCGGGGTCCCGGCCCAGCTCGTTCGGGTGGGCATGGTGAGCATTGTGCTTGGGGATCCACCATCCGTAGCAGAGCCCGATCAGCAGGTTCCCGACTGCCAGCCCGAGGAGCCGGTTTGTCAGCCTCGAGCCGAAGATCTGCTGGTGGCCAGCGTCGTGTCCGATGAAGCCGAGCTGGGTGCAGATCACGCCCAGGAGGGCGGCAAGCCCGAGCGTCGCCCAGGCGTTGCCGACGAGGACGAAGGCCACCCAGGTGCCGCCGAAGGCCGCGACAGTCAGGCTGATCTTCGCACCGTAGTAGCCCGGTCGCCGGTTCAGAAGGCCTGCCGCACGAACCTGGAGGGCAAGGTCGCGAAAGCCGACTTTCGATGCGTCGGCAGTGGTGGTCTGCACGGGCTCTCCTCCCGCAGTCTCGGAGAGCGCCACCGGGGTCTGGAGCAACGCTGAGCAGAAGCTCTTGTGTCTGAGAGCAGTCTAAGCCGACCCGGGAGGGACCGGTGCCCTCACGTGTCCCAGCCGGGGGAGAGGCCGTCACCTCCGCTTCCCTCCGACATCTGAGCCGCCGCGGGCGACGCGCCGGCGGGCATCGTCTTGATGGCAGCTTGCCGGGGCGGAACGGGAGTTCGCAGACCGCCCTTCGGGTCAGGCGATGGCTTCCAGCACCTCGTCGAGGGCCGCCAGGCTGTGTCCGCTCACCAAGGTGTCGACGAAGGGCAGGGCGGCCGCCATACCACCGGTGATCGGCCGGTAGCCGGGGGCGGCCTTGCGGGGGTTGGCCCACACGATGCGGTAGGCGAGCCGGCGCAGCCGCTGCATCTCCCGGGCCAGGACTTCGGGGTCGCCTGTGTCCCACCCATCGGACAGAACGAGGACCACCGCCCCGCGCGCCAGTCCCCTCCGCCCGTGCTCGTCGTTGAACGCCTTCAGCGCCTCCCCTATGCGCGTGCCACCCGACCAGTCGGGGGCGAGGCGCCCTGCCCGCTCCAGTGCGGCGTCGGGGCTGCAGCCGGCGAGGGCACGGGTGAGGCGGGTGAGGCGGGTGGCGAACACGAACGCCTCCGCCCGGCTGCCGCCGACCCCCGAGACCAGAAGCTGCAGGTAGGCCCGGGCATAGGACTCCATCGAGCCGGAGATGTCGCAGATGAGGACCACCCGCCGGGGACGCTGCTGCCGCCGTCGGTGCTCGGCGACCAACGGCTCGCCGCCCGTACGGCGGGCCCGGCGCAGCGTGGCCCGCACGTCCACCTCGGCGCGGCGACGGGCTCTCGCCTTGCGGCGGGCCCGGCGTGGCGGCGGGGCCAGCGCCAGGCGAGCCGCCAGCTCCCGCACCCGGGTCAGCTCCTCTGGGGTGAGACTGGCGAAGTCCTGGTGGCGGAGGCGCTCGTCCGGACTCAGCACCGCAGTGATCGAGTCTTGCTCTCCCGTCTCTCCGGCGGTGTCGCCTCCGAGGCCGGGCAGGGCTCCGCCCCGGCGGGGCATGGGGCCCGGGCGTGGGATCGAGCCGGGTGGGCCCGGCCGTGTCTCGCCCTGTGCTGACGCAGGCGGCGGGGCGTCGCCTCGGAAGTCCGCCGGGTCCGCCATCCCTTCGAACACCTGGGCGAAGACCCGGTCGAAGATGGCCAGCTGGGACTGCTCGGCCACGAGCGTCACCCGCGCCAGCCAGTACAGCTCAGAGAGGGTGACGGGCGGGACCAAGGCGACCGCGGCGGCCCATCTCCCGGCCCGCTCCGGCGTGACAGGGATGCCGGCGGCGTGTAGCAGGGCTGAGAACCTCGCCACCACCGCCGCCAGGTCGGGCTTCACGAGCCGGACGCCACCCACGCCGGCCCTCTCTCCATGGCCAGCTCGAGGTCGTCACGGTACTTGAGCACCGAGCCGAAGGTGGCCGCGGCCGCCGGTCCGTCCAGCTCGCCGAGCCCGAGCAGCTCGAGGGCGAGGACCCAGTTGATGGCCTCGGCCACCCCGGGCGGCTTCTGCACGTCGAGGCTGCGCAGCCGGCTCACCGCCTCGGCCACCTGCACGGAGAGAAGCTCGGAGGCGGCCGGCACCCGCCGGCGGATGATGGCGGCGGTGCGCTCCAGATCGGGGTAGTCGATCCAGTGGTACAGGCAGCGGCGCTTGAGGGCGTCGTGCAGGTCGCGGGTGCGGTTGGAGGTGAGCACCACGATCGGCGGGTGGGTGGCGTGGATGGTGCCGAGCTCGGGAATGGTGACGCTGGCCTCCCCGAGCAGCTCGAAAAGGAAGGCCTCGAACTCGTCGTCGGCCCGGTCCACCTCGTCGATCAGCAGGACCGCCGGGCGGGGTCCCGGGTGCTCAATCGCCCGGAGCAGGGGTCGGCCCGTCAGGTAGTCCCGGCCGAACAGGTCTTGCTCGCTGACCGTCCGGCCGGTCGCCTCGGAGGCCTTGATGGCCAGCAGCTGGCGGGGGAAGTTCCACTCGTAGAGGGCTTCGGCGGCATCGATCCCCTCGTAGCACTGCAAGCGGATGAGCGGCGTGTCGAGCACGGTGGCGAGCGACTTCGCCGCCTCTGTCTTGCCCACCCCCGCCTCCCCTTCGAGCAGCAGCGGCTGGGGCAGGCGAGCGGCGCAGAACAGCGCGGTGGCGACACCCTCGTCGGCCAGGTAGCCGACCCTGTCCAGCCCGTCCCGCAGGGCGGACGGGGAGGGGATCAGCTGGGCGACCGACGTCAAGGCCCGGACGGGTAGGCGCCGGGGTCGGCCAGGAAAACCTTCTGGCAGCCGGGGCCGCAGAACCACACCGTCCGGTCGCCCAGCTCGACGTGCAGGGTGTCCCCCCCGGCGACGACCGTCATGCCGCAGACCGGGTCGGTGCCGGTGCACGCCTCCACCACCAGCGGGTGGCCGACCCGGGCCTTGCGGGGCCGGAGGGCCACTATCTCGGCCAGGATCGACAGGGCGATCTCCTCGGCGGTCCCAGCGCCGATGTCCAGCCCGGCCGGGCTGCGCACCCGCGACCTCTGCTCCTCGTCGACCGGAAGCGCCGAGACGACGGCACTGCCTCGCTTCCGGCTGGCGACGAGCGCCACGTAGGGGAGACCGGCCTCGAGGGCGGAGATGAGCGGGGTCTCCTCATCCTTGCCATGGGAGGCGACCACCATCGCGGCGGCGTCGGCTCGGACCTCGCCCTGCCAGGCCTCCATGGCAAAACCGAGGGGACGGCCGAGGGCCAGCAGTGCGGCGGCGGTCGGCGAGTCGCCGGCCACCTGCACGAGCGGCGGCGGCAGGGACGGCTCGAGGAAGATCTCGACGGTGCCGCCCGACAAGCACGGGTTGTGCACCACCCGCTTGCCCTCCTGCTCGGGCTCGGGCGTGGGCGTGATGCGCAGCAGCACGGTCTCGCCCGAGGGGAGGGCCGCCAGGGACTGCTGGCGGACGGTCGCCTCGGTGCACTCCCCGCCCACGAAGCCCTCCATGGTGCCGTCCGAGAGCACTATGGCCTCGTCCCCTGGCTTGGCCGAGGTGGGCCGAGCCGCCCAGACCACCCGGGCGTGCACGAAGGGGACCCGCGAGCCCTTGAGTGCGGCAGCGCGCTCGGAGAGGTCCTGGCGGATCATCGCCCCTTCCTAGCCGAGCCCTACTCGATGGCGAGGTCGGGCCGCATCGGCCGCCCCTGCAGCGCCCGCCACGTCATGGCCGGCGTAAAGGGCATGTCGGCGGCGCGGATCTGCAGGGCGTCGAGGACGGCGTTGACCACGGCCGCCGGTGAGCCGACCGTCGCCGACTCGCCTACGCCCTTCGTGCCGATCGGGTGGTGAGGCGAAGGCGTCACCGTCATGCCCAGCTCCCAGCTCGGGCACTCGAGCGAGGTCGGAAGGAGGTAGTCCATGAAAGAGCCCCCCAGGTTGTTGCCCTCCTTGTCGAAGGCGATGACCTCCATGAGCGCCATGCCCACCCCGTCCGCCAAGCCGCCGTGGATCTGGCCCTCGACGATCATGGGGTTGATGCGCGGCCCGCAGTCGTCGACGGCGATGAACCGCCGCACCTTCACGACCCCGGTCTGGCGGTCCACGTCGACCACGCAGATGTAGGCGCCGAACGGGTAGGTGAGGTTGGGAGGGTTGTAGACGACCGACGCGTCGAGGTGACCCTCGACTCCCTCGGGCAGTTCCAGGCTGCTGTGGGCGGCCATGGCGATCTCGGCCATCGTCTGGCCCTTGGTGGGGTCGCCCTTCACGAACCAGCGGCCGTGCTCCCACTCGAGGTCGTCGACCGAGCACTCGAGGGAGGTGGCGGCGATGAGGCGGGCTTTGTCCTTGACCCGTTGCGCCGCCACTGCAGCCGCTGCCCCCGAGACCGGAGTGGAGCGCGACCCGTAGGTGCCGAGGCCGAAGGGTGTGTTGTCGGTGTCGCCGTGCAACACCTCCACGTCCTCAGGAGGGATGCCAAGGACGTGGGAGACGATCTGGGCGAAAGTCGTCTCGTGCCCTTGGCCCTGGGTCTGCACGCTGAGGCGCAGCTGAGCCTTGCCGGTCGGGTGGAGGCGCAGCTCGCAGCCGTCTGCCATCCCGAGTCCGAGGATGTCCATGTGCTTGCGGGGCCCGGCCCCCACTCCCTCGGTGAAAAACGACAGGCCGATACCCATGAGCGGCACCGACGGGTCGCTCTCGGCGGCGGCGCGCCTCTCGGCCTGCTCCCGGCGCAGGTCGTCGTAGCCGGCGATGCGCATCGCCTCGCTGAGCGCCCTCGGGTAGTCGCCCGAGTCGTACTCCCAGCCGGTCGGGGAGGTGTAGGGGAACTGCTCGGGGCGCAGCAGGTTCTTCATGCGCAGCTCCGCCGGGTCCATCTTCAGCTCGAAGGCCAGGCAGTCGACCATCCTCTCGACCAGGTAGACAGCCTCTGTTATGCGGAAGGAGCAGGCGTATGCCACGCCGCCGAGCGCCTTGTTGGTGTACACGGCTGTCACCTTGCAGTGGGCGGCGGGGTAGTCGTAGGAGCCGGTGAAGATGTGGAAGAACCCGGCCGGGAACTTGGTGGGCTGGGCCACCCCGTTGAAGGCCCCGTGGTCGGCCAGCACGTTCACCCGCAGTGCCAGGATCTTGCCCTCCTTCGTGGCGGCGATGTCGCCGTGCATGTGGTAGTCCCGGGCGAAGGAGGTGGACATGAGGTTCTCGGACCGGTCTTCCATCCACTTGACCGGCGCCCCGGTGACTATCGATCCGACGATCGAGAGCACGTAGCCGGGGTAGATGCCGACCTTGTTGCCGAACCCGCCCCCGATGTCGGGGGAGATGATCTGGATCTTGTGCTCGGGCAGCCCAGCCACCAGGGCGTACACGGTGCGGTGGGCGTGGGGCGCCTGGGTGGTCGTCCACACCGTCAGCTTGCCGGTGACCTTGTCCATGTGGGCTACCGAGCCGCAGGTCTCCATCGGAGCAGGGTGCACCCGGGGGTAGATGATGTCCTCGCTCACAACCACGTCGGCCTTGGCGAACGCCTCCTCGCACGCCTGGGCGTCGCCCGCCTCCCAGTCGTAGATGTGGTTGTCGGTGCGCCCCTCCAGATCGTCGCGGATCACCGGGGCGTCTGGGTCGAGGGCATGCTTGGCGTCGACCACCGCCGGCAGCGGGTCGTACTCGACGTCGATGAGCTCGAGGGCGTCGCGGGCCGAGTACTCGTCCTCGGCTATCACGAACGCCACCTCTTGGCCCTGGAAGCGCACCTTGTCGGTCGCGAGCACCGCCGTCACGTCGCCAGAGAGCGTCGGCATCCATGCCAGGTTCAGGCTCTCCAGGGTCTGGCCGGTGATCACCGCCTTCACGCGGGGATGGGCCTCGGCTGCGCTGGTGTCGATCGAGACCAGGCGGGCGTGGGCGTAGGGGCTGCGCAGGACGGCACCGTGCAGCATGCCGGGCAGGACGACGTCGTCGACGTAGCGGCCCTGGCCGCGAAGGAAGCGGGCGTCCTCCTTTCGGAGCATGCGGCCGAAGCCGAGGGGGTTGCCGCCCGGGGTTCTGGTGTCGTCGGGAGCGGGGACCTCGGTAGCGGTCACAGGGCAGCCTCCTCTCTGGCCTGGGCAGCTTGGTGCTCGGCTGCCCAGCGGATGGCGCGGACGATGTTCTCGTAGCCGGTGCAGCGGCAGAGGTTGCCGCTGATGGCTTCCCGGATGGTCGCCTCGTCGGGGTCCGGGTCGCGGTCGAGCAGGGCCCGGGCCGTCATCAGCATCCCTGGGGTGCAAAAGCCGCACTGCAGGCCATGCTCCTGCATGAAGCCCTGCTGGACTGGGTCCAGGCTGTCGCCGTCGGCCAGGTCCTCGACGGTGCGGACCTCATGGCCGTCGGCCATGGCCGCCAGGGTGGTGCAGCTCTTGACCGGCAGCCCGTCGAGCCAGACGGTGCAAGCCCCACAGTTCGAGGTGTCGCAGCCCCAGTGGGTGCCGGTCAGACCGAGCGTGTTGCGCAGATAGTGGACGAGCAGGAGCCGGGGCTCTATCTCTGCCTCGGTCTGCGCGCCGTTGACCCGCATCGAGACGCGCATCACGCCGCCTCCCCTCTGGCCCGGGCGGCGGACCTGGTGAGGGCCCGGGCCACGAGCACCCCTACCAGGTGGCGTTTGTAGTCCACCGGGCCGCGCTGGTCGGCCTGGGGCTGGCAACCTTCGGCGCAGATGGCTGCCGCCCGGGCGATCGCCTCCTCGCTCGGGGTGCCGCCCCGCAGGGCGTCCTCGGCCTCCTCGCAGGTGAAGTGGTCGGCGCCGACGGCTGCGAGCCCGATGCCGAGGTCGGCGATGCGGCCCTCGCCGTCGAGCTGGACGAAGGCGCCGGCTGCCGCGATGGACCAGTCGCCGGCCCGCCGTTCCACCTTCTCGTAGGCCGAGCCGGAGTTCGGGCGGATGGGCAGGCGCACCTCGACGAGCATCTCGGCAGCTCCGACCGCCGTCTCGTAGGGACCGGTGTGGAACTGCCGCATCTCGACGTTGCGACTCCCTGACTCGGAGCGGATGACGGCCGTACCCCGCAAGGCGGAGAAGACCGCAGACAGATCCTCGGACGGGTCGGCCTGGCAGAGTGACCCGCCGACCGTCCCCCGGTTGCGGACGATCGGATCGGCGATCACCCGCTCGGCTTCGGCGAAGATCCGGTAGTGCTCGGCCAGCACCGCGGAGTCGAGGACGCCGGCGTGGCGGGTCATGGCTCCGATGGCGATCTCGTCGCCTTCGGTCCTGATGTAGTCGAGGTCGGACAGGTCGTTGATGTCGATCAGCATCTCGGGGCGGGCCAGCCGCAGCTTCATCATCGGAAGGAGGCTGTGGCCGCCCGCCACTAGTCGGGCCTCCGGTCCGTGGCGGGCGAGGAGGGCGACGGCCTCGTCGACGCTGGCCGCCCGCTCATATTCAAACGGTGCGGGAACCTGCATTCCAAACCCCCGGTTGCTCGACTTCAGGCGATCATCCTTGTTGCCCGTCAGGCCGTCAACGGGGTGATAAGCCTTCGCTTATCACGCCCTGTGACGCGGTGCTAGACGTATTGCCGTGACGCTCACCCAGCTGGAGGCGTTCGTGCTCGTGGCCCGGCTCGGCTCGGTGAAGGCCGCCGCCCGGGCGCTCGGGGTGAGCGAGCCGGCCGTCTCCGGTGCTCTGGCCGCCCTGCGCCAGCAGCTCGGCGATCCTCTCGTCGTCAAGACGCCCGCCGGGATGACCCTCTCTCCCGCTGGGCAGCGCTTCGTGCCGATCGCCTCCCAGATTGTGGGGCTGGCCGCCGACGGGCACGCCGTAATCCGCCAGGCGCAGGGGGCGCCGGCGAAGGTGCGGGTGGCGGCCACCTCTACCGTCGCCGAGTTCGTCGCCCCGCCGTTGCTCGCCGCCTTTACGGCCCGCAACGGCAGCATCGAGACATCCGTCGGGGTGTCGGAGTCGGCGGAGATGAGCGCGCTGCTGCGCGACCGCCTGGCCGACGTCTGCTTCGGGCCACGCCTCACAGGTGAGGCGGCCGTCGACCTCACCTGTGAGCCGATGATGCGCTACGGGCTGATTGTGGTTGCCTCGCCCGGCCACCGGCTGGCAGGCGCCAGCGGGATCCCCTGGCAGGCGCTCGCCAAGGAGGACTGGCTGGTCGACCCGTCCGGCATGGACCCCTCGAGCGAGGTCGGGATGCTGATGGCCCACCTCCACGTCCCGGACGGCCGGGTGCAGGTCTTCTCCAACCAGGCGGCGGCGTGGCTGGCCGCCGAGCACGGCGCCGGGGTGGCGCCCGCCATTGCCCACCTGGCCAGCGGGCACATCGAGCGGGGTGTGCTGTGCCGTCTGAACGTCGTCTCGACCCCGGTCCAGCTGCTTTGGTACGCCAGCACCCTCTCTCTCGAGAGGCGGTCGCCGGCGGTGACGGCGCTGATGCGCTTTCTCACCACGCCGGAGGCGATGCAGGCCATGCACCGCAGTGATGGAGCCGTCCCGGCCAGCCGGTTCCGCCCGCCTGTCTATGTGACGCTGTGGAGCTGAGCAGTCCTGCAGGCGACCTTGCCGGCACCACGGCTGTGGCGAGCTGCCGGGGGAGCGCGCACACCGGTAAGGCCTGCTGGCCGCTCGGGCCGGCTACAGACGCCAGACACCGGCGGCGACAAGCTGCCCTCGGTGCAATCAATCCTTCGGCGGCGGCGGCGACGAAAAGCTGATCGTCATGACAGTGCAACCGTCGTCAAAGGTCGAGCATCTCGATGTCGTCGACGGTCACGACGACGCCGTGCAGGAGGGGGTACACCTGCTCGAGGAAAGCATCGATCCTTTCTGGTTCGTCGATGAAGACCACGCCCAACGGGCGGTCATCTGCGAGCAGGTGCTCACGGTGGACCTGGCCGGACGCCCCGAATCCCTCGTCTCCCTCGAATACTGTGGCCCCGGCCAACTTGGCCTTGCGGGCGCGCTTGAGCAGCTCCTTCTCCAGGCTGCTGTGGCCGACGTGGTCGTGCACGCTCATAAAGAGCGTGAGCCGTTTGCCCGGCCGCCCGGGAAAGCGGGACTGGGTCGTGATCTTCATCAGATCTCCTGTTGCAGCCATCGCTCGGCTCGCAGCACGGCCGGGCCGCTCGTCACCCCGGTGCGGTCCGCCACGGGGCCGTCCACCACACGGCTCCCAACGTAGGCGACCACAAGCGCGAGGCGCCGGTCCCGCACGAGCTCGACCGCCTTGACGATGAGAGTAGAGCACGTCATTGGGGGCCGAGGACCCCGGTAGCGACCAACGGTCGGGCCAAGCGGCTTCCGGGACACTGGTCGATTACAACGATCGGGGCGAAGCTGAGAACCGCGCTGCGGGAGACATCTATGGCGAGGACTCTCCAAGGGAAACAGCCTGTTTCGGTGGGAAGGGCCAGGCACAGGACAGAGCGACTAAACCTGAGCATCCCGCCGATGCCGGGAAGGACCGTGACGTCTGGACCGGCCGAGGCCGTCCCCACAGATTGGCTGGACCAGCGCCGTCCCGACCCGAAGTCGATCTCGGGATTCAACGGAATGCGCGGTATGCCGTCGTCGCTTTCCTGGGCCATCAGCTCCTCGCCAAAATGCCTCCTCGGGCGAGGTGCTCGCAGGAGCAATCAGCCCTTTCGCGAACCCGGCGAACTCCGTCGCCGGCAGCGATGCTACCAACACTTCATCAGGAAATGGGAGCTCGCCACGCCACCGACAAGGCGGCCCCTTGCCGGGATCGCTAGGTTGGTGAAAGTGTCCAAGTGCTGTCTGGACACG
>JAJYQK010000083.1 GCA_021794645.1 Actinomycetes bacterium
CCCGCAGCAGGCGGAGGCCGGCGGCGGCGGCGCCGAGCGGCCCCGTGCAGTAGAGGTCGTCGCCGGGCCGGCCGCCCGAGCGGAGGACGGCCCCCGTCCCGGGCGCCTCGCCGAGGATGGCGACCGACAAGAAGAGCTGGTCGGCGCGGGAGAGGTCGCCGCCGACGAGGGCGGTGCCGTATCGCTCGCAGGCCGCCACGAGCCCCTCGAAGACCTCCTCCAGCAAGCCGGCCCCCGGCCCGGCCACCCCCGCCACGAGGTGCGTCGGGCGGCCGCCCATGGCGGCGATGTCGCTCAGGTTGGCGACTGCCACCTTCCAGCCGGCATCGGCCGGGCTCGTGAGGGAGAGGTCGAAGTGGACCCCCTCCACGGCGACGTCGGTGGCAAAAAGGAGGGCGCCCGCCGCTGGCCGGAGCACGGCGGCATCGTCGCCCGAGTGCACCTCGCCGGGGCCGGCCCTGCCCGCCAGGCGGGCCCGCCAGCCGGCGAGCAGCTCGAACTCGCCCCTTTCGCCCGGCCCGGTCGCCACGCCCGCAACCTACCTCCGACCAGGAGGAAAGCTTGGCGCCGCTGGCGGCATGGGTATCAAGTTGGGCGGATCGAGCACCTCGACCTAGCATCTCGGTAACACGCAGGGCGCCGGGACCGGCCACTCGGCTCGGAGTCGCCGGGCCCGGTGAGAAAGGAACGCTGTCCGAAAATGGCTCCGACGAGCAACAGCAAGCTTCTCGACTGGGTGGAGGAGGTCGCCGCTCTCACCCAGCCGGACCGGGTCGAGTGGTGCGACGGGTCGGCCGAGGAGTACGACCGGCTCTGCCAGCTCCTCGTCGACCAGGGCACCTTCAGCCGACTTTCTGACGCCAAGAGGCCGAACAGCTACTACGCCCGCTCCGATCCCCGAGACGTCGCCCGGGTGGAGGGGCGCACCTACATCGCCTCGGCCAAGGAGGAGGACGCCGGGCCGACCAACAACTGGATCGATCCCCACGAGCTGCGCGAGACGCTCACCGGGCTCTTCCGGGGCTCGATGCGGGGCCGCACCATGTACGTCGTGCCCTTCTCGATGGGGCCGCTCGGCTCTCCCATCGCCCACATCGGCGTCGAGATCACAGACTCGCCCTATGTGGCCGTCAGCATGCGGATCATGACCCGGATGGGAAAGGGGGCGCTCGACGTCCTCGGCGACGACGGCGAGTTCGTGCCCTGCCTCCACTCGGTCGGGGTGCCGCTCGAGCCGGACGAGAAGGACGTCCCCTGGCCCTGCAACCCCGAGAACCTCTACATCGCCCACTTCCCCGAGACCCGGGAGATCTGGTCATTCGGGTCGGGCTACGGCGGCAACGCCCTTTTGGGCAAGAAGTGCTTCGCCCTCCGCATCGCCTCTGTCATGGCCCGCGACGAGGGCTGGCTCGCCGAGCACATGCTCATCTTGAAGCTCACCTCTCCCGAGGGCGAGGTGCGCTACGTCACGGGCGCCTTCCCCTCGGCCTGCGGCAAGACCAACCTCGCCATGCTCATCCCCACCCTGCCCGGCTGGAAGGTCGAGACGATCGGGGACGACATCTGCTGGATGAAGGTGGGCCCCGACGGCCAGCTGCGGGCGATCAACCCGGAGGCGGGCTTTTTCGGTGTGGCGCCCGGCACGAACAATGAGACCAACCCGAACGCCGTCCGCACCCTCGCTGCCAACTCGATCTTCACCAACACCGCCCTCACGGACGACGGCGACGTCTGGTGGGAGGGCCTGACGCCGGAGCCGCCGGCCCACCTCACCGACTGGAAGGGCAACGACTGGAGCCCGGCCTCCGACACGCCGGCCGCCCACCCGAACTCCCGCTTCACGGCACCGGCCAGCCAGGACCCGGCCATCGCCCCCGAGTGGGAGGACCCGGCCGGCGTGCCCATCTCGGCCATATTGTTCGGCGGCCGCCGCGCCTCGGTCGTGCCCCTCGTGCACGAGAGCTTCGACTGGACCCACGGCGTCTTCCTCGGCTCGATCATGGCCTCCGAGACGACGGCGGCGGCAGCCGGGGCGGTCGGCGCCCTCCGGCGCGACCCCTTCGCCATGCTGCCCTTCTGCGGTTACAACATGGCCGACTACTGGGCCCACTGGCTCTCGTTCCAAGAGAAGATGGACGAGGAGAAGCTGCCGAAGATCTTCTATGTCAACTGGTTCCGCAAGTCAGCCGACGGCCGCTTCCTCTGGCCCGGCTACGGGGAGAACTCCCGCGTGCTGGCGTGGGTCTTCGAGCGCTGCGCCGGGCGGGGGGCGGCCCGGCAGACGGCCATCGGCTACCTGCCGGCCGATGGCGCCATCTCGACAGAGGGCCTCGACCTCTCGGCCGAGGACATGACCGAGCTGCTGCGGGTCGACACCGAGGAGTGGAAGGCCGAGCTGCCCGGCATCGCCGAGTACTACGAGCAATTCGGCCACCACCTGCCCGAGCCTCTCGCCCGCCAGCTCGAGGCGCTCGAGAACCGCCTCGAGGGCTGATCAACCGGCCGCCGCCAAGGGCGGGACGGAGCCACCCCGTCGCAGACAGGCCGCCCGCCCCGCTCGAGCCGGGCGGGCGGCTCAGGCCCTGCTCGCCACCGTCCCGTGGCGCCGTCGCCCCGGACTGAGGCGGTCCTGGCGCCCGAGGGAGCGCCGCAGCGAGAAGTTGAAGATGGCCGCCACGGCGCAGGCGACGGCGATGAGGATGTCGCCTGCCCTGAACGAGAACGAGATCACCACCGACACGAGGGCACAGAGCACCCAGGCCAGCTGGAGCTGGGTCTCGAAGCGGGCAAAGGCGCGCCCGAGAGCTGCGGGCGGGACGTAGTGCTGGCCTATCGAGTCGAAGGCGGGCTTGGCTCCCGTCACCGTGCAGCCGACGACGAGGGCGAGGAAGGGCTGGGACCAAAGGGCGCCCGCCCACCCTGTGAGAACGCCGGCGAGCGCCGTCAAAGCGAGCGCCGAGGCGATTATCTGCTGTTCTGAGATCCGCCGGCGGAGCCGGGGCACCAAGAGGCTGCCCGAGAGACCGCCGACGCCGCTCGCGAAGAGGATGACGCCGTACCAGACGGTCGAGGCCTTGTCGGCTCGCAACCCGAAGGCGAGGAAGAAGGTCATGAAGCCGAGCGCCCCTCGCAGCACAGTCATGGCGAGGAGGCCCACGGTCACCTCGGGCACGAAGAGGGGGAGGCCGAGGCGGCGCCGCTCTGTTTTCACGTCGATCCTGCGGCGCTTCTCCGAGCCGTGCGAGCGGCGGTAGATGAGGCTGCCCGGGCCGCCCGGCAGCGCCGGGGGTGGCTCGAGGGGAGCGGGTTTGGGTGGCCCCGCCAGCGGCCTTCCGTCCGGGGCCGTCCCGACAGGGGTCGGCGCCAAGGCGCCGTGGCCCCGGGGCAGCCGGGCAGCCGCCACCGCCCCGGCGGCGAAGACGAAGAGGTCGAGGCGGAGCACCCAGGCGGCTCCGGCCTTAAGGAGCGGGACGCCGACGAGGGAGATGGCAAAGCCGGCCAGGGCGGCCAGCACCGCCAGCTTGGCGTTGGCCGAGGCGAGGTCGTCCTCGCCGGCGGTCATCGAGGGCACGAGGGCCGCCTTGCCCACCAGGTAGAGCTTGGAGAGCACGAGCACGCCGAAGGCCTCCGGGAAGAGGATGAGCCCTTTCAGGTGGCCAGACATCGAGAAGGCGAGGAGGGCGCTTCCCCCGCAGGCGACCCCGACGGCCGCCCGGCGGGCGGTGAGGCCCCGGTCGAGCAGGGGGGAGAGGGCCGGGGCGACGACGGCGAAGGGGGCGATCGTGAGGAGCAGGTACAAAAGGACCTTCGACTTCGACTCGGTCGGTGAGACCGAGAAGAAGAGGGAGCCCGCCAGCGAGATCGTGACGAGCGTCGAGGCCGCCGAGAAGAGGGTGTGGACGAGCGCCATCCGCCCGAAGGGCTGCGACTGGTCGAGCAGCCCTGCCAGCGAGCTGCGCACCATGCCGGTGAGCTTCTTCACCCGCTGTGCCGTGGCCACAAGCCCATGGTACGAGCCGCCTGTCACCACTACGATGCCTGCAAGCTCCAAGGAGGTCGCCCCGAGTGGTTCGCGCGTATGTCCTCATCCAGACCGAGGTGGGCAAGGCAGCCTCAGTGGCTTCCAAGGTCGCCGAGATCTCCGGCGTCGTGAGGGCCGAGGACGTCACCGGTCCCTACGACGTCATCGTGCAGGCCGAGGCGGACTCGGTCGACGAGCTCGGCCGGATGGTGGTGAGCAAGGTGCAGCTGATCGAGGGCATCACCCGCACCCTCACCTGCCCCGTGGTGAAGCTCTAGGGGGCGGTCGCCTCCGGCTCGACCCTGTAGCCGGCATATCCGGTCTGCTCGAGCTCGGTCGCCAGCTCCGGGCCGCCCGAGCGCACTATGCGCCCTCCCGAGAGGACGTGGACCGCATCGGGCGTGAGCTCGTGCAAGAGGCGGCGGTAGTGAGTGATGGCGAGCACGCCGAGGGGCGGCTCCTGCTCGCGCCGGGCCCGCTCGACCCGCCGGGCCACCTGGCGGAGGGCGTCGACGTCGAGGCCCGAGTCGAGCTCGTCGAGGATGGCGAAGCGGGGCCGCAACACGGCCAGCTGGAGGGTCTCGTTCCGCTTCTTCTCGCCGCCCGAGAGGTCGACGTTCATCGCCCTTCCCGCCAGCTCGGGTGCCATCCCGAGGCCGGCGGCCTCTGCCACCATCTCCTCCAGGATCTGCCCGGCGGGCCGGCCGGCCGCCGCCAGGGCCTCGCGCAGCGCCTCTGCGACCGAGACACCCGGCACCTCGATCGGGTACTGGAGGGCGAGGAAGAGGCCCGCCCGGGCCCGCTCGTCGACCGGCCGTCCGAGCAGCTCCGCACCGTCGATCGTCACGGAGCCGCCGAAGACCTCGTAGCCGGGGCGGCCCATGACCACATGGGCGAGCGTCGACTTGCCCGAGCCGTTCGGGCCCATGACGGCGTGGATCTCGCCGCTTTGCAGCTCGAGGTCGACGCCTTTCAAGAGCTCCCGGCCGGCGATGCCGGCGCGCAGCCCCTCTATCCGGAGAACGCTCACGGCACCTCCACGAAGACGTCGCCGTCTTTCAGCACGACGGTGAACACCTTGACGGGCTGGGTCGCCGGGAGCGACTGCGGCTCGCCGTCGACGAGCGAGAAGGTGCTGCCGTGGCGGAGGCACTCGATCTCGCACAGCTCGGGCTCGACCTCTCCCTCCGAGAGGGGGTAGTCCTCGTGCGAGCAGTTGTCGATGACGGCGTGGAAGCCGTCGCCGCAGCGGACGAGCGCGACGGCCTGGTCCCCCACCTCGAAGCGGCGGACGCTTCCCACCTCGAGCTCGTCGCTCGAGCAGAGGCGGAGCTGGCTCACGACTCCTCCCCGGTGAGCGAGCTGAGCCGGCTGCGGGCCGTGGCGGCCACGTGGTCGCGCACGGCCGGCTCGGCCCGCTCGAGGAGCTCCTCGAAGAACCCGAGCAGGATGAGGCGCTCGGCCACCTCTGCCGGTATGCCGCGGGACTGCAGGTAGAAGCGCTGCTCGGGGTCGATCGGGCCGACGGCGGAGGCGTGGCTGCAGCGGACGTCGTTCTCGTCGATGTCGAGATTCGGCACCGAGTAGGCCGAGGCTCCCTCGGAGAGGACGAGGTTGCGGTTCGTCTGGAACGCATTGGCGCCCCGCGCCCCCCGGCACATGCGGATGAGGCCGGTGTAGACAGCGCGGGCCGAGCCGCCGACCGCCCCTTTGAAGACGAGGTCGCTCGTCGTGCGGGGCGCATCGTGCTCCTGCAGGGTCCGGAAGTCGTGCACCTGGTCGCCGTCGCCGAGGTAGGCGGCGAGCAGCTCGGCCGAGCCCCCCTGGCCCTCGAGGCGCGAGTCGGTCCGCGTCCGGGCGTACTCGCCGCCGAGGGAGGCCGTGAACAACTTGAGGTGGGCATCTCGGCCCGCCCTTGACCAGCTGTGGCCGAGCTGCCATGTCCGGCGCCCGAGCTGCTGCACCGAGGTGTAGGAGAGGCGGCCGGCCTGGGCGACGTCGAGCTCGGTGACCGGGCAGGTGAGGATGGCCCCCTCGCCCGAGACGAAGAGCTCCACCACCGTGGCAGAGGCGTCCTCCCCGAGCGAGACGAAGGTACGCGGGAAGAAGGCGGGACCGGCCTCGAGCGAGTCGTGGGAGACGCCGAGGAGGTTCACGATGACAAGTGGTCGGTCGAGGGCTACCCCGGCCGGGACGGTGAGCACGACGGCGTCGCCGGCGAAGGCCTCGGCGAGCTCGTCGGTGGCATCGGTGGCATCAGGTGCCCGGAAGCCGGCCTTCACCTGGCCGATCAGCTCCTCGGCGCCGGGCTGGGTCGAGGCCCGCCCGAGGCGCACCCCGAACCGGCTCTGCTCCTCCCCGAGGTCGATCTCGTGGGGACGGCCGTCGATGGTGAGGGCGAAGCCGGCCCGCTCACCTATCCGGTCGATGAGGGCATGGGCGGCGGCGGGGAGGGGCGGCATGGACGCCTGCTCGGTGGCGGCGGCGGCCGGCGCGAACCGGGCCAGGTGCAGCTGGTCGACACGGCTGTAGCGCCAGGCCTCATCCGCCGGTGTCGGCCAGGGCGCTGCGAAGTAGCGCTCGACAGCAGAAAGGCGCCTCTCCTTCTGCCAGCTGGCCCCGCCGAGAGCCTGGGACGCCTCGACCGAGAAGGCTTCGTCTTGGCGCTCGAGTGTGCTCAGGGCGTGCGGGCTCCTTCGTGCGGGACCGGGAAAGGTCTTGGCCTGCCGGCGGTCGGCCACTTGGACCTGACAGGCGAGCCCATCCTACCGGGCCGAAGCGGCAGCGCCGGCCTGCTCAGAGCCGAGGCGCTGCCAGGTGGAACGAGGCACCGGCGGGATCGCAGACCTCGACGAAGCGACGACCGGGCCGTTCCAGCACCGGTCCCCGCACGCTCCCACCGAGGGCGATGAGCGCTCTTGTGGCGGCTCTCAGGTCGGCGACGGCGAAGTGCGGGGTCCAGCGAGCCACCCCGGCCGCGCCCGGCGCCGGGCTGCGCAGGCCGGCCACGCCCCGCCCACCCGCAGAAAGGGTGGCGTACCCGCCGGCCAGGTGGCCCGAGGCCGTGGCGACGAGCCCGAAGACGGCATCGTAGAAGCTCGCCTCGCTGGCCCAGTCGCTCGCCAGCAGCTCGAACCAGACCGGGTCGCCTGGACGGCTCGAGCCATCGAAGCCGGCGAAGGACTCCGGCTGCCAGAGGCCGATGCTCGCCCCGGCCGGGTCCTCGATGAAGGCGCTCTTGCCCAAGTGCGAGACGGCGAAGGCGGGCGAGAGCAGCCTCGCCCCGGCGTGCTGGGCCAGCACGAGCGAGCGGCCGGTGTCGGCGGTGGTCAGGTAGACGGACCAGCCGGCGGCCGCCGGCGAGCCGTAACTCGTGCAGGCGCCGACCGGGGTGCCCTCGTTGTAAAAGACGATGTAGCGCTCGAAGCGAGGCGAGAGCGGCCGTGCCTCCCAGCCGAAGAGCGCCTCGTAGAAGTCGACAGCAGGTGGTCCGTCGGCAGTCGAGAGCTCGACCCAGCAGGGGGTGCCGCTTCGAACGTCCACCCCCTCGAGCATGTCCCCCGTCCTTGTCGGTCTCGCTCCGGGCGGAGGGCGGCGCAGGCCTCGGTAGAGCATCGCCTCCCCCCCCGGGGCGCTGCTGATCTCATGACACCGTACCCGCCAAGAGCGCCGCGAGCGAGAAGAAGGCGCCGCCGCCTAGCAGCCGGCGAACCGCCGCAGCCACCAGCCCTCGTCGCGGGCATGGGCGTGGAAGTGGTCGGGGAGCTGGCGCATGACGGTGTCGATGCGGTATCTCCTCCCGTCGAAGACCGCATCGGCAACGGTCGCCAGCCGGGCAAGCATCTGCTCGGCCAGCTCCGGCGGCGGCGTCGAGCCGTGCGCCCGCCAGACCACCATCGGCACGTCGCAGACCTCGCAGTCGGCCACCCAGCAGAGGTCGTCCTCGTAGTGCCAGGCGGTGAGACGGGCCGCTTCGCACAAGTCGCAGCCGGCCACCTTCACGGACGGCGGTGGACGGACACGGCGTAGTCGGTCGCGCCGGAGAAGGGCGTCTGCTCCCAGGTGGAGTAGCGCTCCTGCAGGACGAGACCGGCCCGGCCGCAGTGGGAGTCGTACTCCGCGAGGGAGTAGGAGCGGCCGAGCTGGAAGCCGGCGACGAGGAGGCCCCCGGAGCGGACGTGGCGGGCGACGCTCGCGACGAGCTCGGCCTCGGTGCCCGGGTCGGTGAACAGGGGCACGTTGCCCGCCATGATGACGAGGTCGAAATCGACCTCGAGGTCGAGACCGACGAGGTCCGCCTCGAGAAAGCTCACCTGGAGAGCCACCCCCTCTGTTTCGGCCAGCTCCTCGGCCCGCCGCCGCGCCACCGCCAGCATCGAGGCGTCGCGGTCGACGCCGACGACGTAGTGTCCCCGGCGGGCCAGCTCGAGGGCGACGCGACCGGTGCCACAGCCGGCATCGAGGACCGACTCGGGGACGAAGCCGGTGACGAGGTCCGCCTCGCCGTGCACGGCTTCGCCCGCCGCCGCCATGGCGTCAAAGCGCGCCTGGTACTGGTCACCGTCGAAGCCGCGCCGACCCCACCTTCTCATGAGGTCGTCGTAGTAGCTCTCACCACGCTCCTTCTCCACGCCGCCAAGGCTACGGTGGCGGGCCGTGAGCGGTGCCGAGCGAGCAGGCGTCATCTCGAGCGAGCGGGAGGGCCACGTCGCCACCCTCTTCATCGACCGGCCCGAGAAACGCAATGCCATGAACATGGCCTTTTTCGAGCAGCTCGCCCAGGAGATGACCGCCCTCTCAGAAGAGCCCGAGGTCCGCTGCGTCGTGCTGGCGGCCCGCGGGCCCCATTTCAGCGTGGGTCTCGACCTCACTGCGCTGGCCGCCCTCGCCCCAGCGGGCGGGAGCGGCCCCGAGCCCTCCCCCGCCGAGACCGCCCGGCGCACCCACGACGAGGTGCTGCGGCTGCAACGGGCCATTTCCTCGGCCGCCGAGTGCAAAAAGCCGGTGATCGCCGCCGTCCACGGCTACTGCATCGGTGGCGGCGTCGACCTCGTGGCCGCCTGCGACCTGCGCGTCTGCTCGCGGGACGCCCTCTTTTCTGTCCGCGAGACGAAGATGGCGATGGTGGCCGACATCGGCTCGCTCGCCCGCCTGCCTTTCATCCTCTCGGCGGGTCACCTGGCCGAGCTCGTCTACACCGGCCGGGACGTGACCGCCGAGGAGGCGGCCCGCATCGGGCTCGTCAACCGCGTCTTCGAGGACGCCGCCGCCTGCCTGGAAGGGGCGCGGGAGATCGCCCGCGAGATAGCCGGCAACTCCCCCCTCGCCGTCGAGGGAGCCAAGGCCGTCTTGCAAGAGGGCCGGCGAGCGGCCACAGAGGCGAGCCAGCGCTACGTCGCCGCCTGGAACGCCGGCCAGCTGCGCTCCCACGACCTCACCGAGGCGGTGACCGCCTTCTTCGAGAAGCGGCCACCCCGCTTCGAGGGCCGCTAGCTCTCCTTCCCCCAGGATGGCGGCTCCTGCCCGGGGGTATCGGCCCCTGCAGCGAGAAGGAGGAGCCGATGCGAGCAGTCGTCTGGAAAGAGCCCCACAAGGTGGCGGTCGAAGAGGTCGAGGACGTGAAGATGACAGAGCCGACCGATGCGATCCTGCGACTCACGAGCGCCGGCATCTGCGGGAGCGATCTGCACATGTACGAGGGGAGGGCACCGGTCGAGCCGGGCGAGGTCTTCGGGCATGAGAACCTCGGCGTCATCGAGGAGGTGGGATCGGCCGTCAGGAGCGTGAAGGCGGGCGACCGGGTCGTGCTGCCCTTCAACGTCGCCTGCGGCTTTTGCGCCAACTGCGTGCGCGGCTACACCAACGCCTGCCTCACCACCAATCCATCCTCCCACGGGGGCGGTTACGGCTACTCGGGCATGGGCCCCCACCGGGGCGGTCAGGCCGAGTACGTGCGGGTGCCCTATGCCGACTTCAACTGCCTCGAGCTGCCGGGCGAGCCGGGCGACAAGCTCGAGGACGACTTCTTGCTGCTGGCCGACGTCTTCCCGACCGGCTGGCACGCCGCCGAGCTCGCCAATGTGAGCGCCGGCGAGCCGGTGGCCATCTTCGGCGCCGGGCCCGTCGGGCTCCTGGCGGCCCTCTCGGCCCGCCTGAAGGGGGCTTCTGAGATCTACGTGGTCGACGGTGTGCAAAGCCGCCTCGCCAAGGTCTCCGAGATCGAGGGCGCCACGCCCATCGACACCACCGAGGGCGACCCGGTCGAGCAGATCCTCGAGGCCCGCCGCCCCTTCCGCGAGCAGGCGTCGAGACTCCGGCCGGGTAGCGGCGACAAGATGCCGGGTGTCATGAGCGGCATAGACGCCGTTGGCTACGAGGCCTGGAACGACGAGCGCTTCGGCGAGGAGCAGCACCCATCACAGATCCTCGACGACCTCGTCTCCATCGTGAACCCGACCGGCCAGATCGGCCTCATCGGCGTCTACTTCCCAGAGGACCCCGGCGGCGTCAGCGAGGACGCCAAGCAGGGGCGCTTCGGAGTGGACCTCGGGCTCTGCTGGAACAAGGGCATCGGCATCGCCATGGGCCAGGCGCCCGTGAAGCGCTACAACCGCCGGCTGCGCGACCTCATCACCCGGGGTCTTTGCAAGCCGAGCTTCTTCGTCTCCCACCACCTCGCCCTCGAGGAGGCCCCCGAGGCCTACGCCCGTTTCGACGAGAGGGCCGAGGGCTACACCAAGATCATCCTGCAGCCCGAGCGAAGAGCGGCCTGAGCCAAGCTCGCTAAGACCGTGCGCGGAT
>JAJYQK010000040.1 GCA_021794645.1 Actinomycetes bacterium
CACCGCTCTCTGGACCAACGTGCACCCTCCGCGCTCGACACGCCTCCCGCGCTGATCGGCGATGTCGACCCCGCCCGGCTACGAAGAACCGACCGCCTGGGCGGCCTCATCCACGAGTATCGGATCGCTGCCTGAGCTGGGTGGACGGGTTCTCGGCACCCACACGTCCACGAGCGCTCCTTTCGCGAGCTGTCGTCCTACCGGCTCTCGCGACTTGGCACCGATGACAGCGATGGCTACCACCGGGTGATCTGCCCGGCGGTCCCCGGGAAGCTCCGCTGCCCGGTCCGGCCGGCCTCGATGTCACTTGCTTACGACCGGCCAGAGGTCGCCTCCCCGCCCGAGCACCTGCCGATGTGCTGTTCCCAGCAGACGATGACCGTTCCGCCCACCGTCGCGGACAAGACCGCCCAGCGCCATCCCTATCCCGGGCCGGACTGGCGAAAGAGCTACGGCCGGCGTTCGGCTGCCGAGCGAGCGAACGCCACGTTGAAGGACTCGGCTCGCGTCTCGATCGAGCGCGGCGGGATCCGGCTCATGGGACTGCCGGCCATCACCCTCATGATCGCCTGTGCCGTCGTGGTGCGGAACCTGCGCATCCTCGACAGTTTCGAAGTGAGTGAGGGGCCGTCCGGGGTTCCGGTGCGCCGGCGGCGACGGGTACCCGTCACCTCGCTCGCACTGACGAGCACGCATCCGCCGCCCTGATCGACCTTCAGCCCGAAGCGTCGGGAGCAGCTGGCACCTACCCGCCCCGCGACGCGAAGCCGCCCGGAGACCACCGGACCCGGGCGATGACACACCCATATGTGAAGCTGACGTCAGCACTTCTGTGAAGACGTCGTTGTGGAGGTGAGCGGACTCGAACCGCCGACTTCCACGTTGCGAACGTGGCGCTCTACCAGCTGAGCTACACCCCCAGGGCGACGGGCGAACCGGCGCTCAGGACGCTACCCATGCTACTGGCTTGCTATGCGCCACCCCTTGGACGGGCTCAGCGGCCGGCCGAGACGAGCCCTTCGGAGCGCTCCCGCACCGACCAAGTGGCTCCGCCCATCCCCTGCTTCTGTGTGCCGGGGACGACGCCGCTGTGGGTGCGGGCTGCGTCGAGAGCTCGTGCCACGCCGCGGCGAGTCTCGAGCGCCACCACCTTTTGGGCCCTCTCGATGGCGATCTGATGGAAGTACGCCAGCAGACCGAAGTACGCCAGCCCCGCCAGCACGAATACGACGGCGAGATAGAAGAAGACAGAGGCCGCCAGCCCGAGCAGGAGGCTGAGCACCAATCCGAGAGCGAGAGAGGCGACGACTCGTCGGCGCCTGATCGTCGTCGCCCTCGAGACGAGGGGTCCGATCTCGCGCTGGGCGAGAGACGACTGTCCGACCGTGATGGCGCCGAGATCCGAAGGCGAGCCGGCCAGCCGGCGAGCGGCGGCGGAGAACCCGATCGCCGCGCCGGGCACCGAGCTGCTATCGCTCGGGCCACCGGCGGAGAGCCGTGAGGTGTGCCGATGGAACGACATGACAGACCAGAGGTCTTCTCGTTCTCGAAGTTTGCGCAGCACCATGGGAGCGAGAGCCGCCACCCACACGATTGCCAGGAGCACCAAGACCCACATATGCACGCTCCTCGTACCGTCCTTGCTTCTCAGGAGACCCTACAAGAGGCTCTCTTGCGATTAGTGGATTTCCGAGCGGCGCCAACTACCGGAACGTCCCCCCGTCTTCTCCCAAAGACAAAGATCACCGATCGACATTGACCGATCAGCCGACTTGCACATGTCATAAATCGTCAGCGCAGCGACGGCACAGGCCGTCAGCGCCTCCATCTCGACCCCCGTGCGGTCGACTGCCTCCACCTGAACTTCAACCTCGACTTGGTCATCCCCGATCGTGAAATTCACGAGCACTGCTCCTACGAGCAGGGGATGGCAGAGAGGTATCAGCTCCGCAGTTCTCTTGGCCGCTTGGATGCCCGCGATGCGGGCCGCCCCCAGGACGTCTCCCTTGTTGACAGCGTTGGAGGCGATCGCGACGGTCGTCTCCGGCAGCATGCTCACCTTGCAGCGAGCCAGCGCTCGCCGGTGAGTCGTCTCCTTCGGGGTGACGTCGACCATCCTCGCCCTCCCCAGTGGGTCGAGATGAGTCAGGCCGCGCTCGGACATCGGGACGGCAGTCTACGCGGCCGACAGGCAGCGCGAGGGGGTCGCCCCTCTAGCTGGGACGACGCGGCGCTGGGGCGCTCAACCGCCGATCTGGCTCATGGAACGCCTCGGGCGGACAAAGTCAACCCGGCCGATCCGGTGGCCCGCCCACTTGGCGCCCACAGACTGCCGGATGATGCCCGCGAGGAAGGCGTCACTTTCCCCCCGGCGCATGGGCGAGCGCAGGTCGAGATCGTCGACGGCGAACAGGCAGGTGAGGAATTGCCCTTCGGCGGTGAGCCGGACACGGTCGCAGTCCCCGCAGAACGGCTTGGTGACCGACGGGATGACGCCGATCTCGCCGGCGCCGTCGAGGTAGCGGTAGCGCGAGGCGGGCTCGGCGCCGTGCTCGAGGGGTTCCAGCGGGAAGACCTCCGCAATCCTCGAGACGATCTCCTCGGCCGGCACCACCTTGTCGAGACTCCAGCCCCCGGCGGCGTCGAGTGGCATGAACTCGATGAAGCGGACCTGCACGCCGCGATCCCTGCCGTAGTGGGCAAAGTCGACGATCTCGTCCTCGTTCTCACCCCTCACCACGACGGCGTTGACCTTGACAGGGTGCAGCCCGGCGGCGACGGCGGCGTCGATGCCCGCCAGCACGTCGGCGAGGGCGTCCCGTCGGGTGATGGCGGCGAAGCGGTCGGCCCGCAGTGAGTCGAGGGAGACGTTGACCCGGTGCAAGCCGGCCTGGGCGAGGAGCTCGGCCTGGCGAGAGAGCGACGAGCCGTTGGTGGTGAGCGAGAGCTCTATCGGCTCTCCCCCGGGCGTCTGCAGCTCGGCCAGCATCGAGATCAGCCGGTGCAGGTCGCGCCGCACGGTCGGCTCGCCTCCTGTGAGGCGGATCGACTCGATGCCAAGGCCACCGACGAAGAGGTGGGCGAGCCGGACGATCTCCTCGTAGCTGAGCAGCTCGCTGCGGGGCACGAATTCCATGCCTTCTCTCGGCATGCAGTAGGTGCAGCGGAAATTGCAGCGATCGGTGATCGAGATGCGCAGGTCTCGCGCCACCCGTCCGAAGCTGTCTACGAGCAGCCCGGATTCCTGGCCGGAGTCGATGGCTGCGGGCACGGGCCCCAGCCTAGGGGAGTGCCCCGGGCGGCTATTCGCTAGGTGAGCGGCCCGATCGGGATCACCTCGACCGACCCGCCGGCCGGCACGGCCTGGCCGGCGGGCACCATGGCGAGGCAGTTGGCCGAGAGCGCGCCGGACAGCTGGTGAGACTGCTGGCCGCCGGCGGGGCGGACGATGAGTCGGCCGTCGGCGCCGAAGGCCCCCTCGGCCCGGACCAGGTTGAGGCGCCCGTCCCGGCTCGGCTGCAGGTCCTCGCTCGTGACGGCAGCGAGCGTGCGGGGCATCCGGCGCGGGTTGCCCGCCATCTTGGCGAGCCCCGGCAAGGCGACGACGCTGTAGCTGACGAGCGAGGAGACGGGGTTGCCCGGAAGGCCGAAGTAGCAGACCGGGCTGGCCCGGTCGGGACGGGGGAGGAAGGCGAGGACGAGCGGCTTGGCGGGCCGGATAGAGACGCCGAGCTCGAAGCACTCCCCGGCTCTCTCGCTCGCCAGGCGCCCGAGGACGACCTTCACGAAGTCGAACTCCCCCTTCGAGACACCTCCGGACGAGAGGACGGCGTCGCAGCGGTCGAGGGCGTCCGCCAGGGCGCCCTCGACGGCCTCCTCGCTGTCGGCTGTCGTGCCGAGGTCGACCGGCTCGAAGCCGTCGCGCCTCAGAGCGGCGAGCAGCATCTGGCGGTTCGAGTCCCTGATCTGGCCCGGCTCGAGCGGTTCGCCCGGGCCGACCAGCTCGTCGCCCGTGGAGAGGACGCCAACCCGTGGCCGGCGAACCACCGGGACCATCGCCAGGCCGAAGCTCGCCAGCACGGCCACCTGGCCCGGGCCGATCAGATCGCCCTTGGAGAGCCCCCGTTCGCCCGCCCGGAAGTCAGAGCCGGCCCGCCGGACGTTGGCACCCGCCTCGACGGGGTCGAGGATCCTCACCCTGTCGGCCGAGAGGCGCTCGGTCCGCTCCACGATGGCGACGGCGTCGGCCCCGGCCGGCATGACGGCGCCGGTCATGATCTGGATCGCCTCGCCCGGGGCGAGCGGCTCGGCCGGCGGGGGCGAGCCGGCCGGGAGGACTCCTTTCACCGCCAGCTCGGCGCCACCGCCTTCGAGGTCGGAGGACCTGACGGCGAAGCCGTCCATGGCGCTGTTGGCGAACGGGGGGATGTCGGCGGGCGCCGGCACCTCTTCGGCGAGGAAGCAGCCGAGAGCGGCCTCGAGCGGCAGCTCCACCTGCTCGAGGGGCCGGGTGCGCGCCAGCACCATGTCCTGCACCTCTCGCAGGGGGAGGAGATCCTCGTGGGCGTGGGTGTGCCCTTCCGGCTGGCGGTGATGGCTGCTCGGCATCGGTCGCCCTATACTTAGCACTCGACCCATGAGAGTGCTAACCGGCTGGTAGCAGCGGGGAGTTGTGTAGACGATGCCCACATACGAGTACGCCTGCAAGAAGTGTGGTGAGCACCTCGAGGCCTTCCAATCCTTCAGCGAGGACCCTCTTACCGTCTGCCCGAGCTGCGGGGGTGAGCTGAGGAAGGTCTTCGGCAGCGTCGGCATCGTCTTCAAGGGGAGCGGCTTCTACAAGACGGACAGCCGCTCCGGCGCGAAGAGCACCACCCGGCCGGAGAAGGAGCCCGCCAGCTCGGGGGCCGCCAGCACGTCGAGCTCTGCTGAGCCGAAGGGCGAAACCAAGGCGGCCCCGGCCGCCGAGTCCAAGCCGGCAGCGGCCGCCTCTTGAGCTAGTCGCCCGTGGAGGGCACCACCCGCGCCCTCCACGGCCGGGGCGGGTCGAAGTGGTGGCCGACGAGCCGTCCCGACGACAAGGCCGCAAGGAAGCCGGCCGGTCCCTCGAAGGGCGCCACCTCGACGTAGGCGGCGCCGAGAGCCTCGGGCACGTGGGCGTCGCTACCGGCCCCGAGGCGCACGCCGAGGCGCTCTCCCGCCCCGACGGCGGCTTGGTTGAGCGAGCCGAGCGATGTCTTGGCGTTCAGCCCCTCGATGACGTCGAGGAGGCCCTCGCGGGCCAGCTCCTCGAGGACACCGGGGCGGAGGTGGCGGCGCATCGGGTCGAAGGGGTGGGGGACATAGACGATGCCCCCCTGGCCCCGGACGGCCAGGGCGGCCTCCCGGGCGGACCTGCAGCCGGCCGGTATCGGTTCTGAGAGGAAGAGCCCGATGAGCTCGCCGTCGGGTGTCCGCTGCTCCTGTCCGACGACTACACGACAGGAGAGCTCGCCTTTGAGCCGCAGCGCTCCCTTGATCGTCGAATGGTCCGTGATGCAAAGGAGGTCGAGGGCGGCCTCCTCGACGGCCCGGGCCAGCTCGGCCGGCGTCGTCGTCGAGTCGCCCGACCACATGGTGTGGGCGTGACAGTCGATCCGCCAGCTGCCCGCCCGGGGCGTTTCACCGAGGTGGGGGTGACGGGCGAGGGCAGCAGCGCTCGGCGTCCCCAGCTTCAGCCCCCGGCCAGGGAGAGGCCCTCTATGGCGAGAGTGAGGCCGGCGGCGCTGGCCGGCAGCCACTCGAGGTCCGAGCCGATGTGGGTCACCTGCTGCATCATCTTCTGGAGGGTCGAGGCGATGGTCATCTCTCGCACCGGCTCGGCCAGCTCGCCTCCCCGGATCATGAGGCCCTCGGCCCCGACGGAGAAGTCCCCGCTCACGGCGTTCACGCCCGAGTGGACCCCCGAGATCGACTGGACGAAGAGCCCCTCGCCCACCCGGGCGAGGATCTCGGCCTGGCCGAGCTCACCCGGCAGCAGCGCCACAGCCCTGGCCCCCACCCCCGGCGTCGACCGGTAGCCGCCCCGCACGGCCGAGCCCGTCGATGCCGTCCCCGCCACGCGGGCGGCATGGCTGTCGTAGAGGTAGCCCATGAGCTTTCCCCCTTCGACAAGCTCGTTCCGCCGGGTGGCGAGGCCCTCTGAGTCAAAGGGCGAGGCGCCGAGCGCGGCGGCGTTGGTCGGGTCCTCGACGAGAGTGAAGCCAGGGCAGGCGACCGCCTCCCCGAGCCGGTTGGCGAACAGGCTCCGACCCTTTGAGACCTCTTCTCCCGAGAGAGTGCCGGCGAGCACGGCTAGCAGAGTCGAGGTGACCCGGCGGTCGAGAACCACGGTCAGCTGGCCGCTCTTCGGCTTGGTGGCTCCCACCATCCGGACGGCCCGCTCCACCGTGTCACCGGCGCAGGCGACCACGTCGAGGTCCGAGGGCGCCCGGCCGGCCGAGTAGCCGAAGCCTGTGGCGGTCTCGGCCCCCTCTCCGGCGATGGCATAGGCGAAGAGGTGGCAGGTGGAGCGGCGGCTCGTGGCGGCGAGCCCGAGGGAGTTGGCGACCGCCCACTCGACCGAGCTGTCGGAGTAACCGGCCCGCACCACTTGGCGGATGCGAGCGTCGGAACGCACCTGTCGCTCCAGCTCGAGGGCCATGGCGATCTTGGTGTCGGTGCCCGCCGCCGCCAGCTCGTCGCGCCAGAGCTCGAGGGCGGCCGCTGGCCAGCCATCCGGGCCGGCCAGCCCGGCGTGGGCGTCCTCGGTGGCATAGGCGACGTTGTCGCGGGCCTCGGCGAGCGCCTCCGCCGCCGCCGCCTGCCCGAGCGCTCCCACCCAGGCGAAGCCCTGCCGGCGGTCCTTCACGACCCGGACGCCGACACCGGCCGACTCGGCCGAGGAGAGGTTCTCCACCGCGCCCCCGAAAGAGCGAACCTCCGTCTCCTTGCCGGTCGAGAGGTAGGCCTCGATCTGTTCGCCCCCGCTCGCCCGGGCGGCGATGGCCTTTGCGATCTCGACGAGCTCAGGCACCGGCCGTGCCGCCGATCGTGACGCCTGTCACGCGCAGCGTCGGTTGCCCGCACCCGACGGGGACGGACTGGCCGTCCTTCCCGCAGGTGCCGGGGCTCATGCCGAAGTCGTTGGCGACGGCGTCGACTCGGGCAAGCACGTCGGGGCCGTTGCCGATGAGGTTGGCGTCCCGGATGGGCTCGGTGATCTCGCCGTTCTCGATCATGTAGGCCTCGGTCATCCCGAAGACGAAGTCTCCCGTCGCCGTGTTGACCTGGCCGCCGCCGAGGGCCGCCACGTAGACGCCCTCGGGTGTCTGGGCGACTATCTCATCGGGGTCCTCCTCCCCCTGCAGCAGGAAGGTGTTCGTCATGCGCGCCATCGGCAGGTGCTGGTAGCTCTCGCGTCGCCCGTTGCCAGTAGAGGCCCGCCCCACCTTGCGGGCGCTCATGTCGTCCCACATGTAGTCGACGAGGACGCCGTTTTCGATGAGGACGTTGCGGCGGGCTGGCCTCCCCTCGTCGTCGACGGCGTAGCTTCCCCAGTTCGGGCCGGCCGTGCCGTCGTCGACGAGGGTCACGAGCGGGCTCGCCACGAGCTCGCCGAGCCGGCCGGCGTAGACGGAGCTCTCCTTCACGATGTGGTCTGCCTCGAGGCCGTGGCCGCAGGCCTCGTGGAAGAGGATGCCGCCGCTCCCGCTCTTGATGACGACAGGGAGGACGCCGGCCGGTGCCGGCCGGGCCTTCAGCTTGGTGAGCGCCCGGCGCACCGCCTCGTTGGTGAGCCTCTCGACGGTGTCGCCGTCGAGGAGCTCGAAGCCGATGGTGAGCCCCTCTGACTCAAAGCCGGTCTGCAGCCCCGTGTCGCCTGAGGAGACGCAACGGACCGAGAAGCGTGTCCGCACCTGGTCGTCGCCGGTGAGAAGACCCTCGGAGTTGGCGACGAGGAATCGCCTGCGGCTGTCGGCATAGCTGGCGCTCACCTGCACCACCGAGCCGCTCGTGGAGCGGGCGACGTCGTCGGCCCGTTGCAAGAGCTCGACCTTGGCCGCTTTCGCCACCTGGGCCGGGTGGATCCTCACGTCGTTAGGCGGTGTCGCCCGCGACTCGCTGAGAGCCACCTGACGACGGCCCCCGGCGCCGCTACGGGCGATGGCCGACGCGGCCAGAGCTGCGGCCAGCAGCCCTTCCTCGCTCAGGTCGGCGGTGTGGGCGAACCCCGTCGTCTCGCCCGAGACGACCCGGATGCCTGCCCCTCGCATGTGGCCAGAGGAGAGCTCCTCCACCCGCCGGTCGTCGAGGGAGATGGCCGTCATCGCCCGGTCCTCGGCATAGACCTCGGCGAAGTCGCCGCCGGACCGGAGAGCGGCCGCCAGCACCCGCTCGAGCACGTCGGCCTCGATGAGGCCGCTCTCGGTCAGAGTCATCGTCTTTCGCCCACCCCCGGTAGTGGTGGTCCGGCAGCTGCGGACCAGAGGCCGCTCATCGTAGCTCTGCACCTCCCGGCTTCAGCCGGGAGGTGCGATTCCCTTCTAAATCCACCAGTTTTCATGGCCGGCTAACTACCATCCCAAAGAGGTGAAGACGCCGGGGAGGCGACCATGGACGAGAAGCCAGCGGCTGAGCAGCAGCAGATCGAAGAGGTGGGCGGTGCCACCCCGATCTTCAACGTCTACCGGCGGGGCTACGACCCGGAACAGGTGGATCGCTACGTGGCCGATCAGCAGAGGCGCCTTGACGAGGCCACCTACCGGGCCTCGGAGGCCGAGCGGAAGCTGGCGGCCGCCGTCGGCCAGCTCCGCGAGCTCCATCGCCGGGTGGCCGTCTACGAGAGCGAGGCGCGCAGCACCCAGCCTCCCGCCCTCGACACCCTCGGCGAGCGGGTGCAGCGCATCCTGCAGGAGGCCTGGGAGGGTGCCTACAACCTCCGGCAGGAGGCAGAGCGCGAGGTGACCGACCTCCGCCAGCAGGCCGAGGCGGAGCTCGAGGCCAAGCGGCTGCGAGCCGAGGCCGACGTCGAGGAGCTCCGGCAGGTGGCGAGCCGGGAGGCAGCAGAGCTCGTTGACGAGGCCACCCGCCGGGCCCTGGCGCTTCGCGACGAGATGGAGCGCCGCCGCCAGGCCTACCTCGAGCGGGTGGAGCAGGACCGCCAGCGTGCCGTCGCCCAGATCTCCTACCTCTATGACCAGAGAGAGCTGGCCCTCGGCGAGCTGGCCCGGCTGCAGGCGACGATCGAGGCGAGCGTGGAGGAGATGGCTCACAGCCCGCTCGCCAAGGCGGCAGCCGAGATAATCGCCGCCGAGGCAGCCACTGCCGCCCCGCCAGAGCCGCCGGCCGAGAGCTACTTCGAAGAGCCCGCAGCAGGCGGGGACGAGGCTCGTCTCGAGGACCCGGGCACACAAGATCAGGAGCCGCCGGCCGAGAGCTACCTCGACGAGACCTTGGTGGCGGCCCCGCTCGACGAGACCCTCGTCGCAGAGCCGATCGAGGAGGAGGTCGGCTCTCCAGACCTCCTCGGCTCGCTCCTCGGTGAGGAGGAGGACGCCGCGCCCCGTCCCGAGGACATCCCGACTGGGCCGATGGAGATCGTCGATCTCGGCTTCGGCTACGAGCCCTCGGCTGCCGAGGTGCCCGTGACGACCTTCGAGCCCGAGGACCCGGCCGGGCACCACCAGGGCGTCTACGACGCCGAGGAGGACGGCTGGTCCTGAGCCCTTCCATGAGGGAATAGTTGCGTAGTCAACTACTGTTCTAGCCTCTGGGCTCAGGGGACTGAGCCGAAGAGAACAGCCAGGAGGCTCCGCCCATGCCAGCCGTCACAGCCGACACCCTGACACTCGAGCGGGTCGAGGCGCTGCCCGAGGCGGGAACGCGCTGGCGTCCCGTCCGGCGGGTCGTCGGTACCGTCAGGACATACGAAGGAGCAGGCTTCCCGGTGCGGCGCCCCTTCCCGAGCAGTGAGCTCGCCCTGGCCGACCCCTTCCTCCTCCTCGACCACCTCGGTGCGGTCGAGTACGCCCCGGGAGAGGCCAAGGGCGCCCCCTGGCATCCCCACCGCGGCTTCGAGACAGTGACCTACATCGTCGACGGCGCCTTCGAGCACAAGGACACCACGGGCGGGGGCGGCCTCATCACCGACGGCGCCACCCAGTGGATGACGGCCGGCGCCGGCATCCTCCACGACGAGATGCCCCCCGAGGAGCTCGTCATGAAAGGGGGCCTCTTCCACGGGATACAGCTCTGGGTGAACCTCCCGGCCAGCCTCAAGTGGACCCGGCCCCGCTACCAGCCGATCGAGGCCGGTGACGTGGCTCTCCTCTCGAGCTCGGACGGTGGCGCCCTCGTGCGCATCATCGCCGGCGAGCTCGCTGGCAAGAAGGGCCCTGGTGAGACCTGGACCCCGATCACCCTCGCCCACGTCTCGGTGGCGCCCGGCGCCCGCGTGGCGCTGCCCTGGCAGCCCGGCTTCAACGCCCTCGTCTACTCGCTGGCCGGCAACGGCTATGCCGGAGAG
>JAJYQK010000075.1 GCA_021794645.1 Actinomycetes bacterium
CACGCCCATCGCCACGATCGAGAGGGACAGGCCGGCGATGACGCTCTCGAGGGCATTCCGTCGGGTGCGGAGGGCGATGGTGCGCGTCTCGCTCAGGCGGACGAGCTCGTTCACCTTGAGAACGGCATCAGCTGCCACCATCGAGGCTGTGGCTCCTTGCACGCCGATTGCGACCCCGACGTCGGCAGCTGCCAGAGCAGGCGCGTCGTTGATCCCGTTGGCGTAGAGAGCCCCGCAGATCGAGACGCCCTCGAAGAAGGTGCCTTCGAGCCAACCCGGACCGCTCAGTCGGGCGGCAGCCCCGCCCACCAGCCCGGCGAGCAGGATGGCGAAGAGACTGGCGGCCAGCTTGCTCGACCAGGCCGACCGCAGTGGGGATCCCGGCTTGCGGGGCGGTCCTGCAGCCAGGCCGACCGCCGTGCTGGGGCCTAACGGCTGGTTCGTCGACCGGTCCCCGGCGGCCGCTTCGAGAGCGGTGCGTCCGCTCAGGCAGAGAGCCGGCCGTATGCCTCCAAGGTGCGCAGCGCCCGCAGCGTCTCGATTCCCCGCCACTCCTGCAGCGCCGCCGGCCCGCAGCTCTCCCAGGCGATGGGCCAACCTCCATCGGTCAGCTGGGCCCCTGCCAGGGCGTCGAGGTGGCGCTCAACGGCCTCGCTGGCAAAGAGCTCGAGCCAGCGGCTATCCGGGCTCGGGGCAAGGTGGAGGGGCGTGAGGCCGTACTCTCCGGCCACAGGGAGGGGCAGGAAGAGCGACAGGTTCTCGACGGCCTGCACGAGCTGCTCGGTCGCACATGGCCATCTCGACTCGGGGAGCGCATCGAGCAGCCGGAGCACCTCGGCGAAGGCGTGGGCGTCATCGGGCAGGCCCAGCTCTAGGCGCTCGAGGCAGAACGCGGTCGCTGCTTCCCGCCAGGGGTGATCGACCTCGAGGGAGAGCAGGCTGGCTGCCAGACCGGCCGTCGGGTTCAGGGAGGCGCCAAGGGCGAACTCTCCCCAGTGCGGCGCCCGAGGTCCCTCGAGGGCGTCGGCCGTGAGACAGCCGACGCCGGGCCCGATGGAAGCGAGGAAGTCGCAGGCAGAAATGACCACAGCGGTGTCCGGCGGGCCGAGCAGCTCCATCACGGAGAAGGCAACCTCGACGTCGAGCGGCTGGCTGGCGGCTGTTCGCTTGTCGGGCTCGAGGCCGTAGCCGAAGCCGCCGTCGTCGTTCCGGTAGGCCAGCAGGGCCGTCATTGCAGCGCCCGGGTCCGCCCCACGAAAGCACACCTGATAGAGGCGCCGCTCGAGCACCCTCGCCTCGCTTGCCAGGAAGGCCAGACCTGCCTCTAGTGACGCCGACGCAGCCATAGCTCTATGTAAGCATTCGCCCGGGGAGCACCTGGCCCGCGCCGGCATCGGGCTGCCAGCTCGGCTGGCACGGGGTGGTCCTCAAACCAACGCGGCCCCCCCGAGAGCGAGCAGGGGCACCGGCGTGTGCTCCGTCTCGGCCTGACCGGAACGGGGCCGAGGCTTTCCAGCTCGGGTGGGCGGGACTGTGACGGTGGCACCACCAGCGATGGGAGATGTCGCTGCGGTACCTCCGCAGCGTCCGGGTCTGGGGCGGAAGAGGCCTGCCCCGCCTGGGGGGGCCGGGAGAGCGGTGAGATGGTGCCTTCTCGTCCCGCGTCGACTCCCGAGCTCGGCTCTGCTGGTGCGTATCCGGCCCCGGCGGGGAAGAATGGCGGGATGCTCCTTGCCTTTTCCATCGCGCCGGTCGGAGCGGGGGAGTCGGTCTCGGCCGAGGTTGCCGAGGTGATCCGGCTGGTCCGTGAGAGCGGGCTCCCGAATGAGACCAACGCCATGTTCACAAACGTCGAGGGGGAGTGGGACGAGGTCATGTCCCTCGTCAAGGCGTGCACCGAGAAGCTCGCAGAGCGAGCACCGCGGGTCTCTCTCGTCATGAAGGTGGACTACCGCCCGGGCGTGGTCGGCGCCCTCCGCTCGAAGGTGGAGACGATCGAGGCCCGGCTCGCCAGCTCCTGAGGGAGCTCAGTCTCCCCCTGCCGCCCCCGTGAGGCGGGCCATGTCGTCCTCGCTCAGGCGGAGGGCTGCGGCAGGCAAGATCCCCTCCAGCTGCTCGACGGTACGGGCACTGGCGATCGGCGCCGCCACGGTCGGGCGCTGCAGCAGCCAGGCGATGGCGACCGCCGCAGGACTCACCGAGTGCTCCTTCGCCACAGCGTCGAGAGCCGTGAGGACCTCGGCACCGCCCGTCTCCAGGTACTTGCTGGCAGAGGAGGCCCGGGCCGACTCCACCGCCTCACCGCCTGGGCGGTACTTGCCGGTGGGGAAGCCGCTTGCGAGCGCGAAGTAGGGGAGCACGGCCAAGTTCCATCTGAGGGCCACCGGCAGGAGGGTTGCCTCGAACTCCCTCTCGACGAGGTTGTAGTGCGGCTGGAGAACGGTGAACTCGGCGAGACCGTGCTGGCGCTGCAGGGAGAGGGCCTCTTCCAGCCGCTCGGCGCTGTAGTTGGAGGCGCCGAGGTGGCGGACGACGCCTTCTCGCACCAGCTCGTCGAAGGCACCGAGTGACTCGTCGAGCGGGGTCTCTGGGTCGTCGTAGTGGGCGTAGTAGACGTCGATCGCCTCCACCTGCAGGCGCTCACGGGAGTCGTGGGCTTCGCGCAGGATCGTCTCTGGCCTCAGGTTGCGGTACTTCTTTCCGCCTCCCACCTTCGTCGCGATCACAAGGCGCTGGCGGTCGGTCCTCTCCGCCAGCCACCGGCCGATGATGCTCTCTGACTGGCCGTGCTCTAACAGGTAGGAGTTGGCCGTGTCGATGAAGTCCCCACCCGCTGCCACGTAGGCGTCGAGCACCTGGCGGGAGGTTTTCTCGTCGGCTGTCCAGCCGAAGACGTTGCCGCCTAAACAGATCGGGAAGACATCAAGTCCGCTACGACCTAGCTGAGCCATCTCTCCTCCTCGTCAAGCCATGCCATCGATAGCCGAGCGCGCCAGCCGGCCGACTGCGCGGGCGCCGGCGGTGCCGTCAGATCCTCTCCAGGGCAGCTCCGTCGAATAGCGGCCTCAGCCCGAGGCGCTCAGCGTCAGCCGCGAGAGCCTCGTCGCTTACCTCGTGACCGCCGCTCTCGGCCGCCCTGAGGATGGCCGGCAGGCGGCGGAAGTCACTCGAGCTGATCAAAAAGAGCTGGCTGTTCGACAGGACGAAGTCGACCGCATGGGAGATGCTCTCGTCGTCGACCAGCGGCTCGTACCAGCTGAGACGCTCCTCGCCGTCGGGAGAGTAGGAGGGATCTTCCGGCCAGCGGCGCCTTGCTATCGCCTTTATGGCCTGGGCCGCCACTTGCCGCTCTTCGCAGAGCGCCAAGAGGGCCTCGACCTCCCTCCGGTAGTCGGTGTTGGAGAGCAGCGAGCGGTTGACGGGGAAGAGCACTGAGTCGTAGTCGAATCGCTCCAGGCTGCGCAGGTGCATTCCGGCGATCCGCAGCCCATGGCCTGTCACCCCGATTGCCGACGTCAGCCCCTCGTCCCGGGCCCTCGCCAGCGCTTCGAGGGCACCCCCTGGTCCGTGGGCCGTCTGCCACTCGTCTTCCTCGACCAGATTGTGAAGTTGGATGAGGTCGACCCGGTCAACTCCGAGCCGCTCGAGCGAGCGCTCGAGGCTCCGCCGGGCGGCGGCGGCCGAGCGCTCGCTCGTCTTCGTGGCGAGGAAGAACTGTCCCCGGTGGGCTGCGAGCCACGGTGCCAGCCGCAGCTCGGCATCCCCGTAGTCAGCCGCGGTGTCCAGGTGGTTGACGCCGCTCTCGATGAGGAGGGGCAGGACGGTGTCTGCTCGCTCCTGGTCCACTTGACCAAGACCGGCCGAGCCGAAGATGACCCGGCTGCTCTCATGGCCTGTGCGGCCGAACGGCCTTTTCTCGATCATGTCCCGAGCGTAGGACGCCGCCGCCCCACCCTGACAGTCCGCCCGGCGCCCGCTTCGAGCGGCCATCATGTCGGGGCAGTCAGCCGTCTCGAGAAGGGAGCAGCATGCCGAGTGAGGTGCCGCGCCGCAGGAGCCAGTTCACCGACGAGAAGATCGACGAGTACGCCGGCGCGCACTCGACCGGTCCGGATCACCTGCAGGTGGAGCTGCAGCGCGTCACGAAGGAGAAGACGGGTGACGCGGCCGGGATGCAGATCGGCGACGACCAGGCCGTGCTGATGGAGATGCTCGTGCGGGCGATGGGTGCTCGCCGGGCAGTCGAGATCGGAACCTTCACGGGCTACTCGGCCCTGGCCGTTGCCCGCGGTCTCGGCCCCGAGGGACGGCTCATCTGCTGCGACGTCAGTGAGGAGTGGACTGCCATCGCCCGGCAGGCCTGGGAGAGGGCAGGGGTGGCCGATCGCATCGAGCTGCGGCTCGGGCCGGGCATCGAAACCCTGCGAGCGATGCCGGAAGGCGAGCAGTTCGACTTCGCCTTCATAGATGCCGACAAGGTGGGCTACGCCGCCTACTACGAGGAGGTTCTCGCCCGATTGAGAGCCGGCGGCCTCATCCTGCTCGACAACATGCTGCAAGGCGGGCGCGTGCTCGACGACTCGGCTCAGGACGAGTCGACGAATGCGATCCGCGCCCTCAACTCTGCCCTCGCGACAGACGAGAGGGTGAAAGTCGTGCTCTTGCCGATCGGCGACGGAGTGAGCGTCGTTCAGAAGCTCTGAGCTGGGAGAACACGCCCGAAGCTGCTCTCGCGGCGATCCGGTGGCATTGCGCCGAGATTGCAATCGCGCGAAGAGACTGGCCGAGGCGCGCGCGAGCTAACTACGGTGTCACCCGTGTTTTACCCAGGCGGGAAAGTAGGTAAACGCGTGCCGAATGCAGGCGCCGGCGTGCGGGGCGGTCGCTCCATCTCAAAAAGAGCGCGCCTCGTCGCAGCCGTCACGGTCGTGGGCTCGCTGGTCGGGGCGGCGACCTCGGTGGCGCCAGCTCAGGCGGCCAGCATCGGGGGCGACAAGGTCAAGATCCACCAGCTCGAGGCGGAGATCCAGAACCAGGGTCTTGTCATCCAGGCGCTTGTCGAGCGGGAGAACCGCGTCAGCCTCCGCCTGCAGGGTGTCCAGGCGAAGATCACCGCCGAGAGGGCGAAGCTGGCGCGAGACAGGAAGTCGGAGGCCGCTGCGGCGGCGCACCTGCGCCAGGTGGCGATGAACACCTACATCTATGCCGCCTCCGGCGCCGCCAACAACCCGATCCTCGCCTCCTCGAGCGCCTCCACGGCTGCCGAGCAGCAGGCGTACTCCGGCGTGGCGAGCGGGATGCTGTCGGGCGCGATCTCTGACTTCAGGAGCGCCGCCTACCAGACGCGCACCACCGCGACCGTGCTCCATGGCTCCGAGGTCCACCTGACAGCGGATCTCACGAGCCTTCGTGCCGCCCAGCAGCAGGCGAACGCCGCCCTCGCCCGAGAGGGCAGCTTGCTGAAGGGCGTCAAGGGCAATCTCGTCACTCTGATCGTCGCCGCCCAGCGCCGGCGGGCCCGCCTGGCCGAGCTGGCGGCAGAGAGACGGCAGCTGGCTGCCGAACGAAGGAAGCAAGCCGCCGAGGCGGCTGCGGCCCGGGTGGCGGCGGCCGCCGCGACCGCCCGTCAGGCACCGGCTGCCCCGCCGGCTGCCCCGCCGGCTGCAGCACCTCCGAGCTCGCCGCCACCTCCGCCGGCACCGGCGCCCGTCGCTTCAGGCGCCTATGCCGATCCCCTGCGGGGGGTGAGTGGCCTCGTCTCCGAGAGGGTCGACCAAGGAGTCGACTACAGCGGCTTCGGACCGATCTACGCCATCGGGAGCGGAACGGTGCTCTCCACCGTGAACGGCGGTTGGCCCGGAGGGACTTTCATCGCCTACCGCCTCTCGAGCGGCCCAGCCGCCGGGCTCGTCGTCTATGTGGCAGAGGACATCCAGCCCGAGGTCTCGGTGGGCCAGCAGGTGAGCGCCGGCACCGTCCTCGGCCAGCTCTACGGCGGCCCGGACGGGATGGAGACAGGCTGGGCCGACGGCTCTGCGCTCGGCGAGACGATGGCGATGTCGGCCGGGCAGTTCTCGGGAGCCAACTCCACCGCCTTCGGCTACAACTTCTCCCAGCTGCTGCAGTCGACGGGCGCTCCGGGTGGCGTCCTGCAGAACAACCCGGCGACGGGCTCTCTTCCGAGCGGCTGGCCCTCCTTCTAGTCCGGGAGAGGCCTGCTCTGGCGGCGCCGCCTAGCGGCGGCTCTGCCTGCGACTCAGCCGCGGGCGAGCACCGTGGCACCGTCGACAACCAGCTGGACGGCGATGGCGGTCAGCAAGAAGCCGAAGATGCGAGTGAGGAAGAGCAGCGCCGCCGGCCGGATGAGGCGCTGCAGCTGGGCGGCCAGCAGGAAGACGAGCCCGATCACCACGACGGTGGCGAGGATCGCCAGGTAGACCCCGAGATGGGCCGAGAAGCCGGGGTGCTGGCGGACGAGGACCATCACGGTGGCGATGGCGCCCGGCCCGGCCAGCAGCGGGGTGGCGAGCGGCACGAGGGCGACGCCCTCGCCGTGGGTCGGCGGCGCCGTCTGGTCCTGCAGCATCTCGAGGGCGACGAGCGCCAGCAGCAGGCCACCAGCTATCGAGAGGCTCGCCATCGAGACGTGCAGGTAGGCGAGCACGACCTGTCCGAACAAAGCGAAGACGAGGACGACGCCGAGGGCTGCCAGCGAGGCGACGAGCGCGGCCCGCCGTGCCGTGGTGTGGCTCTGCTCCCTCGTCAGTGCCAGGAAGACAGGTGCGGTCCCGATCGGGTCCATCACGACGAGGAGGGTGACGAAGGCCTTGCCGAAGGTGGCCCAGTTCATCCTGTTTTTCTACTGCGACAGCAAAGCCCCGGCGCGGATCTGCCCTGGCTCACCCTTGCCGGCACCCTTCCGGGGCCGGCGAGGTCAGCTTCCCGGAGCGAAGCTGAGCGGCACAGTCACCTGGTCGCCGCCCGAGTCGCCGATCGAGATCCCGCAGGTGGCCCCGCCCGAGGCCTGCTTGCTGGTCGGCGGGCAGGGGTAGGAGCGGGCGTCGGCGGCGGCTTTGTGGCCGGCGCTGTCTGTGCCGTTCGCCGGCGGGCCGACGACGCCCGTCTTGATCGTGAACGTGGCCTGCAAGGTGCCCGAGGAAGAGATGGAGAGCGTCTTGGTGAGGGGGTTGGTGCAGCCGACAGGGACCTTGTTGCCCTCGATCGAGACTGTGGGCTGCCCGCTCTCGCTGTTGCACTCCGAGAGGCCGCCGAGGGCCTTTGGAGCAAAGCCGCGACCGCTGATCTTCACGACGCTGCCGTCGTGCAGGCAGGTGCCGGGAGACACGGTCATCGTTGCCTTCTTGGCCTTGGCCGTGACCGCCTTGGCGGTGCAATGGGAGGTGCTCGGGGTGCTCGAGGAGCTCGGAGAGCTCGAGACGCTCGTCGTGGTGCTGCCGGCCGAGCCCTTGGAGGACCCGCAGGCAGCCAATGTGGCGCCGGCGATGACGACGCAGGCTGCGGCGGTGATCAAGCGCAACCTGGAGGTCCGGTCGGTCGGTGGAGTGGTGAGTAGTCGCATCAAAGACACTTCTTACCGCGCATCTGCCCGCTTTGGCTGGCGTGGCGCTCTGCCGGCAGAGTGCTCCGGGGTGCCGGGACGATCTCGCAGGAGGGCGGGGTTGCTCTTCTCCAGCGGTCGAGCGGGCCGGAAGTAGATTCACATAGCTATATAGTGGCGCCTATGGATTCGTCTGCGGTCGGCTTGGCCGACGTCCTCCACGACCTCGTCGTCACCCTGGTGAGGCGGCGGCGCCCGGAGCTGAGCCTGACGGCGAGCTCTCTGCTCTGGCGGCTCGACCACTCCGGTCCTCGCCGGCTCGGTGAGCTGGCAGCGGCCGAGCGGGTGGCCCAGCCGTCCATGTCTGCCATCGTGGCTCACCTCGAGTCGCTCGGGCTGGTCTCGCGCAACAGCGACCCCTCCGACGGTAGGGCGGTGATCGTCGGGCTGGCGCCGGCGGGCCGGAGGTACCTGCGCAAGCGCCGGTCCGATGCCGCCGAGAGCTACCGGCAGCTCGTGAGCCAGCTGGCTCCCGGCGAGCGGGCAGCCCTGGAGGCAGCGGCGCCTGCGCTCTCGCACTTGCTCGAGCTCGCGGCCGGGCAGGACCTGACCGCCGCGGTCGGTGCCCGATGAGGGGCTCTTTGGGGCAGCGCTCGCTCCGTCTTCTCGGCCCGGGGGGTACCCCCGCAGCTTCTGGCGATCGCTACAAGGGCAAGTGGCTCACCCTCTCGAACACCACGCTCGGCGTGCTGCTCGTCACCATCAACTCCTCCATCATCCTCATCGCCCTGCCCGACATCTTCCGCGGCGTCAAGCTCAACCCGCTCACGCCCTCGCACTCGAGCCTCTTTCTCTGGCTGCTGATGGGCTTCATGGTCGCCACGGCCGTCCTCGTGGTGTCCTTCGGGCGGCTCGGGGACATGTTCGGCCGGGTTCGCATGTACAACCTCGGTTTCGCTGTCTTCTCGTTCTTTTCGATCATGCTCTCGATCGACTGGATGACAGGGACGGCGGGGACGCTCTGGCTCATCGTGATGCGCATCCTCCAGGGGGTGGGCGGGGCGCTCTTGTTCGCCAACTCCTCGGCCATCCTCACCGACGCCTTCCCGCCCGATCAGCGGGGCCTGGCTCTCGGCGTCAACCAGGTGGCCGCCATAGCCGGATCGTTCATCGGTCTCATAGTCGGCGGACTGCTCGGACCGGTCGACTGGCGCCTCGTCTTCCTCGTCTCGGTCCCCGTTGGCGTCATCGGCACCATCTGGGCTTACTTCAACCTCCACGAGAAGGGTGTGCGCACGCCCTCCACCATCGACTGGTGGGGCAACATCACCTTTGCCGTCGGCCTCATAGCCGTGCTCGTCGGCATCACCTACGGCATCCAGCCCTACGGCCGCTCCACCATGGGCTGGACGAACCCGGTCGTGCTGGGGGAACTGATCGGGGGTGTCCTCATCCTCGTCTTCTTCTGCTACATCGAGACGAAGGTCCCCAACCCGATGTTCCGCTTGCCCTTGTTCCGCATCAGGGCCTTCACGGCCGGGAACCTGGCGAGCCTGCTGGCGGCCATCGGCCGGGGCGGGATGATGTTCATCCTCATCATCTGGCTGCAGGGGATCTGGCTCCCGCTCCATGGCTACAGCTTCGCCAACACCCCGCTGTGGGCCGGGATCTACATGGTCCCGCTCACAGCCGGCTTCCTCGTGGCCGGCCCCATCTCGGGCCACCTCTCGGATCGCTTCGGGGCCCGCCCCTTCGCCACGGGCGGGATGGCGGCTGCCGTCGCCAGCTTTGTCCTGCTCACCTTGCTGCCGGCGGACTTCTCCTATGTCTGGTTCGCCCTCTTGCTGTTCATGAACGGCCTCGCCATGGGCCTGTTCGCTTCCCCCAACCGCGCCGGCATCATGAACAGCCTTCCCGCCAACCAGCGGGGATCGGGTGCCGGGATGACCGCCACCTTCCAGAACTCGGCGATGGTGCTCTCCATCGGGATCTTCTTCACACTCATCATCGTCGGGCTCTCCGCGCAGCTGCCGGTTGCCCTCGCCCACGGTCTGCGAGCTCAAGGCGTACCGGTGGCCCTTGCTCACAAGGTCTCGCACCTGCCCCCCACCGGGGCTCTCTTTGCCGCCTTCCTCGGCTACAACCCGATAAAGACCCTCCTCGGGCCGGCGCTCGGTCACATTCCTCATGCCCACGCCGCCTACCTGACCGGGCGAGCGTTCTTCCCCCACCTGATCGCGCCGCCCTTCATGAGCGGGCTGCGCCTCGCCTTCGTCTTCGCCGCCGTCGCCTGCGGGGTGGCCGGAGTCGCCTCGTGGATGCGCGGCAAGAAGTATGTGCACATCGAAGAGGAGCCCGACGTCGTCCCGCCGGAGAGCGCCGCCGAGGAGATGCCCCGCCAGGTCGGCTCGTGACGAGCCGAGCCGCAGCTGTGGCCCGCTTGTCGCCCTTCGCCTCGAACAAGGACCTTGCTCGCCGACACCGCTGTGCCAGCATGCCGGGGTGCCAGAGCTCCTCCTCATCGGCGATGACGAGATAGCCGAGCTGCTCGATCTCGAGGAGCTCGCTCGAGCGCTCGAGACTGCGCTCCGGTCCATCTCGCTCGGCGCGGTCGACGTCCCGCCCCGGTCGGCCGCTCGCGCCCCGAGCGGCTGGCTCGGGGCGATGCCCGGCTTTGCCGGCGGCCGTCTCGGCGCCAAGCTCGTCTCGGTCTACCCCGACAACCCCGCCAGGGGCCAGCCTTCCCACCAGGGCGTGATCGTGCTCTTCGACGCCGAGACAGGGACGGTCTCTGCCCTCCTCGGCGCCGCTCGCATCACCGCCATGCGGACGGCCATGACAACAGCTGTGGCGGCCCGGAGCCTTGCAGCCAGCACGAGAC